>JAYELK010000113.1:0-11132 GCA_034717415.1 Campylobacterota bacterium | reverse complement strand
TGGAAGAAATACAAAAAAGTATCCTACTCCTTCAATATTTATTCTTGATGAAAAATCTGTTTGCTAAATAATAAGTGAAATTATTTTAGGATACTTTGGTAAAAGTTGGTTTTTCAGGACTGACTAAGTATAATTTTTATAGAAATATCCATAATATCAAGCATCTTTACAATGTTATAAAATGGACTTAGTTTCTCCCAAGTGTGGATCTCAAAAACTGGTTTATCTTTTTGATTTTTTATCTCACTTAGTGGTTTTAGCATCTGCATCACTTGTTTTAGATGCGACAGATCTTTTAAGCGAATTACAACTTCACTTACCTCTGCATTTTTTAGTCTAAGCAGTTTTTTAACATCATTTATATGAATGTAACCATCTCTTCCTCCAGGTCCAGAGATAGGTTCTATGCTACCTGCCACTTTGAAGTTAAGACCATTTACTGAACCTTTTTGGTTTGTTCCAACAAGAACAATGGTGTCATTTTTTTTGACTTTCATCCCTTTTGCTAAAAGTTCTGGAACTATAATACTGCCCTCTTGAAGTGAGGAAGCATCAACACCTTCTATTCGAGAAGCAAAGAGAGGTAGAGTTTTAGCCTCTCTTTGCGGGTCTATGCCATTTAGTCTTATATTTGTTGAAGCTGTATAGTTGGAAAACATTGTTCCTAATTTAAGTCTAAAAGTATAACTCTCGATATATTTGTTTTCATCCAGTAACTCTGTGATTCTGTTTAGCTGTTTTTGATTTATATTTTTATCTAACGGGAGGTTGTCAACAGAGGCGATATAGCCTTTTTTATGTATCTGTATATGACCGAGCATTGAGTCTGTAACTTGTCCAACCATATAGGCTTTAAAACTTCCAGAGAGTGCTGCATATACCAAAACAAACATTACTCCAATAGTAATCAGACTAGCCGTTAAAACTGTTCTTCTGCCACTTCTAAGCAGATTTCTAAATGAAATTTTAATTATATTTTTCATGATGCAACCCTTCTGTCATCTGTAATGATACCATCAACTAAAGTGATGATTCTATCAACTGCAGTAACAATCTTTTCATCGTGTGTAGCAAAGATAAAAGTAGTGTTAAATTCTTGTTGGATGTTACGCATAAGTGTGATAATTTGGTTAGATGTTTTTGTATCTAAGTTTGCTGTAGGCTCATCTGCAAATACTATCTTAGGTTTTGTTACCAAAGCTCTAGCAATAGCAACTCTTTGACGCTGTCCACCTGAAAGTTGGTCTGGAAACTTATCTTTTTGGTCAAGCATATCTACCTCTTCAAGTAGTTTCATAATTCTTTCATGACGCTCTTCTTGAGGTAGATTTTGAATCATAATCAGAGGATATTCTATATTTTCATAAACAGAGAGAACAGGTATGAGGTTAAAACTTTGAAAGATAAAGCCTATGTTCTCCCCTCTAAAATTTGCCGATTCTGTAGAAGAGAGTTTCGTGATGTCAGTTTTATCTATAAGTATCTTCCCTTCAGTAGGTTTGTCAAGACAGCCTAAGAGATTTAAAACTGTACTTTTACCACTTCCACTAGGTCCAACAATAGCAACAAATTCACCATAGTTAATCTCAAGATTGAGGTCTTTAATAACAGTTAAATCTACCTCTCCCATCCTGTAAACTTTTTTTACATGTTCATTTAAAATCATAATTAACCTTTTATTGACGACAAAATAAAGCAAAAAATCTACTTAAATCGTCGTACTAACTTTAATATTGTATGCTTATTGTGTTAAGCTTTTGTTAATATATGTCAAATTTTATCATAAAGGAAAAAATATGAGTGAGCCAAGATTAGAAGATATAAGTGATTATGACACTTTAAAAGGTGAGAAAAAGAGAGTTGTACTAGCTGTTATATTAAGTGGACTTCTTTTAGGTGTGATCTATTTAGTTATAAATAGCGTTTTTGACAGTGATGCAGACAGGGTAGCAATAGAGAAAACATTAAAAAAAGTACCGGTTAAATAATGGTACAATTGCAAAATTTTTTTAAGGTCTTTTAATGTTAATGACAATGGTCGCAATATATAGTCTCTTCGTTCTTATATCAATCTATACAAGTGTTATGCAGATAGGTTATATAAACAGAGCAAAAAGAAAAAAAGCAGTTCTACTTTCGGATACAAAATTTTTAATTGCCGGAAATTATGCTGTGGCAAAAGAGAAACTTTCTATAGTAAGTTCTTTTGTTGATTATTTAGTTTTTATAGCTTGGATAGGCTTTGGTATTTCATATTTGCAAAGCAACCTCTTTTTTGAGAATGAAGCTCTTATGAATATAGCAATAGTTATGGGATTTTTAGTTATAAATTCTCTGATTTCACTACCTTTTTCCTATTATGAAAAATTTGTTTTAGATGAGGCATTTAAATTTAACAACTCTACTAAAGCACAATGGATAAAAGATACTCTTATTTCATTTGTTATGACACTTGTTTTTGGTTCTTTGGTTGTTTGGGGAATCTACTTGATTATAACAAGTTTTACTCTCTGGTGGTTGTGGAGTTTTGTGTTTATCTTTAGTGTTGTGATTTTGATAAATATGCTTTATCCGGCTTTTCGTGCAATGTTTTTTGATAAATTGACTCCACTTGAAGATGAAGAGTTGGATGATGAGATAAAAAAACTTATGGATAAGACAGGTTTTGTAAGTTCCGGTGTATTTGTGAGTGATGCTTCTAAGAGAGATGCAAGATTGAATGCTTACTTCGGTGGATTTGGAAAAGCTAAAAGAGTTGTACTTTTTGATACTCTTATAGCTAAACTTACAACTAAAGAACTACTTGCTGTTTTGGGACATGAGTTGGGTCACTTTGCACATGGAGATATATATAAAAATATTGGACTTGTCGGTGCTATGCTTTTTGCAATGTTTGCTCTTTTTGGTAACTTGCCTGAGTCTCTTTTTTTAGAACTTGGAATGAGTGAAACCCCATATCTTATGATGATTTTATTACTACTTTTTATGCCAGTTTTAGGTTTTATAATGATGCCTATTATGGGTGTAGTAAGTCGTCATAATGAGTATGAAGCTGATAAAATGGGAAGTGAACTTGGTGGTCCAGCTGGAGCGATAGAACTTGCAAATGCACTTAAAAAGTTAGTGACAGAAAACAAAAGTTTTCCATTGTCTCATCCTCTGTATATCTTTTTTCACTATACTCATCCTCCAGTCTTAGAGAGATTAAAAGAGCTTGGTGCTGATGTCGGAGAAGCCGATAAAAGTGCTTTAGAGGGAACATGCCAAGCAGAGATTTAGTAAAAGATGTTTTAAGAGATATAACTGCAACTCTGAGTCCTCATATTCCAAGAGCCTCAAGAGAAGCACAACTTCTTTTGATGGCTCATTTAGGCGTAGATGAACTCTGGTTAATTACAAATCAATCATGGCATGTAAAAGATTTGGATGGACTTTATGAGTGGGTTGATAGACGAGCGAAAAATGAACCTTTTGAATACATAACTAACAGAGTGAGTTTTTATAGCGAAGAGTTTTACATAGATAAAGGTGCTTTAATTCCTCGTCCTGAGACTGAAATACTTATAGATAAAGTAGTTGAAAATGTTTCAAATCCACATGCCAAGATGACTTTTGTTGAAGTTGGTGTTGGAAGTGGAATAATTTCAATAGTATTAGCAAAGAAATTTCCACATGCTAAGTTTATAGCAGTAGATATATCTTCACATGCCATAGAAGTCACAAAGATAAATATAGATAAATTTGGACTTCAAAACAGGATAGAGTTGAGGCTAGGTTCACTTTTAGAACCCATAAGTGAGCATGTAGATTATTTAGTTTGTAACCCTCCATATATAGAAAATGGAGTCTCATTAGAATCAAATCTATCTTATGAACCTCAAAATGCTCTTTTTGGTGGAGAAGTTGGTGATGAGATAATAAAAAAACTTCTTGATGAAGTCTTAAAGAGAAAGATTAACTTTTTTACTTGTGAGATGGGTTATGACCAAAAGGGTAAAATTACAACCTTTTTAAAAGAGAAAAATTACAAAAATTTAGAGTTCTACAAAGATCTTAGTGATTTTGATAGAGGCTTTAGCTTAAGGTTATAGAGTTTGACAAGAAATATTTATTTAGATTTTAGTTATTTGGTTATATTGGCAGCAACATTTGGTGCTGTCATAGTTTTAGGTGCTATTGTTGCTCCAGTTATTTTTAATACAGACAGGATTTTAGTCGGTATGTTGATGGATAGTTATAATGCCGGAATTATTATGGGTGAGATATTTCATAGATTTACTTATTGGATCTATTTTGTAGCATTTGTAGTGGTGTTTTGTGAATTTATAATTTATAAAATGGGTCAAAGAGATGCTATTGCTTTTGCCGCAGCGCTAACAGTTGTTTTTTCATCACTTATGTTTAGTGCAGTCTACTCTCCTAAGATTTTAGCTATGCAAGCCCTTGGAGCTGAAGCAACGAAGAGTGATACATTTGATAATATTCATATAGCCAGTGAGATAGATTTTAAGATTTTAGCTGTTGCTTTGCTTGTTCTTTTTATCAGAAGACTGATGCTTTTACGAAGAGCCTAATCTTTTCCCCTTAATACTCCCCTAACAAATCTTTGATACTATTCTTATAACTGAATTATAAGGACGCTATCATGAAAAAGATACTTTTAGTTGCATTAGCAACAGTTACTGTTTTATCTGCACAGAGTGGAGAGACTCTTGTTAAAGAGAATGGCTGTATGGAATGTCATAATATTATGGGCAAAAAATTGGCTCCGGCATTTAAAGGTACTGCTAGAAAAAATCTAAAATGGTATGGCAATGACGCAAAGCTTAAAATTATAGATAGTATTAAAAATGGAAGCAAAGGGAAATATAGAAACTTTGCAGATACAGAGATGCCTGCATATGGACACCTTGCAGATAAAGATTTGGATGAAATTTCTACTTGGATTTTAGATTTGTATAGAAATAACAGAAATATGACGCCTGCCAATAGAAGGGGGAGACCATTTTGAAAAAAATTACATCTCTAACGCTAGGTTTCTCTTTTTTAATTATGAGTTACACTGGGGTTATGCTTTTTATTGTTCCACATGGACGAGTTGCTTACTGGGCTGACTGGCATCTCTTTGGTCTTTCAAAAGGTCAATATGGAGAACTTCATACAACTTCAATGGTCTCTTTTTTGGTTTTTGCATCTTTGCATATCTACTACAATTGGAAACCGATAGTCAGCTACATGAAAGACAAGGCAAAAAAGGTCTCTTTTACAAAAAAAGAGTTTCTTATTGCTCTTGGATTAAATGTTGTTTTTGTGGTTGGTACACTTATGCCGATTCAGCCATTTAAGGGTTTTATATCTTTTGGTGAAGATATAAAAAGTATTTGGACAAAGCAATATGGAGAGCCACCTTATGGACATGCCGAAGAAACAAAACTTAAGGTTTTTTGTAGAAAAATGGGTATAGAACTTTCACATGCCATAGCAGTTTTAGAAAAAAACAGTGTTGTTTTTCAAGAGAATCAAACACTTAAAACTATTGCACGAAATAATAAAATAGCACCAAATGATATATATAAACTTATTAAAGCAAATAGTTTAAAGTCTAAAGCAGAAGGGATAGAAAGATTAGGAAGAAAAACACTACAAGATTTAAGTGATATGAAAAGGATAGATCTGTCTCATTCCATAAAACTACTAAAAGAAAAGGGCATAACTGATGTTGGAGCAGATAGCAAAATTAAGAATATAGCTGATGAATTAGCAGTAATGCCGATGGATGTCTATGAATTAATACAAAATTAACACTTATTTTATATAATGACCCTAATTAAATTTCAGGAGATAAGATGAAAAAGATTATGGTTGTTCTGTTGGTGTTAAGTTCTTTAGTATATGGCGTAAGTTCAAACGAGGGTAAAGCTAATAGTCATGCTAAAAAACAGAAGAAAATGTTTCAGAGTGTTTCTATGGATAAAGCTACTATTTTACAAAAGGGTAAAGCTAAAATGTTTTGTCCAACTTGTGGTATGACTCTTCCAATGTTTTATAAAACAAATCATGCTGCTAATCATAATGCAAAGACTGAACAATACTGTTCTATTCACTGTCTCGCAGAAGAAAATATTAAAAATAGTGCTAATTTAAAAGATATAAAAGTTGTAGATGTAACTTCTTTAAAATTTATAGATGCAACAAAAGCTACATATGTAGTCGGCAGTAGTAAAAAAGGTACTATGAGTATGAAAAGCAAGTATGCTTTTGCTGATAAAAAAGATGCTGAAAAATTCTCAAAAGAGTTTGGTGGAAAAGTTATGAGTTTTGAAGGTGCTTACAAGGTTGCTTCAAAAGGCTTAGAAAAAGAGATGAAAATGGTTGCCAAAAAACAGGCAAAAATGGCAAAAATGGGTAAGAAAATATACAATAAAATGTGTAAAAAAACTGACCTTAAATTCAACTCGACTGCCGAAGCTAAAGCCTTTGTTAAATCAAGTAAAATTTGTGGAGATATGAAGGGTAAAAAACTTCAAGCTGTTGGAATCTACTTAGGTAGAAGATAGTAAGGAAAGTTTATGTTAATCAAAAAAACAGTTCTTTTAATAACTTTTTTACTACTAGCCTCAATCACTTTAAATGCAAAAGCTTTTACAAAAATGGCTTCTGTTGAACCGGTCTTAGTTCAAAAAGGAGAGGAGAGGTTTTGGTGTCCTGTTTGCGGGATGAATCTTAAAATGTTTTATAAGACTTCACATGCCTCAGAACTTAAAAATGGTACTCCACGACAATATTGTTCTATTAGATGTCTTGTTGTAGATATGCAGGAGTATGGGATAGATACAAAGAGCATAAAAGTTATAGATGCAAAGAGTCAAAAGCTCATAGATGCTTCGACGGCTTTTTATGTTCTTGGTTCTAAGGTAAAGGGAACAATGACTAAAGTAAGTAAACTCGCCTTTGCTTTAAAAGATGATGCAGATGAGTTTGTTAAAAAATATAAGGGAAAAGTTGTAGATTTTGATACGGCTTTAAACTCTGCAAAAGAGTCTCTAAAATCTGATATAGCTATGATAAAGAAGAAAAAAGAGAAAAAAATCTATCCGATGGGTAAAAAAATCTTTGAAAAAATGTGTAATCAAGATATAGACCCAACGGAATATATTGAGATAAATGAACTAAAATCAGCTATAAAAAATGAAAAACTCTGCAAACCTCTTAAAGAGAAACAGCTTCAAGCTCTATCTTTATATTTGTGGGAAGTAAAAAGATTTGGTGATTTGGGTGATATAGAGGGAACTGTAAAGGTTACTGAAGATGAAAAATGTCCCGTATGTGGAATGTTTACTTATAAATATCCAAGATGGGCTGCACAAATTTTTTATAAACATAATGATCATGAGCATCACTACTCGTTTGACGGTGTAAAAGATATGATGAAGTTTTACTTTGACCCAATGGCATGGGGAAATTATAAAACATCAACAAGAGAAAATATTAGCAATATGTTAGTGACTGATTATTATTCTCAAAAAGCAATTGATCCAAGAACAGCTTACTTTGTTATAGGCAGTGATGTTTATGGACCTATGGGAAATGAGTTGATTCCTTTTGCGAATGAATCTGATGCTAAAAGTTTTTATATGGACCATAGAGGAACAAAAATTATTCAATTTAAAAATATAAAAGAGAAAGAAGTTTATAAATTAGATGAATAAAAAAAGTCAATATCTCTCATATATATTTTTATTTCTTTTTAGTTTTATAGCTGTAGAAATTCTCTATCTTGAGAGTGAAAAAAGTATGAGTAGCGATCTGCTAAAGAAAAAAATAGCATTTGTAGAGTTAGTTGGACTTCCTGATCTTTCTATCTCCACAGAAGCAACTTTCGTTAGACATAGAAGTATGAGTGATATGTTTTCTATATATAAAGATGATGGAACTCTTAGAGAGTATTTTCCATCTACCTATGCTATTTCACATTCACATTCACGAGCCACAAATCCACATGCCATAAAGAAAAATAATGAAAAATAAGATAAATATCTACCTAATTGAGTATGCAATCAACGCAATTTTAAGACAAAAATCAAAAAGCTTTTTTATACTTTTTGTTTTTACACTTTTAACATTTTTACTAACTTCTGTCTTTTTTATAACTAACTCTATACGATATGAGTTAGATTCTACGGTTGATACTCTTCCTCAAATAATTGTACAAAAAATTAAGGCTGGAAGACACTATGATATAGATGTTGATGCAGTTGATGATATATTAGAGATTGCCGGAGTTAGTGATGCTGTTGCTAGAGTTTGGGGTTACTATTATTTTGAAAATGCCGGTGTAAACTTTAGTGTGGTTGGAATTGAGCAGTATGAAAAACAGTATAAAGATAGTTTTGAGAAGATAGCTGTAAAAATCAACCTTGATGAAATGGATGGTGATCCATCTATGGTAGTAGGGCATGGTGTTAAAAAGACAATGAAAGAGAGTTACTATAAAGAGTATTTTAACTTTATAAAGCCAGACGGAACTCTAAAAAAAGTAAATATTGCCGGTGTTTTTGATGCTGATACACAACTTGAATCAAATGATATAATTGTTATGTCAAAAGATAGTATTAGAGAGATTTTTGAGATAGATGAATCAAAGGCTACTGATATTGTAGTTAAGGTTGCAAACCCCGAAGAGATACCTATGATAGTATCAAAAATAAAAGCGATTTATCCAGATAGCAGGATTATAAGTTCTGAGGATTTAAAAGTGAGTTATCAGAATATTTTTGATTATAAGAGTGGGATTTTCTTGGCACTTTTTATAGTTTCACTCTTTACATTTTTTATAATTATTTATGATAAATCAAGTGGACTTAGCAGTGAAGAGAAGAGAGAGATAGGTATACTTAAAGCTATTGGCTGGAGGGTTGATGATGTACTAAAAGAGAAATTTTATGAATCATTTATTATCTCGTTTCTTGCATATACACTTGGGGTAGGGTTCTCTTTTGCTTTTGTATATCTTTTTCAAGCACCGATTTTACAAAATGTTTTTGTAGGTTACTCACAACTAAAAACAAGTTTTGAGTTGCCGTTTATTTTTGATGTGCAAACTATGTTTTTAGTCTTTTTCCTGAGTGTACCTATCTATATTGCCGCAACAATAATTCCTTCTTGGAAAGTTGCAACGCTAGAAGCTGACGAGGTTATAAGATAATGATAGAGTTAAAAAATATAACAAAAATATATGAACTAAATAAAAATGATAAAGTTATAGCACTCGATAATGTAAATTTAACTATAAAAGAGGGTGAACTTGTTGTTTTAAAAGGTGCAAGTGGAAGTGGTAAAAGTACCATACTCTCTCTTGTAGCGGCTCTCTCTAAACCTACAAGTGGTGAGGTTATAGTTGATGAGAAAAAAATATCTAAACTTCCAGATAATTTTGCTTCTGTTTATAGAAGAGACAATATTGGTTTTATATTTCAAAAGTACAATCTCATACCGACACTTAGTGTAAAAGAGAATATTATACTTCCGTTAGTTCCACTGAATCCACCTGCTGATGAAGTTAAAGAAAAGCTTGATAAAGTTAGTGAAATGTTTAATATATCGCATAAAGAAGAGGCTATTGTGAGAAATCTTTCAGGTGGTGAACAGCAGAGAGTTGCCATTGCCAGAGCTAATGTTAATAACCCTAAAATTCTTATAGCAGATGAGCCAACAGCAAATCTTGATGAGAAGCTTTCACTTAATTTTATAAAGATTTTAAGAGAGTTAAAAGCACTAAATAAAACTATAGTTATAGCTACACACGATCCACTCTTTTTTGATTTAGATTTTGTTGATAGAGAGATACAAGTGCATAATGGAAAAATTGTTTTATGATACTTACTCCTGAAGTTTTAGCCATACTTATCTTAAATGTCATATTTGCTTTTTTTGGTATTATCGCTTTTATACTAAGTATAAAAATCTTTTTAAGTTGGGATCTGAACTCTGTTAGTCAAAGTCAGTATAGACTAGAAAAACAGAGTTTTCTGACTGCTACAATTATAAAGTATATTTTTGTTATAAAAGTCCCTCTATTTCTATTTTTTATCTTTACTCTTGATAAGATTTCCAATGTATTAACCGGTGCTATGTGTGCAGCAGGTGTTGTTGATGCTACAGTTTATGGAACTTATCTTTTTATGCTTAAAATTATGAATATCTATATTTTTGCATACTGGCTAGTTCTTCATAGTGAAGACATAAAACATGAAAATCAGCCATATACAAAGATAAAATTTGGCGTTTTTATAGTGGCTTTTTTTCTTTTTATAAGTGAGTTAATCCTTGAGGGAATTATGTTTAGTTCCATAGATATTGATAAGATGGTAAGTTGTTGTGGAACACTATATTCAAGCTCTGCTACCTCTGCTATATCATCTATTTTTAAAATAGATAATGATATTTTACTCTATCTTTTTTATGGTAATTTTGCTTTTATTGTTCTTTTTTATCTTATAAAACAGAGATACCTTTTTGCTATAAGTAATCTATTTTTTATAATTATTTCCATAGTCAGTCTGATAGTCTTTTTTGGAACATATATATATGAACTTCCAACTCATCACTGTCCATTCTGCTTTTTACAGAGTGATTACTACTATGTAGGGTATCTAATATATGCACTTTTATTTGTGGGAACATTTTATGGTTTAGTGACAGGCTTTATAAAAAATTCTCAGGAAAATATAATAAAAAATTATAAAATATCAATGCTCTTTAATTTTTTATATGTTATATTACTCAGCTTATATCCGATTGTTTTTTATATAAAAAATGGTGTTTGGCTCTAGATATTTATAAGGTTTGATAATGAAGTATTTTAAGTGGTTGTTTTTAAGTTTTAGTTCTTTGTTCTTGATTTTATCTATTTCAGGTTGTGAAGAAAGGTCTAAAACTGATTTTGTAAAAGTACATTGGGATAGGGATATGTGTGCGAGATGTGTGATGGTTGTGAGCGATAGAGTATACTACCCCAGAGAAATCAAACAACTATTTCTAAAGTTTAATTCCTAAAAGAGTAAAATTAAACAATAAAAAGTGAGGGTATAGATATGAGCAGAAAGATGACTAAGTTTTCAACACAGTTAAAA
>JAYELK010000112.1:0-11285 GCA_034717415.1 Campylobacterota bacterium | reverse complement strand
GAGAAATAATGAAAGTTGATTTACACAACCATACTTCACTATGTAACCATGCCGAAGGTGAAGTGTTTGAATATATCGAAAAAGCCATAGAAAATGGCACACAATATTTTGGTTTTTCAGACCATGCGCCTATGGATTTTGACCCTAAATATCGTATGGATTTTAAGCAGATGAAAAGCTATGAAGAGAGCGTTTTAAAAGCTAAAGAAAAATATAAAGATAAGATAAATATCTCTTTAGGATATGAAGTTGATTATCTTAAAGGACATATGGATAGCAGGGTATTAGATGCAAAAGTTGACTACCTTATAGGCTCTGTTCACTTTATAGATGGTTGGGGATTTGACAATCCTGAGTTTATAGGCAGATATGAAGATGAAAATATAGATGAAATTTGGCAAAAATATTTTGACACCATAGAAGAGATGGCAAAAACTAGGTTTTTTGATATAGTTGGTCATCTGGACTTGATAAAAGTTTTTAAATACATGCCAACCAAAGATATAAATTTGATTGCTAAAAATGCACTTTTAGCCATAAAAAAAGCTGATATGGTTTTAGAGATAAATTCAGCAGGATTTAGAAAACCTATAAAAGAAGCATATCCTTCATTTTCACTACTCAAACAAGCTTTTGAGTTGGGCATTGGCATAACTTTTGGTTCAGATGCACACAGACCAAGCCAAGTTTCATTTTTTAGTGATGAAGTAGAAAAAATGGCAAAAGAGATTGGCTATAAAGAGTGTGCAATTTTTCACAATCGTAAAAAAGAATTTATTAAATTTTAAATTCCCTTTTTTTATAAAGATATATTTAAAGATTACACTTGTATAATGCTTTCATATTAATTTTTAAAAGGAAATCCTAATGGGTAAATATATAGAATTGACTGGTGCAGATTTTGAAGCAACTTTAAGTGAAGGTGTATCTTTAGTAGACTTTTGGGCTCCATGGTGTGGACCTTGTCGCATGATCGCTCCTGTTATCGAAGAGTTAGCTGAAGATTTTGACGGTAAAGCTAAAATCTGTAAAGTAAATACTGATGAAGAGCAGGATATTGCTGTTAAATTTGGTATCCGTTCTATTCCAACTATCATGTTCTTTAAAAATGGAGAGATGGTAGACCAAGTTGTTGGAGCACAATCAAAACAAGCTCTAACTGAAAAAATCGACGCTCTTTTAGCGTAATCTTAAAAAGTTAAAGGTAGTGGCAAAAAGAGGAGGTAAAAGCCTCTTTTCTTTGTCTACCCTCCTAGCTTCTTTCTTCGGTGCAGCTATGATAGCTGCTGCCTTTGCTTACTTCAATTACAAATTTTCAGAGTATAAGTTTATCAACTTTAAAGAGTGGGTTTATTATGAGAAGAGCGATATATTCGAACCAATCGCCAAAAAATATATAGTAGTATTTTACTCCTCAAAAGAAAAAGATACGATGAAACAACTCGCACAAATAGATCTAAATACACCTATCTTAGCTATTGATTACTATAATGAAGTACAAAAAAATAGTAAAAATACCACTTTTTTAAGAAGTGGAACAAAAAATTCTCTCTCTTTTATTCAAAGATTTAACATTTATGAATCCCCATCTATTTTTATTATAAAAAAACACAAAGATTCCCTTTATAAACAAGATAGTATGATACGAAAATTAGATAATTTGAAAGAGTTGTCACAACAGATTGATTCATTATAATTCAAGCTTTAAAAAGCTTGACTTTAGTGACCACAGCGCTCCAAGCGAAACAAAGGGACTTGTTCCTTTGTGGGCAATTAAATATGATGATACGAAAATTAGATAATTTGAAAGAACTGACTTCTGAAATTAACTCTTTATAAGGAATGTAATAATGATACTTGACTGTGCAATTATAGGTGGAGGACCCGCTGGTCTTACTGCCGGACTCTATACAACTCGTGGTGGTTTGCAAAATGTTACTATGTATGAAAAAGGTATGCCTGGCGGGCAAATTACTTCAAGTAGTGAGATAGAAAACTACCCAGGTGTTACCGGAGAAATAACCGGCATGGATTTGATGATGCCATGGCCTGCTCAATGTCAAAAGTTTGGGCTTAAACATGATATGATTGAAATCACTCGTGTTAGTAAAGAGGGAGATGTTTTTAAGATTCATAAAGCTGATGGAACTATTGATGATGCTCACAGCGTTATTATAGGTACAGGTTCTCGTCCTCGTCATATAGGTTTTGCAGGGGAAGACGAATTTTTTGGTCGTGGGGTTAGTACATGTGCAACTTGTGACGGTTTTTTCTATAAAGGAAAAGAAGTAGTTGTAATCGGTGGAGGAGATACTGCTCTTGAAGAGGCTCTCTACCTTTCTAAAATCTGTTCAAAAGTCTATCTTATCCACAGAAGAGAAGAGTTTCGTTCTGCTCCAAACACAGTAGATAGAGTTAAAAGAACTGAGAATATCGAATTGGTTTTAAATTCTGTTCCTGATGAAGTCTATGGTGACAATATGGGTGTAACAGGAATAAGAGTTAAAAATAACAATGGAGAACTGCGTAACATCGAAGTTCCCGGTGTTTTTACTTTTGTAGGAAATGATGTAAATAACCAAACTCTTATCCAAGAAGACGGCAGTTTTTTATGTGATATGAATGAACAAGGTCAAGTTCTTGTAAATATCAGTATGAAAACTTCTGTAGCCGGTCTTTACGCAACTGGAGATATGAGAGTAGAAGCTCCAAAACAAGTCGTTAGTGCAGCCGGAGATGGTGCAGTAGCAGCACTTCAGGTTATCTCTTTCGTTGATGAGTTGTTAAACTAAGTCTATTATGACATTTGAAAAATATACTCAAGAACTTACAATACTAACCTCTTTTGTTTCTCAATACTGTGAGGACAAGCACAGCGACCTTCCTAGAAAAGGTCGCTCCATTACACTGAAATATGCAGGTGAACGAGCCGAACCACTTGAAGCACTACTCTGTAATGAATGTGCCGAGACACTAGACTACGGCATCGCTAGACTTCAAGGATGTCCATTTGATGACAAACCAAAGTGTCGAAAATGCCCCAACCCATGTTACGAACGCCCAATGTGGAAAAAAGTAGCAAAGATTATGTGTCACGGTGGCATAAAAATGGGCTTAAGAAAAGCAAAAAACAAAATCTGTTTTTGGTCTAATGAAACTACAACTTCTCCCACATCAAACGCAGTTTAATCAAAATCCTACCAAAGATTTGGTATTATTCATAAAACTATTTTATAAGGCAATATGAATGATAAAAGTTGGTGTATTTGGTGCTAGTGGCAGAGTTGGAAAACTTCTTTTAGAAGACTTAAAAGAGACTCCAGATATGAGTGTTAGTACAGTTTATGTAAGAAATGATTTAGATTTTTCAATCGATCCATCTATTTTAGTAACAGCTGATATGAAAGCTTTTTTAAATGGGTGTGATGTTGTTATAGACTTCTCTCTTCCCGAGGCATGTGAAATACTGCTTGAAGAGGCTATCAAAACACCAAAACCTCTGGTTATTGGTACAACTGGACTCACTCCTCATCAGTTAAATCTTTTAAAACAAGCCAGTGAAATGATGCCAATTTTATATGCTACAAATATGTCTTTAGGTGTAGCACTTCTAAACAAACTTGTATATCAGGCTTCTGGGGCATTAGAGGGTTTTGATATAGAGATAGTAGAGATGCACCATAAACATAAAAAAGATGCACCAAGTGGAACTGCTCTTACCCTTAGTGAGTCAGCAGCTGCAGGTCGTAATCTTGATATTGACAAAGTTAGAGTAAGTGGAAGAGATGGAAATATCGGTGAAAGAACTAAAGATGAAATAGCTGTTATGGCTCTTCGTGGTGGAGATATTGTTGGTCGTCACACTGTTGGTTTTTATAATGATGGCGAATTTATAGAGTTAAATCATACTGCAACAAGCAGAAATACTTTTTCTAAAGGTGCTATAAGAGCTGGTGGCTGGTTAACAGATAAAAAAGCTGGTCTTTACTCAATATCTGATTGTTTAGAGTTATAAAATAAACTCTTTTTTACTTTGGATTGAGTATAATTTGCCTAATATTTAAAAAGTTTTTATAAGGAAACTATTTTGCTAGAAAATGTAAATGAAAAGTGTGCAGTTGTAGGTATTTTTGGTCATAAAGAGGCTTCTAAACTAGCTTACTTTTCTCTTCACGCACTTCAACACCGTGGTCAAGAAGCAGCCGGTATTAGTTCTTCTGATGGAAAAAAACTTCATACTATCAAAAAGCGTGGTCTTGTTATGCGTGTTTTTGATGAGAAAAAGCTTGAAACACTAAGTGGTACAAGTGCTATAGGTCATACTCGCTACTCAACTGCCGGAGATGACTCTATCTTGGATGCTCAACCGATTTTTGCCAGATATGACTTAGGTGAAATAGCTATTGTCCACAATGGTAATCTTACCAATGCCGATGAAGTTAGAGAGAGACTTATAAAACAGGGTGCGATTTTTCAAAGTTATATGGATACGGAAAATCTTATCCACCTTATAGCAAAAAGTGAAAAAGAGAAACTTCAAGAGAGAATTATAGATGCTGTTGAGAAAATTGAGGGTGCATTTTCGTTAGTTTTTTTAAGCAGAACTAAAATGTTCGCTATGCGTGATCGTCACGGTTTTAGACCTCTAAGCCTTGGTCGTATTGCAAATGGTGGCTATGTGGTTGCTAGTGAAACTTGTGCATTTGACCTAATCGGTGCCGAATTTATCCGTGATGTACAACCAGGTGAACTTCTTATCTTTGAAAAAGATAAAGCACCTAAAAGCATAAAAGTTTATGAACCGACTCCAAAACACTGCATCTTTGAGTATGTATATTTTGCAAGACCTGACTCAAAAGTTTTTGGTCAATCAGTTTACAAGGCTAGAAAAAATATGGGCAGAGAACTTGCTCGCATTAAACCTGTTGAAGCTGATGTGGTTATACCTGTTCCTGATGGTGGAGTTCCATCTGCTATAGGTTATGCACAAGAGAGTGGCATACCATATGAGATGGGAATTATGAGAAATCACTATATTGGCAGAACATTTATTGAACCAACTCAAGAGATGCGTGATCTCAAAGTTAAGATGAAACTATCTCCTATGACTGAAATCATAAAAGGTAAAAGAGTCATTGTTATAGATGACTCTATAGTTCGTGGAACTACCTCAAGACGCATTATAAAAATGCTAAAAGAAGCTGGGGCAAGTGAAGTTCACATGCGTGTATCCTCACCTCCAACAACCGACCCATGCTACTATGGAGTTGATACTCCTAGTAAAGAGAAGCTTATCGCTGCAAATATGAGTACAGATGAGATTTGCGAGTTTATAGAAGCTGATTCTCTAGCTTATCTTGACTCAGAAGCACTTTTAAGAAGCGTAAATGCACAAGAAGACAATTATTGTACTGCCTGTTTTACCGGCGAATATATAGTTTAGGTTTTAATTGGAACAGATTTATACTTACGGTAACTACCTAACTAACAAATTTGGATGCAAGGTCTATAAGGTTGGTATCAATATATCTGGTTTTACTTGTCCAAATATAGATGGAACAGTTGCAAAAGGTGGTTGTACCTTTTGTGAAAATGACTCTTTTAGTGCAAGTAGTGGGGAGACAAAAGAGTTAAAAGGTTTTCATCTAAACCTTGACTCAAAAGAAAACCCGTTTTTACAAAAACAGCTAGAACAACTTGAAGTTCAATTTAATGCTATTAGTAAAATGCAATCAACCAAATATGGTGCTAAAAAATTTCTTGTATATTTTCAATCATTCACAAATACTTATGCCCCATTTGAAACTCTAAAAGCTCTTTATGATAAAGCGCTCTCATTTCCTAATGTTATAGGTTTAAGTATCGGTACCCGTTCAGACAGCATAACTGATGAAACACTTGATTATTTAGCTAAACTAAACAGAGAAAAAGAGATTTGGATAGAGTTTGGCATACAGTCAGTATATGATGAAACCTTAGATAAAATCAACAGAGGTCACAACAGCGAGAATGTAAAAAAATGGATTTTAAAGTCAAAAGCAAAAGGTTTACTCGTTTGTGGACATCTTATCTTTGGATTACCAGATGAGACAAAAGAGATGATGCTTGAAACTTCTTTGCAGGCTTATAAATGGGGAATAGATTCTGTAAAATATCATCCCCTTTATGTAGTAAAAAGAACTGCTTTGGGAAATGATTTTATAAAAGGAAAGTTTAC
Organism: Campylobacterota bacterium; assembly: GCA_034717415.1. Lineage (GTDB taxonomy): Bacteria > Campylobacterota > Campylobacteria > Campylobacterales > Sulfurimonadaceae > Sulfurimonas. The sequence continues at coordinate 5,068 of JAYELK010000112.1, read as the reverse complement.
TCCAATCAGCGAAGATAATTACCTTAGTGTTTTAGTAGAATCTATTAAAATGAAGCCAAAAAATATATCTGTTCAAAGAGTAACAGCAGGGATAGACAGTGACTCTCTACTTGCACCGGATTGGTGTAGAGATAAAAACCGTCAAATCAAACATATAAACCAAGCTTTAAAACCTTTTGGGCTTAAATACTAGACTATTTAATGTCCATCAACAGTTGCAAAATGTGCAACACTTCTAAAATATGGTGGATAATCAAAATATACTCTAAAAGATTTAGACTTACCCGGTTTTAAATTTTTAGCTACAACAAACTCTTTTGTAATAGATTGTGGTTTATACTTTCTACCTGAACCACCACCGAAAAAATCAACCCATCTACTAGGACTAAAGAAAGAACCTGCCTTTACATTTCCTATTACATGACCCTTGTTTACAAGTTTTATCTCAAAAGTAACTTTACCAATTTCATAACTGCCTTCATTTTTAACTATACCTGTATAAACAATCTTCTCAATGCTTAAAAGCCTCTTATTTTTCATCTTGTATAGTTTTACTTTTTTTGTATATTTATCTACAACTACCGTAGAAAAAGCTGCAAAGACACCAACAACCAAAGTAACCGAGAAGAGCATTGGAAGTAGTAACTTTTTATTATCTTGCTTAATTGATACTACAACACCACCTATAAAAACAAGTGCAAATAGAGAGAGGACGATAACATGCCAAATATTAAATAGAGTCATCACTTACAACTAGCTCCTATAGAAATATTATAATCTTTTGAGTATGTAAAGGGTTCAACAATAATCTTAAACTCCCGTACATCTCCTTTTAAAATATCATACTCTAAAATCGACATCTTTTTAAATGGTTTTAATTTAAGAACAAAATTTTTGACAGAATTTCCACTAACCTTATAGGTACTTGCTGTTATTTTACAACTCTTAAAATCAAATTTCGACTCATTTTTAAGAGTTCCTTTTACAACAACTGCTTTAGTAAACGAAAGTTTTTTTTGAGAAATAAGTTCTGTAGAGTTTTTAAATAAAAATTTATGCATCTGGACATAACCGACTGTAGGAGCCAAAAAAAGTAGAAGAAAAGAAAAAAATGCTAAAAAAATTGCCAATCCAGCCTTTTTTCTAAGCATAATTGCAAGTATAATAAAAAGTATGAAAAGAACAAAAACCACACCAAACAAAACATAATCATAAATGATTAAACCATCTATAAAGGCAGTGATTTTAGCTTTCATTAATCTTTTCTTGAATCTTTTTCAGCTATACCACTCATATCAAATCTACGAGCCAATTCTTGTTTTATTCTATCTGGAGAGATGTTTTTAGCAGCTAAAGCCACTAGCATGTGATAAGTCAAATCAGATGCTTCATAAACCATCTCGTGATCATCATTATCTTTATATGCAAAACAAAATTCACCGGCTTCTTCTACAACTTTTTTTAAAATTGTGTTGTCACCTTTACTTAAAAGTTTTGCTGTCCAAGATGTAGACGGATCTGCATTTTTTCGCTCTTGGATAGTGTGATAAAGAGTATCAATCACGCCATACATGGCATGTGAACTCACTTCAACTTCAGAGTTAGATTCACCAGACTCTAACTCTGTAAAAAAACAAGAGCGACGACCTGTATGACATGCCACACCCTTTTGAGTTACTTTTATAAGAAGAGTATCATTGTCACAATCTATATTAAAAGAGTGGATAGTCTGAGTATGTCCACTACTCTCACCTTTTTTCCACATTCTTTGTCTGCTTCTTGAAAAATAGTGTGCAATTTTTGTAGTTAGCGAAAGTTCTAATGCCTCTCTATTCATATAAGCCATCATCAGCACTTCGTTATTTTCAACATCTTGAACAATTACTGGCAAAAGTTCAGACTTTTGCCAATCTACTCTATCTAATGTCTCTTTTATCTCTTTCATTTTTTAGTTAGCCGTAGTTCTTTTTTGAATATCTTTAGTATCAACCCAAATATTTGGTGTTGAACCACCAGGTGTTAAGAAGATTTTTGCATCTTTATTGTCTCTAAGTGCATCATTAAACTTACCTTGAACTTTTATCTGTTCTAATGTTAAAAGTTTAGTAGTTAGTGACTTAGAAATCAAAATATTTGCTTTAGCTTGTGCATCAGCTTCAATAGCTACAGCATCTGCCTTACCTTTAGCTTCAATTCTTGCTTTTTGAGCCACACCTTGTGCTTCTGCTGCTCTCTTTAGTGCCTCTTGTTTAACCCGTTGAACATCTTGTTCTGCTTTTTGAACCTCTTGTTTAGCAATCTGAACTCGCTCAATCTGATCTTTTACTTTTTGAGGCAAAACAATATCACGAAGTTGAACTGATTGTAAAACTGCAGGAGAATTTTTCAGAGAATTAACGCTCTCACTAATCCCTGCTTCAATCTCTTTACCAAGATCATTTCTCATCCGTGTTAATGCCTCTGCATCATACTTACCAATCACATTACGAACAACATCCCGAACAACAGGGTTGATGATTTTATCTTCCCAAGAAAATCCCCAATTAGAGATTGTTTGAGCTGCAAATTGTGAATTTAGTCTATACTGAACAGTTAGTTCTATAGAGACTGGTAAAGAGCGTTTATCAAGAACAGTAACTGCCGGTTTAGCAATAATCCCAGATGCTCCGGTGTTAGCTTCTATACGAGAAGCGTAGTTAATAATACGAACTTTAGTATCCACAACATAAACTTTCTGAATTACCGGAACAATAAAGTGCAGACCAGGAAGAAGTGCTTGATCTTGATACTTACCGTTTGTACTTAAAATACCTCGTTGCCCCTCTTCGATAATAGTAAAAGGTTTTGCTAAAACAAGCAGAACCACAACTGCAACTAAAAAGTAAACTAAACCAGCTTTCCCACCACCAAAATTCAGATCAATCTTTGGAAGTTGTGGACCACCGCCACCAGAACCACCACTAGACTTTTTCCCAAAGCCACCACTCTCACTCTTTTTTTTGTTAAAATAATCATTCATATCTGATGCCATTAAAATATTCTCCTCTTTCATCTGTTATTATTTCCTTAATCTATGTAAGTTAAGTAATGTTCGTACTGTTTATTACGACCAAAAACTATATCAAAGTATGTACTCTGAATTTTTTCTGTCATTTCACCACGAGAACCACAACCAATCTCTCTGGCATCAACTATTGCAACCGGAGTAATCTCAGCTGCAGTTCCTGTTAAAAATGCCTCATCAGCCACATAAACTTCTTCACGAGTAATGCGACGACGAGTAACTTTTATGCCAAAGTCTTCTGCTATCTCTATAACCATTTTTTGAGTTATAGAGGCTAGAGAATTATCATTTGGAGGAGTAATCAACTCTCCATTTTTAACCATAAAAAAACATGCCCCACTAGCTTCTGCCACATAACCTTGGTCATCTAAAAGAAGTGCCTCATCATAACCACAGTCAATAGCTTCAAACTTAGCCATTTGTGAGTTTAAGTAGTTTGCACTTGCTTTTGCTTTACCCATATTTGAAGTGTTTGCAGGTCTTGTCATTGAAGCGATTTTAAGTTTTATACCTTTTTGCAGACCCTCTTCACCAAGATAAGCACCCCACTCCCAAGCAGACATCACAGTCTCAACTGGAGCATCTTTATGATAAACTCCCATAACTCCATAACCCAAAAATGCAAAAGGACGAAGATAAACATTATCGCCTTTGAACTCATTTTTTCTTACCAAATCAATCTGAGCCTGATTCATCTCTTCAACTGAGTATGGAATATCAATAAGCGTCATCTTTGCAGACTCTTTAAGTCTTTTAGTATGCTCATTTAGACGAAAAATAGCGTAACCTTTTTCAGTCTTATAAGCTTTTGTCCCCTCGATTACACCATTTCCATAGTGTAGTGTATGCGAAAGCACATGCACCTTGGCATCTTCCCAAGCTACAAACTCTCCATTCATCCAAATATATTTGGCTGCGTCCATTAATTCTCCAATAATTATCACTTTATAAATTGTTGATATTCTATCTAAAATGCTATTTATTATACATTAACACTATCTTTAAACATAGACAATGAGAAATAAAACTGCTTTTAAGTATTTTTACATATAATGAGAATTATAAATTTATTGAATGGAGCAAATTTTGTCAGAGAAAAAATCACTTGATGATATACTTGCCGAGAGAGACGAGAGAGGCTATTGTTTCAACTGAAGAGGCAGAGGAACTTGCCGCTCAAGAAAAGATATTGGCAGATGAAGCCAAAGCAGAAATTCAAGAAGATTCAACTTCTTTTGAATCTACTGTTAAGCCTAGTGTAGAAGAAAAAGTATCTAAAGATCATCAATATGCAAGATATGAAGATATTGACAAAGTTCAACTGCAAAAGGATATAGAAGAGATTAAAACTAATCTTGGTCCGGTAGGACAAGAGGATTTTCAACATCTTTTAAAGCTTGAGAGATGGGGACGAACATTTACATTTTCAGGTTTCTTTATGATTTATGTAGTAACTGCACTAGAACTTTCCATAGGCTTAAGCACCTTTGGTTTTTGGACGCTTGGAGTTATAGCTGCTATTTTAATAGGAGTAGGAAATGCAGCAAGATGGGCAAATATAGCTCATCCTATTTTACATAGTGCATATGATAAAGTTCCAAATATTCCTCTTGAATATACTAAAGCCGGATTTGCCAGAGGTAAGAGAAGATATATTGATTGGTTAGACTGGATTAAACCCCAAGCGTGGGAATATGAACACAACATTATGCACCACTACCACTTAGGTGAAGATGAAGATCCGGATCAAGTTGAAAGAAATCTTCAGTGGTTAATCAAGTCTAAAACACCTATGTTTATAAGATATGCAATCATATATATTTTTGCTTTTGTCTGGAAACCGGTATATTACGCTCCAAATACACTGAGAATCTTAGAAAATAAAGAACGAAGAAAGAAAAGACTACCTGAAATAACAGACTATGAACTCTCTCCATTTACAAAAAATGGTGCTGAATTATGGAGACATTTTTATCTTCCTTATGGGCTTTTCCAGTTTATTTT
>JAYELK010000111.1:0-2246 GCA_034717415.1 Campylobacterota bacterium | reverse complement strand
ATTAACTCAATAAGTTTTGTTGTACTTAATGGTTCATCATCAGTAGCTAAAAATATATTTCTCGGATGTGTGACTTTAGTCTCACCTATCTCTTCTCTAGGTGCAGCTAAAGCAGCACATCCGATGCTTATCAAAACATCTACTAAATGACAAAGATTTCCAACATATACCATGCTTCTTTTATTCTGAATATCACCAAAAGGTAAAATAGGAACTTTATTTACAAGACCTACAAGATTTTTTATATTTGCTTTTACTCCATACCCATAAACTATAGGAGTTCTAACTATACTTACTTTAAAACTATCATCTTCAAGCTTCAAAAGTTCATTTTCAGCTTTTAATTTACTCTTCCCATATTCATCTTGCGGATTACAGTCACTCGTTTCTGTATATGCTATATTTGTCTCTTCTCCATATACTTTAACCGTACTCATAAAGACAAATTGTTTTACACCACTATATTTGGCTTTTTTTGCTAACTCAATAGTTTGCGTTACATTTACTCTTTCGTACTCTTCTTCACTTGCTCCACCCATTTGATGAACTAAAGCCGAGAGATGAAAAACTATATCTGTATCATTACAATTTAAAGTATTGACATCGTCATTTAAAAAGCTAAACGATTTTATATTATATTTATCTTTATATTTGTTTATGAAGTAGTTTCCTACAAAGCCGTTTGAACCTGTGATTAATATATTCATTTACTTTTTAAACCTTAATGTATCTAAAACAAGTTTATAAACATTATTACTAACATTAGATATCTTGAAGTAGTAGTGTAAATTTGCTAATATTTCTATATTATGAGCGATAATTTTATCGTAATCTTTTATATCATGTTTTATTGCAAGCTGTTTTAAGTGTTCAATAGTTGGAGTTTTACCAACACCTAAGTATGTTGTACTATGCTCACCACCTGGACCAAATGAGAAAGTCAAATCATAAGCAAGAGCTAACTTTCATCCACCATTTTCATCCAACAAAAAAGAAAAATTCTTTGCATGATCGTCTCGGTTATGAGCAAGCAAGTTAAAAACTGCTAGCCTAAACATTTTCACTTGTTCCTCTTTATCTTTTGTAATATCCAAAGTTAACATCAATAAATCATCATAATCTAAACTAGGAAATCTAAAATCACTATGAACCAATCCAGCTACAGAATGCATATGCACCCTTCTATCTTCAACTCTATCAAACCTTTTGATAGCAAAGTAACTTTTCTCTCTACCTTGAAGTAGTTTAGTTTTAGGCATCTCTATCTTTGCATCTTTTGCCATGAGCGAGTAAGCATATTCTAAATTACCCATATCTGCTATATCATCTGATGAAGAAAACTTGACCATATAGTGTTCAAAGCCATCTTCTAACTGTTGACTTCCATCTATTAGCTCATTGTTTTCATTGATTTGTACCATTATTTTTGGTCTAGCACCAGCTGATGAACCACCCATACTCAGTAGCGTATCTATCATCTCAAAGCTACTGCCTCTTAATATTTCCAAAGAGGAGTTAGCTAAGCTGTCTAAATCAAAAGCTTGCTTATTAGGTTTAGCACCTTTGATAACAGGTTCATAACTCAATGCCCCAGTACCATAACTGCCAATATAACACAATCTATCGAGTGGAGTTATATCACCTTGTTTTATACCTTGTTTTAAAAAGTATCTATCTAAAAGCAATCTCCCCCATCCATCAGGTAAACTATCTGCAAAAACACCACACAAACCTTCAAACAAACTCTCTTTAGAATTAAAAACACCACTTTTCAAAGGTAGTTTGTATGGAGACAGTTCTATACCAGTTTGTAAAAAATCTTTTTCATACTCAAAATAGATAGTCCTGCTCTTTGCAGCTAGTCTTCCTACTTTTAACCTTTTGTCTGAAAGGTTTAAAAAAACATCTACTATCTGAACCATCTATTTTATACTACCCCGTTTTTTCACACTCTCTTTTTCGTCTAGCAAATCATCAATGCTGTTTATGATTTTTGCTTTTGCAAGAGCAATGTTTTTAAAATCCTCTAAGCACTCAAGAACAACTGAAAGTTTCAAAAGAGATTCTAATGAGATTTTTCCAGTATGCTCAAACCTTTTTATACTACCCAAACTAACACCACTTCGCCTAGCTAAACCATCTTGAGTAAGGTTTATAGATAATCTTAAAAATTTATACCTATTTTTTAATTCATCAATCACAGATGAAGGTGTTGAGATTTTTATATCTAACATATTAGCCCTAAT
>JAYELK010000110.1:0-11845 GCA_034717415.1 Campylobacterota bacterium | reverse complement strand
CGTTACCTAATATGCACAATGCTCGATACTAGGCTCTTACTATAAGACTACCTAGGTTGGACTAAACACTTTAAAATGTCGCACCAACAAGTAAGTGCCGATTTATCTTGGCACACATAAAGAAATTTTAGCATATATAAAGCATATTGGATATAATTCCACCCATGATTGAACTAGATAACAGAACTTTGCTTGAAATAGATGAGAGTTTTTTAAACTCTATCGCCAAATCTCTAAGTGATAAAGAGATAGAACTTATAATAACTTCAAATGAAGAGATAAAAAGTATCAATGCCGAGTATAGAAATATAGACAAAGATACTGATGTTTTAAGTTTTCCATATGAGGAGATGCCAATGAGTCCACTTGGAAGTATAGTTATATCTTCTTGGCATGTAGAAGCTAAAGCTAAAGAATTAGGGCATAAAAACAGTGATGAACTTGCCCTGCTCTTTATACATGGACTTCTTCATCTTCTTGGATATGACCATGAAGTGGATAATGGGCAAATGAGAGAAAAAGAGTCTCAACTTATAGAGAAGTTTAACCTGCCAAAAAGTTTAATAGTAAGAACACAAGGATAATAATGGATTTTTTAATTTTTATAGCTGCTATGTCGGCACTTATTTACGGTGCTGATTTTATCATAAAAGAATCAGAGAGAATTGCTCTGCATTTTAAAATATCTCACTTTGTGATAGGCGCTACCCTTGTGGCATTTGGAACATCTCTACCGGAGATGGCAGCTTCTATGATGGCAGCAGGTCAAGGTAAAAGCGATATGGCAGTTGCAAATGTTGTAGGTAGTGTAATCTTTAACATAACTCTTGTTTTAGGAGTTGTTTTTATGATTTCAAAGACAATGCACCCAAAACGAAACCTTTTTGCACAAGATAGTGCTTGGGTGATTGTTCCTCTAGTTCTGTTTTTTATAATGATTCAAGATGGCGAAATTGGCAGAGTCGATAGTCTTTTATATCTCTTGTTAATGGTTTCATACCTTGTTTTTCTCTTTAGCAGTTCTAAAGAGGATTTAGAAGGAGAGATAGATGAGGATTTGGCCACTGAAAAATTTAACTGGAGCAGAACTATACCTCTTTTGGTTATGGGTTTTGCACTAACTATCGGTGGTGCAAATTTCGTTATTGAGAGTGGGACTAATATAGCTAGAGATTTTGGGATTAGCGAATGGATTATAGGGTTATTCTTAATCTCTTTGGGAACTTCACTGCCGGAACTCGTAGTATCACTTGTGGCTGTTAAAAAAGGTAATGCAGAGATGAGTATTGGTAATATTATTGGCTCAAATGTTGCAAACTTCTCTATGGTTTTAGGTGCTGCTTCACTTATAAACCCTCTTACCATAGACTTAGTTGATGCAAAATTTGATATGCTTATAATGGTTGGAGCATCTGTAACGCTGTTATTTATACTTGCAAACAAACTCTACAATAAAGCTGGAGCAATATTTTTACTAATAATTCTTGCTCTTTTTATTCAAAATTCTTTCGCCTAAACCTAGCGTTTGGCAATATACTCAAGTTCTAAGAGCTTGTTGTATATATTTGAAACTATTTTACCAGCTGCTGCTCCACCATGCCCACCATGCTCAACCATAACTAAAACAACATATTGAGGATTTTTATATGGTCCATAAGAGGCAAACCAAGCATGTGAACGACTATAGTATGCCATCTCATGCTCATGTTTTCTATCTTCTATATCTTGCAGAATGGCAACTACCTGAGCAGTACCGGTCTTACCTGCAATAGTAACTTTTGAACTAAGATACTGCATAGCTGTACCTTTTGGATAGTTACATACTTCGTACATGGCTCTTTGAATAAGAGGAAGTTTCTTAAGTTCATCCTTATTAAATAGATCTTGTAATTTTGGTTCATAAACTTCAGACCCTATTTTTTTAGCAAAATGAGGAGTTGGAAGTTTTGAAGTTGCCATAAGAGCCGTAAACTGAGCTATTTGCATTGGTGTGACTAAAAAGTCACCTTGACCGATAGAAGTGTTTACAGTTTCCCCTATATACCAAGGGCGATTATATTTTTTTCTTTTCCACTCTCTTGAGGGAACTATGCCGATAAACTCATTTGGAAGATCTACTCCTGTTTTTTTACCAAGACCATATCGCATAAAACCTTCGCTCATTTTTTTGATGCCGACTTGAAGACTGCCTTTATAAAAATAGTCATCGCAACTCTCTCTAATGGCTTTTTTAAGAGCAGTTTTTCTATGCCCTTTTTTCTTCCAGCATCTAAATACCCTTTTACCAAGAGGCATTGAAGCACGACAATCCACATGCCAAGAAGGGTCTATGCCTGATGTTATATAGATGAGTCCTAAACCTGTTTTTATGGTTGAACCTGGAGGATAGAGACCATTTACAAGCTTATTTGTAAATGGTTTTTCAAGACTCGTAGAGAGTTTATTCCACATACTATGAGAAATACCTGATACAAAAGTATTTAGATCATACTCTGGAAAACTGCTTGCTGATAAAATAGCACCATCAACACCCATAACTATGACAGCACCGGCTTTTTTAACAAAAAGCGAAGCTATATATTTTTGCAACTCTATATCTATCGTTAGAGTAAGTTTTCTATCTTCATCTGCACTTTTGTATGAAAGTTCTTCAATCTCTTGATTATTTGCATTAACTTTAATCTCACGCAGTCCAGCTTTACCTTGCAGATAAGAATTATAATATTTTTCAACACCGGTTTTCCCAGCATAACCTATAAGTTCAAGCTGTTTATCTCTCTCTATATCTTTTTTGTTTGCACGAGAGACATAACCAATAATATGCGCACCAACATTACTATAAGGATAGTATCTTTTTGGTGCAGGAAGAATATTTAAATTTTTTCTAAGATTTAGCTTAGAATATAGAGGCATAATATCTTCGTAGGAGATAAAATGCACAATATCTATAAAATCATGATAATAGTATGAATCTTTTTTCTTATAATTTTTTATCAGTCTGTTTCGATCTAAACTTGGAATTAAACTTATTAAAAAATCCAACTCTTTATTAAATATTTTCATGTTCTTTTTAGAATATAGATGTGGACGAAGCTGTATCTTAAATCCAAGTTTGTTTATGGCGATTGGCCTATTGTTTCTATCTACTATTTCACCCCTAACCGGTGCAATTTCTTCTGATTTTATAGTATTGTTGTATGAGAGTTTTTCATAGTAAGTGTTTGATTCTACTGCAAGAAAAAAAACTCTTACTATTAGTGCCAACCAGATAGAGACAAAAATAGTTATAATAAACTTAATTTTCATAAAATACTCACAATCAAAAACTCAATTACTATATAGTAAATTATATAGTATGTTATACTAGGTATAGGTAGTAAAAATATGTTGGACACAAGCAGACAAAACAGGAAAAAACCAACATAAGCTACTACAACCGATAAAAATTTTATGCAAGAAGAGCAACTAAAATTTTGCTTTAACTTCGGCATAACAAACTTATAAATAAGTATAAAATAGATAATAGAAATAAATAGTGTATAGCCTTTTTCAGACTCAAAAACAAGCAAACAAAAAGATATAAGAAAAATCCCTACTCCATCCTCTTTATCAAGAGCTTTGGAAAACAGCAGAAACAGTACAGCAAATAGAGGAGGTAAAAAGAGATATATACTACTTAAACTTACATATACTATAAATATAGCAACATAAATAAAAGATTCTATAGGTTTTTGATTAGTGATACTTCGTTGCATATTGGAAAGTGTTTACATTTAATACAGTCAGCCCAAATCTTATGTTCTGGTATTGACTCTTTTGGAATTTCAACGAAACCCAATCTCTCAAAGAAAGATTGCTTGTAAGTCAAACACAGCACTCTTTGAAGCCCTAAAGATATGCCTTCATCAAGGCATAAATCAACTAATTTTTCTCCAATTTTTTGACCCCTAATATCCTCTTTTACTATCAATGACCTAACTTCTCCAAGATATGCTGTATGAATGTGCATAGCACAAAATCCAACAAGCTTACCATCTTTAAAAGCTAAGATATACGATCTTATATTTGTAGCGATTTCATCTGAACTTCTTGCTAAAATAACACCTGACTCAACTTCAGGAGAAGCAAGCTCTTGCATTTTAGATATATCACCAAGTTTTGCTTTTGTATACTCAATCTTCATCTGTCTTCTCTTGTAAAATATCATAAATAACTTTTATCGCCTTTTGAGTACCTCTTTTTTTAGAACTTGATACCATCATAGCATGTGGAAACTCTTTTCTAAGTGCATTTTGTTCTTTTTGATTTAGTTTATCTATCTTAGTAAAAATTTGAAGTATATACTGATTTTCTCTACAGTTTTGGAATAAAAAATCACTTACGGATGTATCTATATCCAGATGTGGATGCCTACAATCAATAAGATGTACAAAAAGTTTTATCTGCTCTCTTTGTGCTATATAATCAGTAAGATTCTTCTCCCAATCATATTTCATAGCTTTTGAAACCTTTGCATACCCAAATCCAGGCAGATCAACAAACTTAGCATGGCTTTTTTGTCCATTGTCTCTATCTATAAACGAAACATCAAAATAGTTAATTAACCTTGTTTTACCAGGTGTTGAAGAAACTTTTGCTAACCCTTTATGATTTGTAAGAGCATTTAGAAGTGAACTTTTACCTACATTTGAACGAGCCATAAAAACAACTTCATCCTGCTCAAAAGATTCCGGTGCTTTTAACAGATTTGGAGCCGATGTTATAAACTTTGCATCTACTATCTCTACCATTATTTTTCTTCCTCTTTAGGCATATTAAAAATCATGATAACAGGTTCAGTTTTAACACCTTTGGCATAAGCCTTTCCCTCAATAGTTTTTAAAACCACTTCATCACCAAGTATCTCTTTTTTTTCATCTATCTGCTTTAAATATACATTTTTAAAGAAGTGATACTCTTTTTCTATGGGTAAAAAGATAACCTTTCCAGCTACTCCCTCATAGAGAGAACCTTCTTTAGTTTTAATTTTAAAAGAGACATCACCTATTGCGATATACTTGGTAGGTTGCTGTTCTTTATTTGTAAAAATAGTTACTTTTGAAGCATTAAGTTCATCATTGCCTTTTATTATATTAACATCACCTTCAAATGTAGAAATACCTGCTTTTTCATCAGCACTAAACTGATTAGCTTTAACTTTAAGCTCTTGTGACATTAAAACCGATGTTAAAAAAAGTGTTAAAATTATAAAAAATCTCATCCCTATTCCTCTTGTAATTGATATTTTGCTACAACGCTTTGAGATTTAACTCTCTTTGAAAGATTATTGTATATAAGTGATTTTCCAACCACTCTATTTGTTCCCATATATGAGATATAGTCTGTGTTAGCATAAGCAATCTTTGTTTTTTTATTATAACTTGCTTTTTGTGTCTCAAAACTTAACCCATCTTCTCTCTGGTATATAACATTACCATTTAGATTAACAATCTCGTCTTTATAGGTTCCATTATCTGCTTTCATATTAGCTATGTACTCTTTTGAGTTATCGGTATAGTTTATGTTTGAGACTCTGTATCTATCGCTATATCTAATTGCGCTGTCTCCTATCATAATTGTACTCAATCCTTTTGTATTTAACTCATAAAGTGTAAAAGATTTTAACTCAAAAACAGGAATGTCAACAAATTCTCTCTCTTTTATATCAAGTGGTTTAAATAGAAAAAAAATCATCAATAAACCGATAGATATAAACAGAAAAAAAATATTTATATTCATATCCAAATAGCCATAAATTCTTCTCTTTGATTGTTCTCGTCAACCAAAATATCTATCATTTGACGAACGGCACCATCTCCACCATTGCTGGGCAGTACATCATCAACTATATTTTTTATCTCTGTAACACCATCTTTTGGGCTGAAACTTCTCTCTACCAGATTTAGCATATGGTAATCATTGAGATCATCACCAATCGCCCCAACTTCTTTAAAGCTAAGTCCAAGCAAAGCAACCAACTCTTTTAAAACTCTATCTTTATCTTTTATACCTTGATAGAGATGTTTGATACCCAACTCTTTTGCTCTTTTCTCAACTATTTTAGAATTTCTACCTGTGATAATTGCAACCTGATTGCCAATTTTTACCCAAGTGCTAATGCCTAGACCATCTTTGACACTAAAGTTTTTACTCTCTATAGCGTCATTTGAATAGATTAACTTACCATCACTCAAACAGCCATCAACATCTAAAATAATCAGTTTAATCATAAAACATCTTTAGTGCTAGGAATCCCAACACGACTGTTTTTAGTGATTGCTCTACGAAGTGCTACAGCCAACGATTTAAAAGCTGCTTCAATTATGTGATGCTTGTTTTTTCCTCTAAGCGCAACTATGTGAGTGCTAATTCTCGCACTAGATATAAATGCTTTGAAAAATTCTTCAACAAGTTCTGTATCAAAAAGTCCTACCTTGCCATCTAAATCAGCTTCATAGACTAAGTATGGTCTGTTACTGATATCTAAATCACAACTTACACAAGCTTCATCCATAACAATATTGGCACTACCAAATCTCTCTATCCCTTCTACAGGGTAGAGAGCATCGCAAATTAGTGAACCAAGAACGATACCGACATCCTCAACACTATGGTGATCATCTATATGGGTATCGCCTTTGCACTTAATATCTAAATCAATCAAAGAGTGCTTTGAAAAACTCTCTAGCATATGATCTAAAAATCCAACACCTGTGTCGATAGTGCTTTTGCCAGTACCATATAATTTCAGTGAAATCTCAATATCTGTCTCTTTTGTTATTCTAGTTTTAGTAATCATTTTAATCCTCTCTTACGATAAATGCACCTTCAAAATGCCCTTCATCTTTATAGTCTCTGGCTTCTTGTTCACTTTTAAAGCCTTTAAGCCAAACTTTAAAACTTCTGCCACTCTCATTTTGAATATCTTTTATAATAGTTTTATATCCATTACTATTATTATATTTTTCTTGAGTAATTATAGCACCCTCAATCCTTGAAAAAGATGCTATCTGTAGAGCAAAATCACTAATAGCTCTTTTTTGAGGACTTTTCTTTAACTCTTTATAAGTAGGAATCTTTCTCTTGCCTTTTGTTTGAAAGCCTAAAACTTCGATAGTAACAGGTGCCGTTCCTCTTCCTATCATATTTATCTTTCTCGCAGCAGACTTTGATAAATCTATAATTCTTGTAGTAATAAACGGTCCTCTGTCATTAATTCTAACCACTGTAGTTAAACCATTAGAACGATTTGTAACCTTAACGATTGTATTCATAGGCAGAGTTTTATGCGCCGCTGTCATATCGTACATATTGTATCTCTCTCCATTTGAAGTAGATTTGCCATGAAAAGCAGGACCATACCAACTTGCATTACCTCTAAACTGATCTCCAACACTAACAACAGTTGGGTGATACCTAATGCCTCTTATTACATATGGTCTCATTGTTGGATGAGAATAACTTTTCTTGTCCATTGATGAACTATGATAATTTTTATCACTAGAATATGTTTTAGTTTGGGAAAATTTATGTTTGGTATATGTTCTTTTTCCTCTTGTACTACATCCAGAAAAAGCTACTATAATAATAACTAATAGTAAAATAAAAAATCTATTCATAAATTCTCAACCTATCGCCAATTTTAATCAAGCTACCTTTAAGATGGTTTTGAAGTTTGAGATTTGTAATACTGACTTTATGTGCCTTAGAAATTGAATCAAGAGTATCACCCTTTTTTACCATATAGTAAAATCTACTACTGATTTTTTTAGAATTTGGTCTATTTTCAATAGGAATAATAAGTTTCTGTTTAAGCTTAAGGCGACTGTTTTTAAGTTTGTTAAAATCCATTATTACCCTATAAGAAACACCGTATCTTTTTCCAATATAAGATAGATTGTCCCCTTTTGTTACAACATGTACTTTATAGATATTTTGCATAGGCTCTTTATAATATTTCTGCTTAAATTCACTTAGTTTAATATATGGAATATATATATCATAACCTTTAGAATAAGGTGGAACGAAATCATATTTTAGATGTCTATTTAGCTTTTTCAACTCTTTTAGTGGCAGTCCAATTAGCTTAGATACCCTTTTTAGTGATGCTCCACTTGAGAGAGTAATAGTGGAGATAGAGTACGCATTTGCACGGTTAAGAAGATGTTCATACTCACTATGAAGTAAAAATTGCTCATCACTGCCAACTAAAGCAAGAGCAACGATCTTTCTTATATAAAATCTACTCTCTCTGGGAATATATCTCTTTTTTGGATTTAACAAAACTTTTAGATCATTACTACCAGCTTTTTTAATAGCAGAATTTAATCTGCCACCACCACAGTTGTAAGCTATAGCAGCTAAGTACCACTTACCAAATCTTTTATGCAGATAAGAAAGATATTTTGCGGCAGCTCTTGTTGATTTGACAAGGTCTCTTCTCTCATCAACATACTCGTCAATTTTAAGATCATAAAACTTTGCAGTAGCTGGCATAAACTGCCAAAGACCTGCAGCTCTCTTTTTTGAGTAGGCTTTTGTTGAAAAGTTAGACTCTGCCATAGCTAAAAAGAGAAACTCTGCAGGAACATTATACTCTGCCAATATATTTTTAATCGCAGGTATAAAGAGATATGCCTCATTCATCGCCTTAAAAAAATGTTTATTTTTATATTTTGAACTATTTTGGGTTCTCATTTTGTTCATTAGAGGGTCATAAAGAAAAGATGAATCTATATCAAAAGATTCCAAGATTCTAAGTTCTTTGTTGTGATTGAACTGATATGTTAGATTTGCACTAAGCAAAAGTGGTAAAAGAAGTAGTAAAAAATATCTAATCATTGGCAATTTCTCTAATGTAAATTAATTTAAAGTTTACATTCTACCCAAACTTATATTAAATATAATTTACCAAATAGTAAAAACTCTTTAATATTAAAAAATATTAAAGAGTTTTAGGGCGTTTTGTGTAGTTAAGTCTTCTATTTTATTCAGTGGTTTTTCCAAAATTTCAGACATTTTCTTGGCAACAAATGTTGTATAAAGAGGTTCATTTCTCTCCCCTCGATGAGGCACTGGAGTTAGGTATGGTCCATCAGTCTCCAGCAGAAGCTTCTCCTGTGGAATCTTAGGTAGAACGCTCAAAAGTTTTTTTGCATTTTTAAATGTCAAAACACCTCCTATGCCAAAGTAAAACCCATTATTTGCCAAACTAAGAAGTTCCTCATCAGCATTATAGCAGTGCAGAACTCCTCCAACCTCTAAAGCATTATGTTTTAAAAGTAGTTCTTTAGAATCTCTTGAAGCATCTCTTATGTGAACAATCAATGGCTTTTTATATTTTTTTGCTAACTCAATTTGAGCAACAAAGACCTCTTTCTGTCTCTGTTTTTCAAGCTCCTTTTCTTCATCACTTCCTTCAAGTCTATAGTAGTCCAGCCCACACTCACCGATAGCTACACACTTTTTATGATGAATATATTTTGCAAAATCCAAACCTTTAAATAGACTCATATCATAAGGATGTACACCAATAGCAAAATAAACATCATCATATTGCGAAGCTATTCTTACAGCCTTATCTATCGTTTTTGGATCTGCACCGGGTATAATAAATCTCTCTACCCCACTCTCTCTTGCTCTATCCAAAACTTCATTTAAATCATTGTCATATCTATTATCATCTAAGTGTATATGTGTATCAATTATCATTTTTGTTTGCCTCTAAAAGTTCTTTTGCAAATTTCTTAGCTTCTTGTGACACCGTATCACCACTAATAATTCTAGCTATCTCATCTATTTTTTCGTTAAAACCAAGCTCTTTTGTCATTGATGTGTCACCATCTTTATAGATTAAAAAGTGTTGATCACCCATAGAAGTTAGCTGTGGTTGATGAGATATAACAAAAATCTGAAAATGCTTTGAGAGTTGTCTTAAAACCTTTGCAACACTCATAGACTCCTCCCCACTAAGGTTTGCATCTATCTCATCAAGCATTAAAACACCACCATTTTGGTTCATAAACTCTGATTTTAAAGCCAAAATAGCAAGACGAAGTCTGTTAAACTCTCCTGTGCTTACTTTTTGTAACTCTGTATCGTTTACTTTTATAGAAATTTTATCTTTACCGATGGATGTATATGGTGTTGCATCTACTAAAACCTCTGCATCTCTTAAATATAACTCTTTTAGGTAGTTATTCAAATCATCCTTAAATGATTTTATTTCCAGATGTCGAAGAGTAGTTAAAGAGTTTGCCAACGACTCTACTTTTTGAGTAAGTTTAGCATACTTTTCTTCTAAGTTACCTCTAGTAATTTCGATGTTTTCATATTTGGCTAATTCTACTCTCTTTTGCTCTTTATATTCTAACGCTTCTTCTATAGAACCATAGCGTCTTTTTAAACCACTAAGTTCCTCTATACGATTTAAAACTTCTTCTATATCTACATCATCAAGAGCGCCAAACCTCTCCTGCGCACTGTCTAAGACTGCCCTAAGTTCATTCATAGCATCATCAAAAAATGAACTCTGTGTATCCAAAGAGTCTAAAGCCGTTGAAACATAGTGTTCACTTTCAAAAATTGCATTTGCCAAAGAGATATTTTCCAGCACTTTCTCTTTTTTAGACAACTCTTTTTTGATCTTTA
Source organism: Campylobacterota bacterium (assembly GCA_034717415.1). Classification (GTDB taxonomy): domain Bacteria; phylum Campylobacterota; class Campylobacteria; order Campylobacterales; family Sulfurimonadaceae; genus Sulfurimonas. The sequence goes on along the minus strand of JAYELK010000110.1, from coordinate 1,156 downwards.
AAAGTTCTTCATCTTCTGATGGCAAAGGGTTAATATCTTCTATCTTCTTAATCTCAAAAGATGCAAACTCTTTAAGTTCAAGTATTTTTCTCTCTTGGTCTTCTATCTTTTGAAGTTCTATTTTTACCTTTTCATGCTCCGTAAAAGCTTCTCTATATCCATCTTTTATAGCAAAAATATCTTTTGATTTATGTTGGATTCTCCTGTCTAAAATATCGATAAGGTTTTCATTTTCAAAATCACTAAAATCTTTCAAACTAAGGTGCCTTAAATAGTTTGACCCAAGAGTATGCATAGCTTTTTTAGATACACTTTGTGAGTTTATAAAGAATCTTGACTTCTCTTTTTTTATATGTTTAAAAATATTTATATCATCATTTTCTATTCCAATATTTTCACTATCCAACTCCCAAGTAACACTAGATTCACAAAGTGAAGCTTCGCAACTACTAGCACCAAGAGAGGAAAGTATGGAGTTCATAAGTATAGACTTTCCGCTACCACTTGGACCCGTAAAGACCACAAGTCCACATGCCAAGTCCAACTCAACCTCTTTAAAGCTAAGATAATCTTTTAGGTAAAATCTCTCTATCATTTTTACAACCTTTCGTCATTCTCAGCTTGATTGAGAATCTGTATTTTGAATTATACTTTTTTATTATTAAAAATCTAAAGGACTTATAACTTTGTTTTTGTTCATCTCGCTTACTACATGAGTGTATATCATAGTAGTTTCAACTGATTTATGTCCTAAAAGTTCTTGAATAGAACGCAAATCTATCCCAGCTTGAAGAAGATGAGTAGCATAAGAATGCCTAAAAATATGTGAAGTTACTCTTTTGTTAAGGTTTGCTTTTTGTGAAGCTACTTTTATATTTCTTCCTAAAGTTTGTGGATGGATATGATGTCTTCTTTTCTCTTTTGTTCTAGGATCTTGAGAAATATTTTTCATGGGGAATAGATACTGCCATTTGCTTTCATACTTTGACGATGGGTATTTTTTCTCTAAAGAGTAAGGCAGATATACACTTGTATGATAAGAATACCATTCAAGAAAGCAGTATAATAATACTGTAAGATTCGGTGAGATTGATATTGGGTTATGCATTGAAGCCGTTAATAAAATAATGAGCTAGATTGGGAGTTAAAAAACTAA
>JAYELK010000109.1:0-2309 GCA_034717415.1 Campylobacterota bacterium | reverse complement strand
ATGAATAGAAGATTTTTTTTAACCGGCTTAGCACTAACCCCACTTTTTGCCAATAGTTTTGTTGGAAATCGTAGTGATGACATCTATCTCTCGTATCAAGAGTATATGACGCTTAGTGATTTAAACAGGAGACTTAAAAGGCTTAGTAGCTTTATCGGATATGCAAATTTTAATATTGTTTCATTTAGTGATGCTCTTTTTTATGGGCGAAATTACTCTGTTATTGGTAGTTTTACAAAAGATGAATTACTCTTAGTGGATAAACTTTTTCATGAAAAGCAGCAACAGTATGGTTTTTATGGAACTAAAATATGCTCTGACATAAACAATAAAATTTCAAAAAAAGATGTTGTAAAGATTCCTCGTACCGGACACTATCTGTTTAAAGGTAAACCACAAGAGGATTATGAAAAATTAAAAAAAGATATTGGAGATACGCTGATTTTAACTTCAGGTGTAAGAAATGTTGTAAAACAGTTAAGCCTTTATATAAATAAAATCTACAACAGTGGTGGTAATATCACAAAAGCTTCTATTAGTATTGCGCCACCTGCGTACTCATATCATAGTGTCAGCGACTTTGATGTTGGAAGAATTGGTTGGGGATATAAAAATTTTACAGCTGATTTTGCTTCAACAAAAGAGTTTAAAAAAATGAGAAAACTTGATTATATCGGTATGAGATATAATAAAAATAATAGTGATGGAGTGCGATTTGAACCGTGGCATGTGGAAGTTGTATAGTCTAATATTTCTACTTTTGATGCCACTTTGTTTAGTTGCCCAAAATAGTTTTAATTTTGACCTTATAAAAAAAGGGAAACAAGATAGTAATACACTGCTTGTTATAGGTGGTATTCAAGGGGATGAACCGGGTGGGTTTGTTTCTGCTTCCATTCTTGCAACTCACTATGAGATAACAAAAGGTTCACTTTGGATAGTTCCAAATCTAAACTTCTATAGCATCATAAAAAGAAGCAGAGGTCCCTATGGGGATATGAACAGAAAGTTTGCAGATCTCTCTAAAAAAGACCCAGAGTATGAGACAGTTTCTCGAATTAAAAACTATATAAAAGATGAGAGCGTAAAACTTGTTGTAAATCTGCATGACGGCAGTGGATATTATAGAGAAAAATATGTTGATAATATGCACTCTCCACATAGATGGGGACAATGTTCCATAGTTGACCAAGCATCAATAGATGCTTCTGTTTATGGAAACCTTGAGGAGATCTCATCAAAAGTTGTAAAGCATGTAAATAAAAATCTTATAAAAAACGAAGATATTTATCATGTTCACAATACTAAGACCAAAGAGGGTGACAAAGAGATGGAAAAAACTCTTACCTACTTTGCTATCAACGAGGGAAAAGCAGCTTTTGGAAATGAAGCGAGTAAAAATCTTCCAACACATAAAAGAGTTTACTACCATCTTTTGGCTCTTGAGAAATATATGGATATTATGGGTATAGAGTACAAAAGAAAGTTTAAACTCAATCCAGACGCTGTTTACAGGGCTATAAATAATGATATTTATATCTCTTTATATGACGACAAGATTAAACTTCCTCTTTCTCAAATTAGAGATATAGTAAAGTATTTTCCTATTAAAAAAGATGCTACTTTAGATTTTAAAGCGAGTAATCCCCTCTTGACAATTATAAAAAAAGAAAATATATATACTATTCAGTATGGAAATAGACGACTCTCAAGACTTAGGGCAGACTACTTGGAGTATGATGATGTCAATCAGACTGTAAGGTTTCAAATAGATGGAAAACTCAAAAATATTAAGTTTGGAACTCTTGTAGATGTAGAGAAAAGCTTTTTAGTAAATGAACATCCTAACTACCGTGTTAATGTCATAGGTTACACAAACAGAAGTAAAAAAGAGACAGAGGTAGAGATAAAAAGAACACAAATACCAAAACGCTTCTCTATTGATAAAGAGGGTAGAATTTATAGAGTAGAGTACTATAACGATAAGAAATTTGCTGGTATGGTTTTGATTAAGTTTGGGAGTTAAATCTTACTTCCAAAAACCAAAACTTTCCCATATCTTGCTGTCCAAACTAAAAAGAGAATTAGCCAAGCACCAAAAGAGATGTCAAACAAAAAGTCTGCTCCCCAACCAAAGGCTATGTTGATGCTAAATAACATTCGTAAGACCACAACGACTTGAACAAACCAAAATATGTTTGTAGCCAATCTATCGGCATCTGGACTCTGTCCTGAATGTCCGAGTGTTACCCTTGTGCCAAAACCTATAAGTATGGTTGTTAAAAAACCGATGGCTAGTAGATGGATGT
>JAYELK010000108.1:0-2365 GCA_034717415.1 Campylobacterota bacterium | reverse complement strand
GATTAAATGTAAACTTACTCTATTTAAGATTTGTAGGATTAAGCCTAGAAGAGTTAGCTCCAGATTCTACAACCATAGGGAGATTTAGAAACTCTTTAATAAAAAATAAAATCTATGATGAACTCTTTGAAAATGTAAATAAACAATTAGAAGATGCTGGTTTAATAGCTACTGGTGGAAAAGATGTACTTATAGACGCTACACTAACAAAGTCAGATAATAACTCTATTAAAAATAAAGATAAAGCACAAAAAAGCGAAAGTAGAAAAAAGATAGAAGCTGATAACAAAGCAATTGATTTAGAGATTGAAGAAGAGTTAAAAAAAGAGAAACCATCTCAAAAGAGAGTTTCAAGATTAATCAAGAAAAAATCATATAACTCTAAAACCTTAAAAAATGAAGAGCTTGATGAGATACAAGATAGAGATACTAAGGATATTGAAACTTCAAAAAAGATTATTGAAAATGAAGAAGATAGCTATGATCATAAAAATAAAGTAGATAAAGATGTAAGAACAGGGTATCAAGCGGGTAAGAAACAGTATGCAACAGGTTTTAAAAATCATATAGCTTCAGATGCAGATTCTGGAGCTATTTTAGAAACCATGACGACATTTGCAAATACATCAGATATCTCTACTGTTGATACATTTGTTGAAGAGTTAGGTGACGATATTAAATCATTAGGTGCAGATAAAGCTTATAAATCAGAAGCTATTGATAAACTACTAGAAGAAAAAGAGATAGAAAATAATGTATGTCTAAAAGAGACAAAGAAAATGAGTGATGAAGATAGAAAGAACCAAAGAGAATCAGAAAAACCAAAACATAAAATTAGAGCAAAAGTTGAACACTCATTTGCTTTAATTAAAACAGCTATGCAACAATCTAATACTAGGTTTATTGGTCTTGTCAGAAATAACCTAAATTTTACCATTACATGTATAGCTGCCAACCTAAAACTATTTGCCCATAAGAAAATAAAAGCACAAAAAGAAAGAAATAAATGAAAAAGATAAAGAAAATTAGAGTTAATTCAATTAGAATTAAGGATAAAAATAAATTTGAGATAATAATTTATGAGAAATATTTTTAAAAAATTTGAAAATTGAGATTGGTGAGAAATTTGGGATTATGCAGTGGTCTCATGATGAAGCCCTTGTCAATGATTTAGCTTTGCAGGTAAGCAGTTAAACTTTGAAGATGAAAGATCTAAACTATTTTTTGAGTATGTAAGAATTTTAAAACTTACTAAACCAAAATACTTCTTTTTTGAAAATGTAAGAATGAAAAAAGAGTATCAAGATGTTATATCAAAATATCTATGAGTCGAACCTATCATGATAAATAGCTCACTTGTATCTGCCCAAAATAGAGTAAGGTTATATTGGACCAATATACCAAACATAAAACAGCCTGAAGATAAAAATATAAAGTTAGCAGATATACTTGAAAATGGAGTTACCAATAGAGAAAAGTCATATTGTATAGATGCACATTATATGAATGCTTGAAATTTAAAAAACTATTTTTTAAAAGCTAGAAGACAACTTATATTTAAAAATTTTACTATCTTAGAAAATGCCAAACTATCTGTAAATGGATTAAAAGCAGTTGCCAAAGTTGATATAGCTTGATTTGAGAGTACTAAAAGAGTTTATGATATAAATCATAAGTCTCCAACACTTACAGCTAACTCATGAGGTAATCAATGACCAAAAATATTACTCATATGAGAAAATACTAAAAAGTGATATATAGAGGTTCATCCATGAGAGTGTTTTGATGCAACATTTTTAAACTCAAAAACTAGAAGATGAAGAGCTATGAAAGAAAAATCTAACTGTCTTACAGCAGCAAACTATAATTTTATGCAGTTTACTAAAAAATGATATGTTAGGAAACTTACACCTCTTGAGTGTGAGAGATTGCAAACTTTAGAAGATAATTATACTGATGGTGTATCAAATACCCAAAGATATAAGATGATTGGAAATTGATGGACTGTTGATGTTGTTGCTGGGATATTTGAAAATATAGAAAAAGAGGAGGTTTAATCCTCCCAAATTTGATTGTAAATATTATAAGATATATGTTCATATGCTAACCAACTGTAGTATGTTTTTAAATCTTGATCAATATGTTCAGTTCATAAGATTCATTCATCTTGGAGCTCAAGTCTTAAATCTTCAATTTCATCATAGAATTTATCGTAAAATTTGTGAACATCTACTGTCCGAATCATTGATGATACTGTACCTCATTGGCAACCATATTGTAATACATCTTGTAAATATTGTTTTGGTCAATCGCATCAACTATCTAAAGCATCTTTAATTATAACTTCTGTAATAGTTCCTAAATT
>JAYELK010000107.1:0-2366 GCA_034717415.1 Campylobacterota bacterium | reverse complement strand
TAATTTACAGTAAGGCTATTATCAAAATATAGATGCTTAGCTAAAATCGATTGTTTTGATTCAATATTAGATAGGGTAATTGGTAATTCTTGATTTTTAATTTTAAGATATTTCTGTTTTGAATTTCTATGCTGTTTTAATCTTCTTTTTAAATTATTAGATATACCAACTTTTAGTGGTATATCTTCATTAGTAAATATTTCATATACTCCTGATGAATTATTTACTTTGTATTCTATCTCTGAAAATTTAATTTTATAATTCAATATTCATATTCCATGTATTAGTTTCATGAGCCAATTGTAGCTTTACATACCGGACACATTCTATATTTAGATGTGGCTCGATTTGTTCGTATCTTTTTATGTTGTGAATCCCAACAGCCTGTACAATATAGACCATCATCATCCTTAAATTGGTAACAACCCCATTTAGTTCCAATAGGCTTTTCTTCTTTATCAGGAGTTGTCAGCTTAAGGACTCTGTTTTCTTCTTGGAGAGAAGCAAGCTTTTCTTTAAGTCCAGCAGCTTCTAATTTAACATCGGCAAGCTCACAAGAAAGATCAGCTAATAAGTTTTTAAACTCAGCTTCATTGATGTTTTTTGATATTTCACGAAGTCTTTTTACTAATCCTATGGAATCACTGACAGATGAAATGATGTCCATTGATTTTCTCCTTGTAGCTAACTCTTTATTCATTCCCATTATAGTGAACTAAGACTTAATATCCATAATTAATGGAACACAAAAAATATCCCCTCAAAAGTAGAAATCTGCTTGATTTTGTCAAGAATTGTGACAATAACCACTAATTTTCGTTTTTAACAAAATCAACCTTAAGTAAAAAGTGTCCTTTTAGCATGAAATAAGCCATTATTTGGACAAAGTGTTCCGCTATTTGTTAAATAATCCATTAAAAGGACAAAATGTCCCTTAAGGAAGTTCAATAACCTGTAATATTTGGAACTTTCTCAAGTTACACCCCTCATATAATACTAAAAGGCTATAATTAAAATACCAAGAGTTCCTTAGCATATCGATACATCCCTAAGAGCAACTTTATTGAGTCTGTCTCACAGTAAGATAGCTAAACTATAAATTTACACCCCAAGAGTATTTCCTCGCTTTGCTCGCGGCAGTGGTAACTAAGTCGGATATTTTATACTATCCCAAGAAAAAGCAACACTACAAGTTTATATTCCCATCAAAGATGAGGATATAAGTATAGATAACTTAAAGAGCAGATATAAGAAATTAGCCAAACAATCCAAAAACTCTCTATAAAACTATAAACAATAACCTTATTCTAAGCATATTGAGACAACTCAAGTATAACTTTTCGTATCTCATCTTTATCAAAAAAAATATTACGCGATAGTTCCATATTGAACTCTTTTAGCAAAGCACTTTTTTTATTTTTAATAGCTTCTTGATCTCCATCTAACAAAAGTAATTCATCCCGTAATCTCTTTTTATAGCCATCAACAATGTCTATCTTTTTATTAGCTTTAGACCTAACCTGATTAGTATTAGCTTGTTTAAAAGTAATGACAATTACCACGATTAGAACTACAATAGCAAAAAAACTAAAAATAATTTCAACATCCATTATATTCTACTTCCCTTTGGTAAATTTTATATTAAAACTTTTCACATGCCAAGCTTGGCATGTGAAAAGTGTGACTATTTCTTTGAATTTAGTCTTGAGAAAAACTCTTCTGGATGTTTACATACCGGACATTTTTTAGCTGCTTTTTTACCATAGTGGATATGTCCACAAACTTCACAAATCCATGCCTCTTCTTCATTTTCACTCACAAATTCAGCATCTGCATTTAGTCTGTCTAAAAGCATTTGAAACATTTTTTCATGTTCTACTTCTATTTTTCCAATGCCTGTAAAAAGTCTTGCAGCCTCTTTTTCGCCTTCATCTTTTGCGATTTGTGCAAAGTCCGGATACATTGTTAAGTTTTCATAACTCTCACCATCTATCGCCATTTGCAGATTTGCTTTAGTGTCGCCAAAACTATCTTCAGAACCACTTTCCATTCTATTGTTAAGTGCCAACTCTAGTTTAGCATGAACTTTTTCATTGTTCGCTGCTCTTTGAAAATGCTCTGCTATATCTCTATAACCCTCTTTAACTGCTACTTTTGCAAAATACTCATACTTATTTCTTGCTTGAGATTCACCTGCAAATGCTTTTAGCAAATTAACCATAGTTAGGTTTTGTGTTATCATCTCCATCGCTTCACCACAACAGTGAAGTTCTCCACCACCAACACTCTGCAACTCTACTATATTCCCACACTTATTACATCTATATGTTTCATACTGTCTCATAACACTTTCCTTTAATTTTTAT
>JAYELK010000106.1:0-12167 GCA_034717415.1 Campylobacterota bacterium | reverse complement strand
CTTGTATATCTGTATTATATACAAAAAATTCAAAAAATTCAAATTTTATTTATTATTTATTCTCTCTTATTTATTGTTGTCTGCTTCATCTGTCAAACTTGGAATAATTATTGCTATTTTTTTATAACTCAAGGATTAGTTATGAAAAAAATTATACTTTTTTTACTTATAAGTACAGCTATCTATGCTACTAAGATTAGTGATGTCTCAAGTATCGTTGGTGTTCGTGACAATCAGATTATCGGATACTCTTTAGTTGTCGGTCTTAAAAAGACAGGTGACGGAACAACATCAAAATTTACTCTTCAATCAATTGCAAATATGTTAAAGTCAATGAATATAGATATGAAACCCATAGATATAAAGTCAAAAAATGTTGCTGCTGTTGTTGTAACTGCAAATCTAAAACCATTTGCAAGACAGGGTGATAAGTTTGATATTACAGTCTCTTCTATCGGTGATGCAAAGTCACTCGAAGGTGGTACTCTTCTTATGACCCCACTTAAAGGGGTTGATGGTAAGATATATGCACTCGCTCAAGGTCCTCTTAGTATCGGTGGTAAAAATGATAGAGGTGCAGGTAGTGAGTCTCATCCAACTGTAGGCTTGGTTTACGAGGGTGGTTTTGTTGAGAGGGAGATTACCATTGACCTCTATCACCAAGAGTATGCAACACTATCTCTAAAAGAGTCAAATTTTAAAAATTCTGTTTCAATTCAAAAAGCGATAAATGAGGTCTATAACACACAAGTTGCTGTTGCGATGGATCCTCGCACTATTAAACTGAAAAAACCTCAAAATAGATCTATGATAGAGTTTTTAGCAGAAGTTCAAGATATAGAGATGCATTATCAGCCAAAGAGTAAGATAATTATTAATGAGAGAACGGGGACAATTATTGCCGGAGTTGGTATAGAGGTTAAACCTATTATTATGACGCATGGTGATATAACTATTAAGATAAGAGAGCAAGAGAGTGCAGCACAACCTGAGGGTTCAATGGTAGTAGATAGTGACTTGGTAATAGGTCTAAATGAAAATGAAATCTATACAAAAAAAGGAACTACAACTGTTGCAAATCTTGTTCGTTCTTTGCAAAAACTAGGAGCTACTCCAAAAGATATTATCTCCATCTTGGAAGCGATGAAGAGTGCAGGTAGTATATCTGCAGATTTAAAGGTTATATAATGAGTTTTTACGGTGCAAATTCTTTAAATATACAGGCTCAATTTATGTCACAGCAACATTCTGTGCCAAAGATAGACCCAAAAGCAGAAGATGTTAAGCTAAGAGAACAGACAGATGCTTTTGAGTCGGTAATACTGAAAATGATGATGGATAATGCAGCCAAAGATGAGAAAAATCTTTTTTCTCAGCAGAATGATCCAGGCGATAAGATCTATAAATCCATGTATCGTGAGGAACTTGCAAATGCCAGTGCCGGTGGATTTGGTTTTTCTCAAATGTTGTATGATTATTTGAGCCAGAAAGGTTGATTTATTTTGTGATTTGTCGATGTAGTTGTACAGAAAAAAATTGTAGTGACAAATAAAAGGATAAGTTATGATTTCACAAGTTAATGGTGTTGCTATTCGTAACGCTTATGCAAGTAGCCTTGGTGAATCCAAGGAAGCTTCGCAAAAAGGTGGAGCAAATGTTTCCAAACAGGGCGATATGAGCAAGGTTGAGAAAATTAGAGAGTCTCTTGAATCTGGTGAGTATAAGGTTAATCTTCAAGCCCTCTCGGAAAAAATAGCACAAGAGTTGTTGTAGAATTTAAAAAGTAAATAGGGGTTAAATATGTTGTCTCATCATCTGAAAAATGCTTTGGTAGATCTCAAAGATATAGTTAAAATAACTGAGTCTGATATGCAAGATATAAAAGAGGCTAACCATGAATCGCAGTTTGCTAAGTTGCCACTAAAAGAGGATAAGATTAAAAGTTTTGAACAGAAAAAAGCTATGATAGATTATGAAATATCAACCCTTATGACGACGCATCCAGACAAAGATTTGCCAGAACTTTTAAATGAGGAACAACATCAACTGCTAGAAGAGTTAAAAGTAGAACTCTCTAATCTTAGAGAAGTAAATAAAAGATATGCGAAGTTAGTTTTATCAGTAAGTAATTTATATAATACATTTTTAGAGAGATTAGTTCCAACAGAGATGCAAGGGTATCAAAAAATAGCCTCTAAAAATCCTTCTATCTTGGAAGTGAGAGTTTAAGATGCCTTCAATATTTAATTCACTCCATATCGGTTATTCTGGTCTAAGTGTTGCACAACAGGGTATTGATACAACAGGACACAATATTTCAAATGCAGAGAGTGAAGGATATACGAGACAGAGGCTTGTTTCAGAAGCTTCTACACCTATAGCTATGCTTCCAGGGCAAGTTGGTAACGGTGCAGAAGTTCAAACTATAAAAAGAGTTTTTGATAATTTTGTGTTTGATAGATATAATGATGTTTCTGCCGATAAAGAGTTTAGTGATTTTGAGAAAAAAACACTTGAAGAGTTATCAACATATTTTCCGGAGATTGATGGTGTTGGCATAAAAGCAGATTTGCAAGAGTATTATAATATGTGGCAGTCACTCTCTGATAATCCGGATAACAGTGCTATAAAATTAGCTTTGGCAAAACAGGCAGAGACATTAGCCTCACATATAACTACTACTCAAGATCAGATTTTAGCCTTGCAAACTCAAATTAATGACCAATTGGGAGTTAATATCAATGAGGTAAATAGCCTTGCCAAAGAGTTAGCAGAACTAAATCTAGCTATAGACACTGCTGAATCTGGGGATGGGTATCCTGCAAATGATTTAAGAGATAGAAGAAATGTTATAGAGTTAAGCCTCTCAAGGTTGATAGGTGCTGAAGTAAATGCCGGTCAATTGGAATCTAATATTCAAATAGATAGTTCATCAAACACAAGAACAGGAAGTTACACTCTTAATGTAAATGGTTTTAATATTGTTGATGGTAGTACCTATCATCCACTTCGTCTTGATAAAGAGAGTAATCAGTATGGATTTTATGAGATTTCATACGAGAGACAAGATGGTACGCTTATTTCAATGGCAGAAAATATAACTAATGGTAAAATTGGTTCTATTTTAAGCCTTAGAGGTGCTTCTATAGATACAACAAGTGATATGCCTACTGATGGTATTATCCAAAGCGTTGTAAGTGAATTTGATGCTTTTGCTAAGGGACTTATAGAAACTACAAATAATCTATATGCACAAAGTTCGACTACAACAATGCAATCAAATCGCTTAGAGTTGAGTGGTACAAATCCTCTTTTAAGTTCCTCAGTAAATATTCACGAGGGTAGTTTTAATCTTACTGTTTATGACATAGACGGTAATGAGGTCGGTAGTAGAGAGATAACCATAGATGTTGCAACTACTATGACAGGCAGTGCAGGTTCTAACTCAATTGAAGCTCAGATGAAAGCACAAGTTGATGATAATGGTGACTCAAATGCAAATAATGATATTGATGATTATCTTCTATTTAACTTTGCAACAAATAGAGATGGAACAAGCGTAGTAGAGTTTACGATGGATTCGATGGCAGAGTCACAAGGTTATTCGTTTGCTTTATCAGATGTTTTAAAAAATGATGATTTTTCATCTGGAACAAACTTTGCCGGTGCTCTTGGAATGAATAGATTTTTTGATGGTGAAAATGCTAGAGATATTTCTCTTAACCATACACTTAAAACAAATCCTACTCTTATATCTGCCAGTTATTCACCAAGTGCCGGTGATAGTAGAGTTGCACTAGATATGGTTCAACAGCAGTTTGAAAAATATAATTTTGATGTTGGTAGCGTTGAGCATAACTCTACAATGTATGGCATGTTTGATTTGATTGCTACTGAAGTTGGTACCGAGACCAATAGAGCAATTCTTAGAAATGACACTGTGTCAGCACTATTTAGTTCTACCGAGATGGAGTATGCTTCTGTTTCAAAAGTGAGCATAGATGAAGAGATGACAAACCTTATCAGGTATCAAACAGCTTATGGAGCTGCCGCAAAAGTTATAACTACGATTGATCAGATGATGCAGACACTTCTTGGCATAAAACAGTAGTTTTCACATGCCAATATTCAGTATATCTGTTTTAGCAACTGTTTTTATATTTTCTTTTTTAGGTTCATTTATATATGGTGTTGATGCTTATAGCTTGGATAGTAGTGCAATTTTACTACCTCCTTCACTTGATAATTTTTTAGGTACAGATAGATTAGGTAGAGATATTTTGGCTAGATTGATGGAGGGTGGAAAAGTATCACTTCTTATCGGTGTTGGCAGTGCTTTTATCGCTTCATTTATAGGTCTTATTTTTGGTTCTATGGCAGGTTACTTTAGAAGTGGATTTGACAAAGCTTTTGTAGTTGTCGTTGATCTGTTTTTGACTTTTCCAACATTCTTTTTACTTCTAGCTCTTGTTAGTTATGTAAATGCTTCTGCTTGGGTCTTGATAGTTATTATATCTATAACAGGTTGGATGACTACAGCAAGGCTTATTCGTTCAGAGAGTTTTAAAATCACTTCTCAGCCTTATATCAAGATTTTAAATATGGCAGATCTCTCCAAGATAAAAATTTTATTTAAATATTATGCTCCTATTTTAGCTCCCATCTATTTTGTAAGTTTTACTTTTGGTGTCGGTGGTGCTATACTTGCAGAGTCAGGACTTAGTTTTTTAGGACTTGGTATAGTTGCTCCACAGATGAGTTGGGGAACTATACTTAGTGGTGGTAAAGATGTTGTGGAAATAGCGTGGTGGGTTAGTTTTTTCCCTGGTTTAATGATCTTTTTAGTCACATTTTCACTTATCAATATTTCAAATTATCTACAGCAATTAACCAACAAAAAGCAAATCCAAAATTAGGAACTTACTTATGAAAAATAGAGAAATAGGTTACTATTTTATAGTGATGGCAAGTGTTGTTGTTGTTTTAGCCGGAGTAAAAAGTGCCTCAGAGATTGTAGTGCCGTTTCTTCTTTCTCTGTTTTTAGCTATTATCCTCTCTCCCTCATACAACTTTTTTAGAAAAAAGGGTTTACCGGATGGATTTTCTCTAACTTTAGTTATCACTCTTTTTATTATATTTTTAGCACTTGTAGCAAAATTAATAGGTTCTTCTGCTCAAGAATTTAGTTCAAATATAGATTTTTATACACAACAACTATCACACTATTATACTTATTTGAAAGATTTTGGAGAGAAGATAGGAGTTGAGATACCGGTAGATGAAATCTCAAATATGATAAATACAAAACAGATTATGAGTTTTTCAACAGGGATTATACATAGTATTAGTGCGCTCTTTACAAATGGATTTGTTATACTTCTTACTGTTATATTTATGCTTTTAGAATCTAAAAATTTTGTAAATAAAATTGAGTTTGCAAGTGCTAAAAATGGAGTGATAAATCATATAGATATAATATTTTCTCAGATAAAAGAGTATATGGTTTTAAAAGCACTCATATCCCTATTTACTGGATTAATAGTATGGATAGCACTCTTGTTAATCGGAACAGATTACGCTTTTTTATGGGCAGTTCTTGCTTTTATGTTGAATTTTATTCCAAATATTGGCTCAATTATAGCAGCAGTTCCTGCCGTGCTTCTAACTTTGGTTCAACTAGGGGCATTTAGTGCATCTATAGTTGGGGTTTTATATATAGCCGTAAATGTTGTCATTGGTTCAGTTATAGAGCCAAAAGTGATGGGTAAAGGCCTTGGCTTATCTACTTTGGTTGTTTTCCTTTCACTACTGTTTTGGGGTTGGTTACTTGGAATGGTTGGTATGCTTCTGTCAATTCCCCTGACTATAATGGCTAAAATTGTTTTTGATGCAAATGAAAATACAAAGTGGATAGCTGTAATGCTTGGAAGTGGTGAGTATATTCCCAATAAGTAAAACAAAAGAGCAAAATGGATATACTTGCTTGGCATGTGAAAATATAAACCCAAATAATTCGATAAGGATTTATAAAATTTATCTATGCTTGTGCTTAAGGGATGTTTAGTAAAAATTTTAAGCCACCTTATTGGTGGTGTAAATTTTTAATGAGCGTGCCTTGAGTGCAATGATAGTTTAAATTTTTTATTCTTATCGAATTATTTGGGTTAAACTTTTAGGATAAATTTTGATACTGATGATAGATAATTATGATAGTTTTACTTATAATATTGTTCAATATTGTAGAGAGTTAGGTGCAGATTTAAAGATAATTAGAAATGATGAGATGAGTGTTGAGGAGATTGAAAGATTGAATCCTGAGAAGATTATTATCTCTCCCGGTCCGGCATCCCCTGATGAAGCTGGCGTAACTTTAGAAGTTATAGACTATTTTAAAGACAGACTTCCGATTCTTGGTATATGTTTGGGACACCAAAGTATTGCACAAGTCTTTGGAGCAGATATTGTTCGTGCAAAAAATATGATGCACGGTAAAACATCAAATATGAAGCAAGTTTCAGAATGTCTGATTTTTAAAGATTTGCCACAAGAGTTCATAGCAACACGCTATCACTCACTAATAGTAGATAAAAATTCACTTTCAAAGACAATAGAACCGACAGCATATAGTGAAGATGATGGTGAGATAATGGCACTAAAAATCAAAGATAGAGATATATATGGTGTTCAGTTTCACCCAGAATCAATTATGAGCGAGTATGGACATGAAATTATTGGAAATTTTTTAAAGATATGAAGCATGGACAGATCTTTTTCCTAATTTTAGGGATAGATGCTTTAATCCTGTTGCTAAATACTTCACAACTCTCTATATCATATCATGAAGCTTATATGCTTTATGGTGATTTTTCTTTTTTACAAGCGATTACAAAAAGTTCACTCTATCTATTTGGTCAAAATGATTTTGCATTGAGACTGCCAATGATTGTACTTCATATTTTGAGTCTATTACTACTATATAAAATTTCAAAAAAATATTTAAAACACAAAAGAGATAGATTGTGGCTTATCTCGATTTTTGTTCTATTACCTGGAGTTACAAGTTCTGCCATGCTTATTGATAGTGCCGGTTTTGTGATATTTGGACTGCTTTTATTTATATATCTATACGAAAATATTGCCAAAAAATATATCTATATCTTATTATTGTGTTATATGGTTGCCGATGGTGGTTTTGCATATCTCTTTTTTGCACTGATATTCTTCTCTATCTATATAAAAGATAGATATTTTACGGTTTTCAATATAGTTGCATTTTCAATTTCAATGACTTTTTATGGTTTAAATACTGAGGGTTTACCAGAAGGATATTTTTTAGATGCCATAGGTCTTTATGCTGCAATTTTTACTCCTATAATATTTATATATATTTTTTATACATTATATAGAAGGTATTTAACAAAAGAGATTGATGTTTTATGGTTTGTATCTTCTGTAACGCTGGTGCTTTCACTTTTGCTTTCCTTTAGACAGAGAGTAGAGATAGAACACTTTGCTCCATATCTGATTATTGCACTCCCTCTAGCAGCACAAACATTTTCTAGTTCTTATAGAGTTCGATTAAAATGTTTTAGGGGAAAATATAGGGCAGTGTTTATCATATCTTTAATCTTTTTACTGCTTAATAGTCTTCTTGTTCTCTTCAATAAAAACATATATCTATTTTTAGATGAACCACAAAAGCACTTTGCATATAAGATGCATGTGGCTAAAGAGTTGGCACAAGAACTTAAAAATAGAGGTATAAATTGTGTAAGCACTCGAAAACAGATGCAAAAAAGATTAAAATTTTATGCTGTATCAAAATGTGATGATTATATACTCCTGCAAAATGGCATATCTAAGAATAAAGAAGAAAATGTAACAATAAGTTACAAAAATAGACCCATTTATAGTGCAAGCGTTACTAAAATAAACACTAAATAGACTCTTTAATAGTAATCATGAAAGTGAAGATAATCATTAAAAAAGATATGCTAAAATGATTTTCAAATATCAAAATAGGGAGTTTCTATGGCTCAAAAAGCGATACGAGAATACGATGCTAAGTCAATCTTAGCAAAACATTGGGATAAATATTTTCCAGATTTTACTTATGCATACGAGACTGTTATGGTTCAAAATGGATCAGAACTAAATGAGGTTGCAAAAACTGCGTCTTGGTTAAATGAAAAAACATTAGTTGCAAAGCCAGATATGTTATTTGGAAAGCGTGGTAAAAATGATTTAGTTCTTTTTAGAGATGCTAAGCCAGGTGATGTTTCTCTAGCTAAAGCTGCTTCATGGATTGATGAGAAATCTTCATCTGATCAGTCGGTATATTTTTCATTTGATGGTGACACTCCTACTGGTGAAGCAAGTGTAGATAGATTAACTCACTTTGTTGTTGAGCCATTTACTCCACATGAACAAGCTGAAGAGTATTATGTTTCTGCTACCTGTGTTGGTGATAATGATGTTATCTATATGTCTGCCGAGGGTGGTATGGAAGTTGAAGAGGGTTGGGACGAAAAAGTTACTGAAGTAGCATTTCCAATTACTGCAACTGAAGATGAAATCGCAGAGAAGATTAGAGCAAATGTACCTGCTGATGTAGCTGATAAAGACAAGGCACAATTTGCTGAATTTTGTATCGGTTTTTTCAAAGCATACCGTGAGTTAAATTTTGCATACCTTGAAATCAACCCTTTTGTTATGCAAGGAAACAAAATCGAACTTTTAGATATGGTTGCAAAACTTGATGATACTGCTGGTTTTATGATGGTTGAAGAGTGGGGCGATGTTGAATACCCTACTGCATTTGGTATGGAAGCTAAATCTCCAGAAGTTACAGCTATTGAAGAGGCTGATGCTAAAACTGGTGCTTCGTTGAAACTTACACTACTGAAGCCTGAAGCTAGAATTTGGACTATGGTTGCCGGTGGTGGTGCTTCAGTTGTTTATGCTGATACTATTGCAGATATGGCTGGAATCGATGATTTAGCTAACTATGGTGAGTACTCTGGTGGTCCAACTACTGGCGAAACTAAGTTTTATGCTGAAACACTGCTTGACCTAATGACTAGAGAAAAAGATGCTTCAGGTCGTGGAAAAGTTATGATTATTGGTGGAGCTATTGCTAACTTTACTGATGTTGCTAAAACATTTACAGGTATTATTCAAGCATTTGAAGTATATGCAGATAAGATGAAAGCAGTTGATCTTAAAATCTATGTTCGCCGTGGTGGACCAAACTATGAAAAAGGTTTACAAGATATTAAAGAAGCTGCTGATAGATTAGGTCTATATATTGAAGTTTACGGACCAGAAACACATGTTACTGACATCGTTCGTATGGCACTAGAGAAGTAAGGAGAAATAATGGAACAACTATATACTAAAGACACACAAGCGATTTTTTGGAATAACAACAAAACTGCTATCCAAAGAATGCTAGATTATGACTACACGATTCAAAGAAAAACTCCATCAGTTGCTGCAATTGTTGCACCAACAAGTGGAAATAAATTTGAGAAATTTTTCTTCGGACCAGATGAAGTTATGATTCCTCTTTTCAAAACAACTGCAGCAGCTAAAAAAGCACAGCCACAAGCTGATGTACTTTTAAACTTTGCATCTTTTAGAACTGCTTATGATGTAACTATGGAAGCACTAGAGATTGGTGGTTTTTCATCAATGATGATTACTGCCGAGGGTATCCCTGAGCGTCTTGCTCGTGGTATGAACCAAACTGCTCGTGAGAAGAATGTAACTATTATCGGTCCTGCAACTGTTGGTGCAATCACTCCGGGTGCATTTAAAGTAGCTAATATTGGTGGTACTATTACTAATATCGTTAATTCTAAGCTTCACCGTGCAGGTTCTTGTGGACTTGTAACTCGTTCAGGTGGTCTTTTCAATGAACTTTCTAACATAATCTCTATCAATGCTGATGGTATTGCTGAGGGTGTTGCTATCGGTGGTGATAGATTTGTTGGTTCAGTTTTCATTGATAACCTGCTTAGAATGGAAAAAAATCCAGCTGTTAAATATATGATTCTTCTTGGTGAAGTTGGTGGTACTGAAGAGTATAAAGTGATTGAGGCTGTTAAATCAGGTGCTATTACTAAGCCAATTGTTGCTTGGTGTATCGGCACAATCGCTAAATATTATGATTCTGGTGTTCAGTTTGGTCATGCTGGAGCTTCAGCAAATGGTGAAATGGAAACTGCTGATTATAAAAATAATGCAATGAGAGAAGCAGGTATTCATGTACCAAATTCTTTCAATGAAGTACCAGCTATGATTAAAGAGGTATTCCAAAGTCTTAATCTTGCAGATATTCCAGAACCAGCTATGAGTGTTTGCCCTACTGTTAGAAGAAGTAAAGAGTTTATCTGTACTATTTCTGATGATCGTGGTGAAGAGTGTACTTACGCAGGTTTCCCAATCTCATCTGTTGCAACTCCATCAACTGGTAAAGGAATCGGTGATGTTATTTCACTTTTATGGTTCAAAAAACAGTATCCAAAATGGGCTACAGAGTTCATCGAAACTGTTCTTAAAACTGTTGCAGACCACGGTCCTGCTGTTTCTGGTGCTCACAATGCAAAAGTAACTGCTCGTGCTGGAAAATCAGTTGTTGAATCTCTTGTAACCGGTCTATTAACAATCGGTCCAAGATTTGGTGGTGCTATTGATGGTGCTGCTAAATATTTCAAATATGCAGATGATAATGGTTTAGATCCTAAAGCTTTCTTAAAATATATGAAGGGCGAGGGTGTTCCAATTCCAGGAATTGGTCACCGTATCAAATCACTTAAAAACCCAGACTTAAGAGTTACTGGTCTTATGGATTTTGCTGCAGAGCATTTCCCAGCAACTCCACTTCTTGATTATGCAAGAACAGTTGAAGCATTAACAACTTCTAAGAAAGAGAATCTTATCTTAAATGTTGATGGTACTATCGGTATCTTAATGGTAGACATGTGGAGAGCATTAGGTTATCCTGAATCTGAAATCAATGAGTTTATTGAATCAGGTACACTTAATGCATTCTTTATCGTTGGTCGTAGTGTCGGTTTCATCGGTCATGTACTTGATGAAAAAAGATTAGCAATGCCAATGTACAGACATCCAATGGATGATGTTCTTTATGATGTTCCAATGGCTGAGAAGGTCTAAAGACCAGTGCAGAAAAAAACTAAATTTTTTCTGTAGAGATTAAGTAAAGTAAAATTTTCAAACTCAAGGAATCTTCTTCCTTGAGTCTCTATTCCTCTCCCCTTATTTTAATTTTTATATATTTTAGATATACTTATTCAATAAAGTGAGTAGGGGTAGATTTATGAAAAAAGCATTCACTATGATAGAACTTGTTTTTGTAATAGTTGTAATGGGTATTTTAGCAGCTGTAATTATTCCAAATACAAGAACAAACCCACTACAAGAAGCTGCTCTACAAGTTGTTTCACATATTAGATATACTCAGCATTTAGCTATGATGGATGATAAGTTTAATGCAACTGATGTAAATTGGTATAAGAAAAGGTGGCAGTTGATCTTTGGAAATTCTGCTGATACTGATCATAAAGATGCATATAGTATATTTTCTGATGATGCAGCTGTTGCTACGGCTAGTAATCCAAATTTGGGAGAGTTAGCAATAGATCCTATGAGTTCTGATAAGTTTTTAAGTGGTGGTACAAATGGATCATTAAATTTTAATGATAGTAGAGCTAATAAAAAAATGAATTTAGGATTAAGTTATGGTGTTACTGATGTTATATTTAGTGGAGGATGTGCTTCAAATACAATTAAGAGGATAACTTTTGATCATTTAGGAAGACCCATTAAAAATCCACTTCATACTTACATACAATCATATAGATTAGGTAGATTAATAACATCTAGATGCGAAATTATATTAAAAAATTCTGATGCTAATATAACAATTGCTGTCGAAGCAGAAACAGGATATGCGCATATTTTATAATTTTTAGGTAGTGTTTTCTTTCGTTCTTATGCTGGAACATGGAAACGCATACAACCAAACTATTTCTTCCAAACTTCTCCAAAAATTAAGCAATCCCTAAGTAATTTCCTCCTATAATTCCCATCCACAAACAGAGACACCTAAAGTTTAGGAGTCAGAACGAGAGTTCAGATTG
>JAYELK010000105.1:0-12207 GCA_034717415.1 Campylobacterota bacterium | reverse complement strand
ATGGTGTCAGAGGGGGGACTTGAACCCCCGACCCCCGGCTTATGAGACCAGTGCTCTAACCAGCTGAGCTACCCTGACATCCGTTTTTTTGAAGAAATTTTGCTTTGCTTCATTTTGTAGGTCGGAATTATAACTATGCAAAGCTTTAAAATAGCTTTTTTTGGTGCTTATATTTCTGTTTTATTTAATTATTCCACTAAATCTATATATTTTATATAGATTGAATATATAATCCACTACCATAAGTATAAATATTATAAAAGGCAGAAATATGTTTTTTGGAAATACAAAACAGTTAGAAAAAGAGATAGAACAAAAAGATGAAGAGATTGCTACTCTTCGACTCTCAATTGAAGAACTTAATTTAGAGTTGAATGAGTTAAAAAGTGAGCAAAGTAGCTTAAATAACAGTGCTGCTATGAATAAATTGGTAAGTTCTTTAACGGCTGGTTTAACTACTGCTTGTGATGGTGATTTGACGATGCTAAGAAAAGATTTAGAAGATAATCTAACTCTGCTTGAAGAGGTAGATGCCAATGATAGTAAAAATAAAGATTTTACTCAAAAAGTAAATGAAGAACTCTTAGAACTTACAGAGATTTCCAACTCACTAATGGAGCATATTGGTCAAACTTTTGATCAGGTAAATACGCTAAATTCTAATGTTGAGAGTATTTCTAATGTTATTACTCTCATTAAAGATATTTCAGACCAAACAAATCTTTTAGCTCTTAATGCTGCCATTGAAGCGGCTCGTGCAGGGGAACATGGTAGAGGTTTTGCAGTTGTTGCCGATGAAGTTAGAAAACTTGCAGAGAGAACTCAAAAGGCTACAAGTGAAGTAGAGATTTCGGTACAGGGTTTAAAACAAAATGCTCAAGAGGTTCATGGACACTCAACTGCTATGGAAGATTTGTCACAAAAATCAACAACTAAGCTGGAACTCTTTTCACAAGAGATGGTAGTACTCTCCCAAACAGCATCTCTTATAGAAGAAGAGACTACCGATATAACGAACTCTATCTTTGTTGTTCTTTCTAAGCTTGATCATTTAGCGTTTAAGGCACAGGGATATAAAACAGTGTTTACCCAAAAGATAGAAGGCTCTTTTGTCTCTGAAGCAGAGTGCAGATTGGGTAATTGGTACTTTAATGGTAAAGGCAAAGAAAATTTCACTAAGTGTGCAAGTTTTTCTAAAATGATAAAACCACATAAAAAAGTACATGATAATATTAAAAAAGCTGTCGAGTGTGTTAAACAAGGCAATTGTACACAAGAGTCACAAAATGTTATGACCTATTTTGAAGAGGCGGAAAAAGCTAGTTATGAAGTGACAGATATACTCTCTGCACTACTTGAAGAAGAGCGTAAAATTAGACACAGTTAATCAACTATTTAATAAATCTTTGGTAGAATTCCATTAATAATATATGAAGGATGTTTGATGAACTTTCAACCATTAGGAAATAGAGTTTTAGTTAAAAGAGTAGAAGAGACAAATACTACGGTTTCAGGGATTATTATTCCTGATAATGCACAAGAAAAACCGTCACAAGGTGAAGTTGTTGCTGTGAGTAAAGAGGTAGAAGTCTTGGCATGTGGAGCCGTTGTACTTTTTGGTAAATATGCAGGTAATGAAGTTTCAATGGGTAGTGATAAATTTTTAGTGCTTGATGTAGATGATATTTTTGGTATCATTAATTAGAACGCCACTTGAACAAAACAAGGGAACCGTTTTTGCAAAGCAAAATGTTTCTTTAGAAAATCCAAGTGGCTACGCTAGCCACTAAGGCACTTCTGTACTAAAGTGCGATGCAAGTAAATCACTAAATGATTTACCATAGAAGCTTGACATCCAATAGATGTCAGAATAATAATAGTAAGGAATTTAAAGAATGGCAAAAGAGATAATTTTTTCAGATAACGCTAGAAATGCGTTGGCTCGTGGTGTTGAAAAACTAACAGATGCAGTAAAAGTAACAATGGGTCCAAGAGGTCGAAATGTACTTATTCAAAAGAGTTACGGTTCTCCTGCGATTACTAAAGATGGTGTTTCTGTTGCAAGAGAAGTAGAACTTAAAGATAAACTAGAAGATATGGGTGCTCAACTTGTAAAAGAGGTTGCATCTAATACTGCTGATGAGGCTGGTGACGGTACGACTACGGCAACAGTTCTGGCAAATGCGATCTTCTCTGAGGGTCTTAGAAATATTACTGCCGGAGCCAATCCTGTTGAAGTTAAAAGAGGTATGGACAGAGCATGTGAAGCTATTTTAGAAAACTTAAAAACATCTTCAAAAGCTGTAAGTGGTAAGAAAGATATTGCACAAATTGCTACTATATCTGCAAACTCTGATGAAAAAATCGGTGATATGATTGCAGATGCAATGGAGAAAGTTGGTCAAGATGGTGTTATTACTGTTGAAGAGGCTAAGGGTATTTCTGATGAACTTGATGTAGTTGAGGGTATGCAGTTTGACCGTGGTTATTTGAGTCCGTATTTCATCACTAATGCTGAGAAAATGGTAGCTGAGATTGAAAATCCTTGGATTCTTTTAGCTGATAGCAAAATTTCATCTTTAAAAGATCTTCTTCCAGTTTTGGAACAAGTTCAAAAAACTAATCGTCCACTTCTTATAATTGCTGAAGATGTTGAGGGTGAAGCACTTTCTACTTTAGTTGTAAATAAACTTCGTGGTGTTTTGAATATCTCTGCTGTTAAAGCTCCTGGTTTTGGTGACAGAAGAAAAGCTATGTTACAAGATATAGCAATTTTAACTGCAGGAACTGTTGTCTCTGAAGAGACAGGTCATACTATAGAAGGAGCAAACATTCAAATGTTAGGTCAAGCTTCTCGTGTAGTGATCGACAAAGATAATACTGTGATCGTTAATGGTGCAGGTGAAGAGTCTACGGTTAAAGCAAGAATTGCTGAAATCAGAGTTCAGTTAGAGGTAACAACAAGTGAGTATGACAAAGAGAAACTTCAAGAGCGTCTTGCAAAACTTAGTGGTGGTGTAGCAGTAATCAAAGTCGGTGCTGCAACTGAGACTGAGATGAAAGAGAAAAAAGATAGAGTTGATGATGCTCTTAGTGCTACAAAAGCTGCTGTTGAAGAGGGAATTGTTGTTGGTGGTGGAGCTGCTTTAGTTCGTGCTGGTGCAAAAGTTAACTTAGAACTTGAAGGTGATCAGCAAATTGGTTGTGAAATCATTTTTCGTGCTATAAAAGCACCAATCAAGCAGATAGCTGAAAATGCCGGTTATGATACTGGTGTTGTTGTAAATGCAGTTGAAAATGCCAAAAATAAAAACATAGGTTTTAATGCTGCTACTGGTGAATATGTAGATATGTTTGAAGCTGGAATTATTGATCCACTCAAAGTTGCTCGTGTAGCTCTTACAAATGCTACTTCAGTTTCAAGTCTACTTTTAACAACTGAAGCAGCTATATTTGAAATCCCACAAGAAAACCCAGCACCTGCAGATATGGGTGCCGGAATGCCTCCTCAAATGGGTATGCCGGGTATGATGTAATCACGCAAAAGCGTGATTACTATCTAGCCTCTTTTATTGCATCTAGTGCAGCTTCATAGTTAGGTTCTGCTGTAACTTCTGGTACTATCTCTTTGTAAACAATATCACCATTTCTATCTATAACAAAAACAGCTCTTGCACTTAAACCTTTTAGTTTATTATCATCCATTAAAACACCAAAAGCTTTACTTACTTCTTTATCTATATAGTCAGATGCTACTGTTAAGTTTTCAATCCCTTCAGTGGAGCAAAAACGATCTGCGGCAAATGGCAAGTCCATAGAAACAACAGTTGTTTCACATATATCTAGGTCATTAACAGCCACATTAAATCTTCTAGTCTCTGCTGCACATGTAGCAGTATCTAGTGATGGTACAGTTATGATTAGTTGGACTTTGTCTTTTACTCCACCAATCTCTACATCGCTTAGGTCAGTTCCTGTAGCTATTACAGATGGAGCTTTATCTCCTACATTGATAGCATTTCCTGCTAAATTTACAGTTGTCCCTTTAAAAGTTGTTGTTTGCATCTAATTTCCTTAAATAATTTTAAACATGTTAGCATTATTTGTATATAATTCTCTTAAATTCAATGATAGGAATAGAATGCAAAATCCTTTTGAGTCTGGACAGATTAAAAATTATATATTTTTGTATGTAAGTGTAGTTGTTATTATGATACTTTTTTTTATAGCGAGTATGCTTTTTAATGATGTAAAAGAAGTTGAAAAAAAAGTTTTTAAAGAGGGTGTAAATCAAACTTCATATGCGAAGAAAGAAGTTGAAAATTTACAAGAGAAGAAAATCACCAAGTTTAAACTTTTAGATAAAGCTTATTAGTTATTCTTCTTTAGTAACTATATATAGTTGCTCATGTCTTAAGCGTTTTAAAATATCCATAACAGTTACAAAGTCTTGAAATTTTGACTCTTTATCACTTCTTAGAACAACTGTTTGTTTTTTTGAGATTTGGGATAACTTCTTTTCTAATAGTTTTGCATCAACTTTTAGTTTATCAAAAAACATCTCACCTTTTGCATTTACATAAACAGTTATCTCTTTTTTAATATCTTCTTTTTGGGTAGCTTTTGCCTCTGGAAGTTCAATGGGGATAACACCCTGTTTTATAAATGTTGTAGTAGTTAAAATCATAACTAAAAGTACAAGCATGATGTCGATAAATGGAATTACATTTATTTCATCAAATCTCTTGGGTTGTTTTTTACATCTTCGCATTTTATTTACTTAGCTTTTTGATCTTGAGCTACATCATATCTTGTAAGTATTCTTTCCACCTTACGAAGCACTATAGTGTAAGCAACTATAGCTGGCATTGCTACTACAAGACCCATAGCAGTAGCTTTTAGTGCAAGTGCTAAACCTACCATAATCTCTTTTGCATCTACAGCACCGGCATCACCCATAGTATAAAATGTAATCATAATCCCAACAACAGTTCCAAGAAGACCAACATAAGGAGCATTTGAACCTATAGCACTAATAACACCAATATTATCAGTTAAATCCATTTCCAAGTTATCTCTATGGTCATAGTCCTCTATTTTCACACTTTTATAAAACATCATTCTCTCTATAAATAGCCATAGAGTTACGATACTCATAATTATTAAAAGTCCTATTACACCATAGTCTAGTATCTCTTGTGCATAGACTAAGAAGTTATCTGCTTGCATTAATTTTCCTTAAATTTTAGTAGTACGGTTGTCCCGATATTAGGCTTTGAAATAAAGCTTAGGCGTATGCCTTGGTTGTCACAAAATCTTTTTACCATGCCAAGACCTATGCCAAAACCTTGCATACTTTCATCACTCTGATAATAGTTGTCAAAAATTCGTAGAAGTTCAACTTCATCCATCCCACAACCATAATCTTTAATATAGAGTCTGTAATTTATTAGTTTTATATCTATTTTTTTAGAATTTGGAGAGTATTTTACACCATTATCTATTATATTGTCAATGATTTTAGATAAACCGATTTCATCGCCAACTATTTTTGTGTTTTCTAGTTCTAAAATAAACTCTATATGCGAATATATTGAGTTTAAAAACTTAACCCTTTTCTTTACTAATTCATCTAAATTTATACTCTCTTTTATATTTTGTTGAGTCTGTCTTTTAATCATATAATCAAGCTCATTATATCTTTGTTGTAGCATTGTACATGCACTGTCTATTCTTGTTAATCTTTTTAGTGTTTTTTCATCAATAGAATTTTTCTTTATCATTTGAGAGTTTGTTTTTATGGTACTTATGGGTAGATTTAACTCATGGAGAGTCTCTTTTGAGAGGTTTTGCAGGTTTTTTACATACTCTACTAAGGGGTCAATAGCTAGTTTAGAGATAAATATTGCCGACAAAATTACAAAGCAGAGCATTACAACGGTTAGTAAAAGGATATTTTGAATCTCTATAACAGTTAAGAGATAGTGTAGTATTACTAAAAAGGTACAAACAGTTATGCAGTAATATATAAAAATATTTATGCGAAGGCTACGAAACAAGTTTATAGCCTATTGCTCGAATGTTTTCTATATTGATTTCTGGAAGGAGTTGTTTTATGCGATTTATATATACACGAATCGCTCCATCACTTCCAGACTCACAGCTACTCCAAAGTTCATCTAAAATCATCTCTTTTGGAACCGAAGTATCTACATGCAACATAAGAAGTAGAAGAAGCTCATACTCTTTTTTAGATAGTTCTACTTCCTGTTTATCGTAGGTGATTCTTTTGTGAATCTCATCATGGCAGAGTAGATTTACACATCTGACTTTGTTAGGTTTATTGCGTTTTAAAAGAGCTTTTAGTCTGAGAAGTAACTCATCATTGTCAAACGGTTTTGTTATGTAGTCATCCCCACCACTTACAAAACCACTCTTTAGCATCTCTTTGTCTTTATATGATGTTAAAAAGATGGCAGGTGTATTATCGTCTGAATCTCTTAACTCTTTTAAAAGTGTAACACCATTTATAAGAGGTACATTAATATCAAGCAGATAGAGATTAAACTTCTCTTCAAAGGTTTTGTTTAAAGCTTCTTGACCATTTGAGGCATGAGTAAGCAGATAGCCCTCTTCTTCAAGCAAATCAACAAGAGTTTCAGCTAAAAGCTGATCATCTTCTAAGAGTAGTATTTTATTCGACACTCTCGATGGCCCAACTGATAGCTTTACCTGCATACATAGGTACAACAGAACCATAAGTTTCAGGAACGACAAATGTTCTTTTCTCTAAAGTAATCTCTTTAAATTCAGGGCAGATTCCATAAATGTTTTGAGCATTATCACTTACAAATGCTTGAAGATTATCTAGCTTGTCATACTGCTCAAAAATCTCACACAGAAGTTGAAGTGAGATAGGTGCTGTAAATACTCCGGCTGCACATCCACAACTCTCTTTTTTATGTTGTGGATGAGGTGCTGAGTCTGAACCAAACATAACTTTTGGATGAGCCTCCAGTGCTAAGTTTAGAAGTGCATCCAAATCCTCTGGTCTTTTCGCGATAGGTTTACAAAAGTGATGAGGCATCATCATTCCACCAACAACATCATCAAGAGTTAAAAGAAGATGATGAACAGTAATAGTTGCATATAAATTTTCATATTTGTCTAGCATCTGGGTTGCTGCTTTTGTTGTTATATGCTCCATGATGATTTTTAATTTTGGAAAGTTTTGAGCCAAAAGTTCGTAAACAGGCATAAACTCAGCTTCTCTATCCATAACGAAACCATCTGTTTCTCCATGAACACAAAGAGGAATTTCAAGTTCACTCATAGCTTCAAGAGTCTCTCTCATCTCCTCAATATCAAAAGATGAAACACCACCTTCAGAATTTGTTGTAATTCCGGCAGGATAGAGTTTTACAGCAATAATTTCATCAGCAATGTTTTCTAAAAATGCTTTGTCATAGTTTTTGTAAAAGATAGTCATATATGGTTCAAAATTGTCGTTTGGAACTGCTGCCATAATCCGTTGTTTATAAGCTTTTATCTCTTCTAAACTTGCAACTGGTGGAACTAGATTTGGCATGATGATAGCACCACTGTAACTATAAGCAGTCAGTGGAGCAACAGTTTCAAGCATAGCCCCATCACGAAGATGAAGGTGCATATCTAGGGGCATTAAAATAGTGTGAGTTTTCATAAAAAATCCTTTGTATAATGGAGTGATTATAACAAAAGTAGGGTAAAGATTTGATTATAAAATAGTAACGACTCTGTTTTTACCCTCATCTTTTGCTTTATATAGTGCTTTATCGACTCGTGTAATTAAGTTTATGGCTAAATCATCTTTTGTTACTTCTGTTACACCAAAGCTAGCCGTAATAGTTTTTTCAATTCCGTAGCTTGCTTCTTCAATTGCCAAGCATATTTTTTGTGCTATTTTTTGAGCTTCATTGATTTTTGTATGGTGTAAGATAATTAAAAATTCTTCACCACCCCATCTGCCTAAAACATCATTTTTTCTTAAATCTTTAGAT
Source organism: Campylobacterota bacterium (assembly GCA_034717415.1). Taxonomy (GTDB): domain Bacteria; phylum Campylobacterota; class Campylobacteria; order Campylobacterales; family Sulfurimonadaceae; genus Sulfurimonas. Next base: position 4,168 of record JAYELK010000105.1, on the reverse strand, counting down.
ATAGTTTGTGAAATTGTTTGTAATACACTGTCTCCGATCTGATGCCCATAGGTGTCATTAATGAGTTTAAAATCATCAATATCGATAAGAATAAGTGAAAATGGTGTTTGATAGCGTTTATAAAGTTCAAAAGATTCATTCATTCTGCTATCTAAATATCTCCTATTGTATATCTTTGTCAGAGTATCTGTTGTTGAGAGTTGTTCAAGCTTTTTATTGAGTAAGAGTAGCCTTTTGTTGTGTTTTTTTATCTCATAGTGTCTATATAGAAGAGCTAAAACTATAAAGCCTATCACATATAGTATTTGCCAAAATAGTCTATAATCAAAGCCATAATCATACTTTATACTACTCCATCGACTGATGATACTGTTTTGTGTTTTATCGTCTATACTATTTATAGCTTTATTTAAAATTTCAAGTAGTATCTCATCATCTTTTTGTACACTGATGCCAAGTTTCCAATTTTCTTCAAATTTTCCTGCGATTTTTAGTGAGTAAAAATTGTTTTTCTGTATTTGATAGCCTATAACATTAAGGTTGTTTAAATATCCATACAGATTTCCATTTTCGACTTCTTGCAGTCCCTCTTTTGTAGAATTTACTTCAACCAGATTTATATTTGGATATTTTAATTTCAGTGTCTCACAAAAAGAACAATCTTTAGTTATCCCAAGTTTTTTATCCAAAATCTCTTCTATATTTGAGATGAAAAATTTATCTGCAGTTGTTGCTATAACAAGAGGTGTACTTAGATATGGAGTTGTTAAGTTCATATAAGCTTTTCTTTTTGGGGTTGAGGCAAAAATGGAGAGGATATCACACTTTTGTTTTTTAAAATAGTCTAGTGATTGTTCTAAGTTTTCTGTCTGAATTAGAGTTATGGGTATATCTATCTTTGATTCAATTATTTTGAGGTAGTCAGCGCTAATGCCAATGAGTTCTCCATCAGTTATTTGTTCTAATGGCATCCATTTTGGATTGGAGCAGACTCTTAGCTCTTTTTTGTTTTTTAGATACTCTTTTTCACTATTTGATGGGTGAAAATCTAATGGATCTCTCTCAAAGAGTACAAATTTATTAAAGTCTATCTCATTTTGTACAAAATTTAAAAGATTGTATACATCATAAATTCTTTTTAACTTAGATATTTCTATGTTTCCTAGTTTTGTATTTTTATGATATGCTAATTTTTTAAGAGTTTGGGCTTCAAAGAGAAGAGCTTCTTTCGTTTTGTTTTGTGAGTTGTATTTTTTAAGTATAATATCAACACTCTCTTGCATATGACTAAAAGCGTATTCCCAACCTTTTAAAGAGGCATTTTTAAAGTTGATAGTTCTTTCTCTATGATTTTGAACCTCTTCATTACTTGTAAATAAAAAGTCACTATAAAAATCAAAACCATAATCTTTTGGATCAAAAATAGTATACTCAATACCTTTTTCTCTGAGTATATAAGGTTCGTTAGATATGTATATAGCCATAAGGTCAGTTTTTTTATTTATAAGATCCTTAATGTCAAGTGAGTGTTCCATTTTTATCATATTTTCTAGCGATATATTATTTTTATTTGCCATTGCCTGTAGGGCAGCAGTTATCATAATATCATCTGTCAGCATAATTTTCTTATTTTGAAAGTCTTTTACAGAGTTTATATTTGAGTCTTTTGTTGCAACTAATACAGAGGGAGAAGATTGGAATATAGATGCTAGTAAAACAATGTTTTTACCGTTGCTTTTATCAATGATTAGAGATAAACGACCTACACTATAAGTAGTCTTCTTATTTAAAACTTCATCTGTAGTTGAGGTTTTATAGTTGAATTTTTTAATCTCTACTTCAAGTCCTACATCTTCATAAAAACCTTTTTCTTTGGCAACATAGTAACCTGCGAACTGAAACTGATCAAGCCACTGAAGTTGTAGTGAAACTTTTTCAAGTTGGTGTGCTCCAAGAGAGTGAGATAAAAACAATACTAATAAAATCTTCAAAATTAATTTCAATTACCCCAAATAATTCCATAAGGATTTATAAAATTTATCTATGCTTGTGCTTAAGGGATGTTTAGTAAAAATTTTAAGCCACCTTATTGGTGGTGTAAATTTTTAATGAACTTGCCTTGAGTGCAATGATAGTTTAAATTTTTTATTCTTATGGAATTATTTGGGATTACTGCTCATTTTATTTTTTAAATATTATATATTATAATAACTAAATAGATTCTTTAGCTTTTAAAATCAAATCATTGATAGCTTTTTCATAAAATTTTACCTCTTCTTTGGAAGTTGATTCAAAACGAGTAACCAAAACAGGGGTTGTATTGCTAGCACGAACTAAACCCCAACCATTTTCAAAATTTATACGAACACCATCTACATCTATAATATCTTTTATAGTTGGAAATGAAGCTGGAGGATTTTTTAGTAACTCTTTAACTTTGTCTATTATTTTAAACTTTTCACTCTCAGTTGTTTTTACTTTTATCTCCTCTGTTGAGAAGACTTTTGGTAGTTTTTCAAGTTCTGCATCTAAGTTTATACCATCATAAACCAACTCTAACATTCTAAGAGTTGCGTATATTGCATCATCATAACCAAAGTAGCGATTTTTGAAAAACACATGTCCACTAACTTCACATGCCAACTCTGCTCCTGTCTCTTTCATCTTTACTTTGAGATTTGAGTGACCTGTTTTATACATGATAGCTTTACAACCTCGTTTTTCTAACTCATCATACATTACTTGTGAGCATTTTACTTCACCGATAACAGTTGGCTTATCCATCTTCATAGAGTAGAGAAGAGCCATCATATCGCCTTTAATATTGTTTTTATGAGTTAGAACTGCAATCCTGTCAGCATCTCCATCATAGGCAAAGGCTATATCATTACCATCTGCTAGAAGTTGTTTAATATCTTTTAAGTTGCGTTCATCTGATGGGTCTGGGTGGTGATTTGGAAAGGTTCCGTCTGGTTCAACGAAAAGACCTTTTGTTTTAAGGTTAAGACGAGAAAAAATATCTTCAGTGACAACACCTGCAACACCGTTTCCACAATCATAAGCTATTTTAGTATCCATATCTTTTAGATGCTCAAACGCATTTACAATAAAGTCAATATATCTATTAACTGCATCTATCTTCGTTACTTCTCGACTCTTGGCTCGTGGAATATAATCCATAGATTCACATTGAGACCCAAGAGCATAAATATCTTCACTAAAAAAAGGTGCTTTATCTACTGTAATCTTAAAACCGTTGTACTCACTAGGATTGTGTGAACCTGTAATCATAACAGAAGCAGAGGGAGTGATACCAATACCATCTACTGCCCACTCTTGGTAATTTGTAAAATAGTTTACAGGAGTAGGAACAAGTCCCATATCAAGAACTTTTTTCCCACCGGCATTAAGTCCGGCAACTAGATACTCAAAAAGAATAGGAGAGTGACTTCTGGCATCATAACCAACAGCTACATATTTGCCCTTTATTTTTGAAGCAAGAACATAACCTATGCGAGTAACACTCTGTTCATTTAACTCTTTTTCGTAAATTCCTCTGATGTCGTATTCTCTATAGATGCTCATTTAAATCTCCTCAAACCTTGTCTAATCTCGTAGGCAAGGGGGTTGTTTGGCTTTTTTGTAATATAGTTTTAGTCCCTCATATAGTGGGACTTTGTCAAATTTATTCATATTTAAACTGCTCTCAAGGGACTGAAATTTGACTAAAAAATAAATTTTATATTTAGGAAATGAAATGATACAGTTAAAAACATTAAATAAAAGAACAGCTACAAGGTCGTAGGGTGTCTTTTACAAATCCATTGTAAATGAAGAAGAAAAAGAGGTAGATAAGGTTTATTTAAGACAGATAGAAAAAATCGTGTTGTCGTTCATTCACTAAGACATACTTTTGCAAGTCATTTAGCACTAAAAGGTGCTTCTATCATTACAATAAAAAATCTAATGCACCATAAAAATAAGAGATGACTCTTAGATACTCTCATTTAATGCCTGATGCAGGTAAAGATTTAGTACTAGACTTATATAAATAACTGAAAATCTTATTACTCGTCTACGAAAGCTTACGAAATGAAATGAAGTAAGTCGTGGATGAGTCAGCAAACGGAGTGCGATAGGTTTATAAAACTCAACTGGTCGCAAATTG
>JAYELK010000104.1:0-12228 GCA_034717415.1 Campylobacterota bacterium | reverse complement strand
TTAAAGTTATGACCAATATCCACCCAGATTCTTGACATCTCACCCCACGCATTTACTTTATCTCTTTTTAAAAGCACCGCAAAATCATAGTCACTTCTTTCATGAAAAGTACCTATAGCACGACTTCCAAACAATAAAATCGCATCAACATATTCAAATTTTTGAGAATTAAAAATATTTTTAAATTTTTCTAACTCTATAAGTTTAGTTTTACCATAAAATCTATGCTTTTCATTTAACATCTATCTACTTTAAATTTGATTTCAAATAGTGTATAGCAAAAGGTATTAGATTACTATTAAACTGTAGCTTTAATCTCACCTTGTTTATTTCAAAATCTCATAAACCCTATCTTCACTTTTCATCTGGATTGTGAACTCAACTCTTCTTGCTCTGGCTTTATCTTTTAACTTAGAATATGCCATTCCATTTGCTCTGAAATGTTTTTGAAGCCAAGGTCTGTTTTGTTGCACGGTCTCATCTTCTAAACTATAGCAGTATGAAAGAACTTTATAGGCTCTGTTTTGTGAGAGTTGCATGTTTTTCAGGTATATCTCTTTTTGAGATTTTGCATCCTCCCAACTATCCGAAGTATGCCCTTCAACTCTTAACTCTTTTATCTCATCTTTATACTCTTTTGAGGTTAAAACAGTTACATATCTTGAAAAAAAATCATCCAACACTACTTTAAACTCATCTTTTATATCACTACGACTTACCTCAAACAAAATATCTGGAGAAGAAAAAACTATACTATTGTCCTGAGTAATGGTAGCATCCCACATCTCTAAATCATTTTCAAATTCAGCATATAAGACTTCATTAAGATTTGCTTTAGCGTCCCTATATGAGATTGCTACATCTTTCATCTCTTGTTTTTGGGACTCAACCTCTATCATAAAACTGATAGCTATAAACAAAAAAACCAACATCAAACCCGACATCATATCGGATATGCTCATCCATTCGCTACTCTTTTTCAGAAGGAGCCTTTAGTTGCTGGATGACTGATAGTGTTGTAGCTACACTCATTCCGACTATAGAAGTAAAAAATGCTGTTTTTAAACCTACTAAAATATCATTAACACTATTTACTATATCTTGTGGATTGAAACCTTGCAAACCTATAAATATTCCTACAAATGTACCTAAAACACCCACACTAACGATTTGACTCTTTAGGTCTCTTCCTGCTTTTTGATCAAAAAAAGCAAGTGTAAAAATGATTGTCACAAATATAATGTTAACAGGGTCAAGTAAGACATCTTTAAAACTAGAAAGAGAACCTCTCTCTTCATCCATAGTTTTATTGCATGTGCCAAGGATTAGAATGGCTCTATTGCTAGAGATTATTTTTTCACTGATTCCATCAATATCAGCTAAATCATCTACAGTTTTAAAACAACCCCTAAACTCTCTATACTTAACAATCTTTTGAGATTTCGCTTTTCCGATACCGTTTAACTCTAGCAGTTCATCGGCTGTTGCATTGTTTAGGTCTACTACAGCAAATAAGTTTGTAATGCTAAACAAGAGTGCTACAACATATTTTAAAATAGACATGTAAATATCACTTCTTACTTAACTTATCTTTTAAAATAACCTTCCCACTCTCAACCCCAGGTTGATCATAAGCATTAATATACATAAACTTAGCACAGATAGATGTAAGAAGTTCATACTCATACATCAAACCTGCTATCGCTTTTTCACTCACTCCATCTATCGTTATAACATCGCAGGGAATGTCATTTAAGTTTTTTATGGATTTAATTGTTGCGTCAGCTTGTTTGTTTATAAGTGAAGAAAATTCTATACCATCTATATAGTCCAACTCTTGTAGTCCTTCTAACTTTACTGATGGGATTTTCAAATCACTGTCAAAGTCATCTACTTTTATAACTGTGACCGTTTTATCTCTTTTTCCCTCCACTATTAGCTGTAAAAAAGAGTGCTGATCTATGGGTCCTATAATCCCTATGGGAGTTAAACCTTGATTTGTGCTGTTTATATCTATCTTGCCTAAACTCTCTCCCCATAACTGAATATACCACTTGTTAAAACCCTCTAAGCGTGAAGAGTATGAAAAGACTACATTTATATTAAACTTATTTTTGTACTCTGTAAAAAATCTAGCTTTTTTGAAAAGTCTCTCATAATATTGTTTTTTATTAAAAAAAGAGTTATAGACCTCTTTTGTACCACTCAACAACTCATCCATATCTATCCCAACGATAGCAAGAGGAAGCAATCCTACAGCAGAAAAAACCGAAAATCTTCCACCTACATCTTTTGGAATATCAAACGATTTTATATCATTAAATTTTGCATAGTTATCTAGTTTTGAATTTTGTTCTGTTATAACTAGAGTGTTTGTTTTGTCACATTTTATAAGTGAATTTATATATTTAAAGATAGAGATAGTCTCTATAGTGGTACCTGATTTTGATATAACTATAAAAAGAGTATCGCCTAAGTCTATAGCCTCTAGTTTTGATTTTATATCTATGGGGTCTGTTGTTTCTAAAAAGTAGAGTTGTTTAGTTAAATTTTTTGAGTGTTTTAAAAACTTGTAGATAGCATAAGTTCCAAGCGTACTTCCACCTATACCTATAACCACTATATTTTTTTGTTTTACAGTTTTTGCATACTCTTTAAAAGCAGTGGTATCTTGGTGAACCAAATTATAGTAACCTACAGACTCTCTCTCTTTTAAAATCTCACTAAAAACATCTTCATCTGATATGGTTGGGTTAAAATTGTGTTGGTAGTTCATATCATTTTTTTCCTATTTTCTAACTCTTAAAAAGATCGGAAATCGAGGATTCCCTTTCGTCGTTAAACCGTAATACTTAAATCTAATTATAGCACCTATTTTTGGTGGATTTGTTCTATCTTTATCACTTAATCCACTTCCTATCTTTATAATTTTATCATTTTGCATTTTACAGTAGAGTGAACCAAGCATATTTTCGTATTTTCCTTGACCTTTGTTATAGCCAACTACTTCACACTCCTCGTCTATATAACTCTTAACTTTGAGAGCGTTGTTATCTCTGCCGGTATAGTAAAGCAAACTTCCATCACGAACAACAACCCCTTCCCCACCTTTCTTCTCAACACTTTTTAAAAAATTTTGCAGATGCTTTTTATCTTTAACTTTTACCTGTTTTATAACTTTGATATATCTGGTTTCTTTTACTTTTTTTAGTCTTTCTAACAGATTACCTTTGGCATGTGGAACTTCAAAAACTATATAAATCAGTTCACTCCACTTGGCATGTGGATTTTTTTTGTTAACTATAGAAGATATATTAGAAAAATCCTCTCTTTTACTCCATAGTTCACCGTCTAATCTATGTTTTGGGAAATTTTCAATAAAAAATCTAGGTGTTACAAAAACTTTTCCAGAACGGGAAATAAGTTTTTGCCCATCCCAGTAAGCTCTAACACCATCAAATTTTTCACTCATATACCAACCAGTTACATCTATATTTTCATTGTATTTATTTAAAAGAAATAGATTTGGTTTATCTGCAAAAAGTGCTATAGATATAATTAGTAGTATAAAAAATTTCATCTATTTTTTATGCTCTTTTTGCTCTTTTATTTCATATATTAATTTTTCAAATTCTTTATCAAAATTATCTAAAAAAGTGTTTTCAACCAATCTAATACTTTTTAATAAATCTTCACTAGCAAACCCAGCATCTAAAACCATATCTTGAAGTTCATAAAGTTTTTTATAATCTATGCTACCCATTTTAACTCATCTATCAACAACTCTTTATTTAAAAAACAGACTTCTGCAATATTTTTTCTTCTAAAATTATATTCATAATTAAAAACTGACACTTCAAAATCTTCTATAAAATATTTTAAGTCATTCTGATTGAAAATTTCTAAATCTTGTAACATTTCATTTGAATTTAAAAGAATTTTTTCAAATAAAAATTTTTTCTCTTTTATATCCATTGAACGACTAATATTTAAAATATCATCCTCACTAAAATCATACTCCCAAAAACAATCTTTATTTATTCTTTTTAAATCATACACTTTAACTCTCTTTATCATAAAAGTAGTTAGTAGCCTCCACAAAGCCATTAACGGAGCCACAGTCAAATCTTCTGCCTTTAAATTTATAAGCTATTACATTTCCCTGCTTAGCTTGAGTTAGAAGTGCATCTGTTATCTGAATCTCTCCACCTTTACCGGGTTTAGTCTCTCTAAGGATCTCAAAAATATCTGGAGTTAGTATATATCTTCCAATAATTGCCAAGTTTGATGGAGCATCTTTTGGGTCTGGTTTTTCTACCATATTATCTACCCGTATGATTCCATCTTCCAAACTCTCTCCGGCTATTACTCCATATTTATTGCTATCTTGCGGTGGTATCTCCTCAACTGCTACGATAGAGCATTGATACTTTTCATAAAGCTTAGTCATCTGAGATAGAACCGAATCACCCCCATTATCACACAAATCATCTGCAAGAACAACTGCAAATGGCTCGTCTCCCACAAGGGTTTCACCAGTCAAAATAGCATGTCCCAGACCTTTCATCTCAACCTGTCTTGTATAACTAAAAGTACATTTTTCGATTATACTTCGTATCTCACTCATCAAACTCTCTTTTGAAGTTCCATCTATCTGGTGTTCTAACTCATACGATCTATCAAAATGATCCTCTATCGCTCTCTTTCCACGACCTGTTACTATCGCCATAGTATCTATACCGGCACTCATCGCCTCCTCTACTCCATACTGAAGAAGTGGTTTAGTTAGCACTGGTAACATCTCTTTTGGGATTGCTTTTGTAGCCGGTAAAAACCTTGTTCCATATCCTGCTGCTGGGAAAAGACACTTTTTTATCTGTTTATTCATATTAGTTTATTACCTTTTTTATAATTATATCTTAAGTTTATATACCTTGGCATGTGGACTTGCTACAACCTTTTCAAAAACTCTTTTATCATACTCTTCTAATACCATCAGTTGAATATAAAGAGAGTTATATGTTGCCTCATCAACAACCAAAAAAGTTCTATATGCCGACATATATATCAAACTAAGAGGTGCGCTAAAATCAGCAAGTTGCACATTTTTTTGAAGTTGATTGTTCTTATCATAATAGGTTTGGACAACTCTTTTTATAGATACTTTTTTCTTACCGATAGTTAAAGTTTGTTTAAGCTTGTTTAAAACTATGCCACTTCCTAAATCTATACTCTCTTTTGACTCTTTAAAATTTCTGCTTACGAAGTAAAATGGTGCTGGTTTTGTCTCACCATTCATCAAATTTAAGTTTGAAAATTTTACTACTGTAGGATATATATTTATCATTCTATAAGGCAGATAGAAGTAAATATCTCTTGTTTTTTGTGGCAGGTCAATATCAGTTTGCAGTGATAACAAAAAGTCATTTGTATCATCAAACCCATAATCTTTTGTCATCTCTTCTATGTTTGAGAAAACCTTTACTTTTTGAGACTCATTTAACTCTTCATTATTTTTATAAATCTTAAAGGCTTTCTCTGTAAACTCCACATCAAGTCTAGCCAGTTTTGCAACCTCCTCACTTGGATGTGTCAGCATAAAACTAACTGGAAAGTTTACACTTCCACCATGTTTTCCACCATCTGTTAGCGTTTTTACATCGGAGTAATATCTTATAGGATAACCATAATCCCACCATGCCACAACATAATCTTCCCTATCAGCCTTAGACTTTAAGAGATCTAAAACTTTCACTTCATCTGCATTAAAAACAGTTGGAACTTTGTAAGATTCTATATGTTTTATATTTGGATAGAGAACTCCAAGAGTCAAAATAAAATAAGAAAAATACCTAATACTCCTTTTATCTGTAATATATCTAGTTAGTTCCGTAATCAAAAAAGCCACACCAAAAGCCAAAATAGGAACAGCATATATGGTAAATCTAAGTCCACCGACACTAGCTAAAAATCCCAATCCTACCATTGGAAGTGCAAAAAGCATGATTCTATATCTATAAGAGAGATAAAGATACCCGATAACAGATAAAATAAATGTAACGGTATGCCCACTTATACGATTAGCAAAGGTCTCAAAAGGAATATGACCTGCTTCTCTAATCGTCTGCATCACACTATAAAAATGTAGATTCATACCATCTTGAGAAACACTTACAACATCTGTAAAAACATATAATTTTAATCTAACCCAAATAGGATTAAACCCACCCGTAGCTAAAAACAAAACAATTGAAAGAGCTAAAATATGGTAGATATACTTTTGAAGTTTTTCCTGTTTAAACATATAAAAAACAAGCAAAACCAATGGAAATCTAATAAACCCATCAACATTCATCATAGCGAACATCATAATAGCTAGAAGCTTGTAGTTGTAGAGATTTTTTCTATCCCATATCAAAGTGTAGAGAAATATCAAACCGAAAAATGAAAACTCCAGAGCATAACTTTGAGGATACCACCATCTATAAACTAAAATATCTAGTGCTACAATCAGTAAAAATATATCTTTTTTAGTATCAATAGCCCAGATGATAGACCAAAGCAAAAACATTGGAAGTACAATATTTAGCATATCAGTATCATAATACCCTATCATAGTACGATTGTAATAACTCCAAGCTATAGATGCCAATAGTGCCGCAATCAGACCCATATCTAAGTTTTTCAAATCTTTAGCGATTAAGATAATAGGCACAACAACAAGTGAACTTAAAAAAACCGGCATATATAAAATAATCGTCTCAAAAGAAAAGGGCAAAACAAAAGCAAAAAAAGCAGTAAGCTGTGAAGTGGCACTTGCAGTCGGTGATGAACTATAATCATCTTGAGTAAAACCACCTAACAAATCTCTAGCACCCTCTGCCCAGTAGTAACCATCATTTGTATTTATCATAAACTGACCGGCGTATTTAAAAGCTTCATAACCCTCAAACTGATAGACCCAAATCATTCTCATAAGAACTGAGAATGAAAAGGCAATTAAAATATAGACAATGGTTAATTTGGTCTCTTTGGTTAAGTTATTCATAAATTTTTATTTTCTTCCGATACTCTTTAATCTCTGATATTTTATCATACTTTATGGCACCTTTAAGCAGCACTCTATACTTTTTCAACAAACTCTCTATAACCATCTCTTTTTTATCAGTTTTTAGTAACTTTTCCAAAGCTTTTACACGAAATCTATCCATCCCCCAATGCCTGAAACTAAGTTGGTCTTCATGCCCTGCATATTTTGTTATAAGTTTTTTATCACATAAACCTATTTTATGTTCACATGCCACACGAAGCCACAAATCATAATCTTCACAAACTTCCAAACTCTCATCAAAAACTCCGACTCTATCTAAGAGTTTTTTATGGATCAGCGTAGCAGATGGAGCGATAATACAGTGAGAGAGACATTTATCAAAAATATCTCCACCATATTTTTGATACTTTTTATGAACTTTAATTTCTACACCGTCTCGAATCCACTTCTCATCTGTATAACTCATTAAAATTTCAGGACTATTTTTGTGAAATTCCACATGCCAAGCCAACTTATCCAGATGCCACTCATCATCAGAATCCAAAAAAGCTATCCACTCTTTTGTGGAGTTTTTTATACCTAAATTTCTAGCACTAGAAACACCTGCATTTTCTTGATAAATATAGTTGGCATGTGGGAAATCTATCTGAATTTGTGAAGTGTTATCAGTCGAACCATCATCTATGATGATAACTTCTTTTGGCATGTAGGTTTGGGCATAAACGGAACTCAATGCCCTTTTTAAGAACTTATATCGATTATATGTTGGAATTATTACTGATATTTGCATAGCTAAATATACTCCACCTCGGGAGAGGTGGAACAAGAATTAGTTGTTAAGTCTAGTTCCACCTCTCCTGAGGTGGAACCAATAGATATAAAACCTACCACTCTTTTATTTCATTATAAAGGCTATCCCTCTCAACAGGAATAAAACCACTGTTTTTGATAAGTCCTACAAACTCTTCAAGGTTTACACCGTTTGCACTCTTAGCCCCGGCAGCAGAGTTTATAGACTCTTTTTCTATAGTTCCATCCAAGTCATTTGCTCCAAACTCTTGAGCCAAAAGTGCCAAGTTTACAGTTGAAGTTACCCAGTAAGCTTTTAAATTTTCTACATTATCTAAAACTATACGACTAATTGCCATTGTTTTTAGTATCTCATTTGCAGTCATAAAGGTATCAACTTTTAGATAGTTATTTTCTCGTTGATAAACCAACGGAATAAAAGCGTTAAAACCACCTGTTTTATCTTGAAGTTCTCTTATCCTCATCATATGGTCTATTCTATTTGCACGGCTCTCCACATGCCCAAAAAGCATAGTAACATTTGATTTCTTACCTCTCTCATGCCACTTTTGGTGAATCTCAAACCATTGATCTGAAGTTACTTTACCTTTACAGATATAGTCTCGCACCTTCTCATCAAAGATCTCAGCCCCACCACCGGGCATAGAATCAACACCGTTGGCAATCATCATATCAAGAACTTCATCATAACTATAACCATAATGACGCGCTATAAAATCCACTTCGGCAGCAGTCAGAGCTTTTACATGCAGATGAGGATAGGTAGTTTTAATCTTTTTAAAAATCTCCAGATACCACTCTACTCCAGCATCAGGATTATGAGCTGAAACAATATGCACCTCTTTGGCACCCTTTGCCTCAACATCTTTTACAATCTTTAAAATCTCTTCATGTTGCATTGTATATGGATTTGGATTTTTTCTATTTGCAGAGTATGCACAAAATTTACAAACATCTGCACAGATATTTGTGGGATTAATATGGCGATTTATATTAAAGTATGTTTTTTTACCAAACATCTTTTGTCTTACACCATCAGCCAACTCTCCAAGCTCAAAAAAGTCCATATCATAAAGACTTAAAGCCTCATCAAAATCTATTCGTTTTGTATCTAAAATTTTTTCTCTAATATTCATTATAACCCCGGTGCCTTCCACATTGAAGTCGTAATATTATCATCTACTAACTTTAACTGCACTTCATAAGCCTTTTGCCACTTAATTTTTATCTCATCATATAGTTTTTTATGCTCCATATTAGGTTCATAAACCCTATCCCAAACTACTAACTCTTTTGAAGCTTCTACAAGTGAGTTATAAACCCCTGCACCGACTCCAGCAGAGATAGAAGCACCCAAAGCCGTTGCCTCTGTAACTTTAGGGATTTTAACTCTACATCCTGTTACATCTGCCAAAGTTTGTGACCAGAGTTCACCCCTGCTTGCCCCACCTGCAAAGACAATTTCCTCTATCTCAACACTTGTAAACTCTTTGATTTTTTCTAAGTTTATAGCAGAGACTATACAAGCATTTTCCTGCAAAGATTTGAACATTGAAGCACGGTTACAAAGCTCTGCATCAAGTGAAAGATTTAAAAAACTTGGTGCTGCATGATACCACTTTCCATACTTCATAGAGTCTGAAAATATCGGCACAATCCCATAAGAACCTACAGGCAGATCTTTAGCTTTTTGCTCCAAAACAGTATAGGTATCTATCCCCATATCTTTAGCTTCAAGTTTTTCCAAATCACAAAAAGCATCTCTAAACCATCTCATAACAAGACCTGAAAAAAATGTAATTCCCTCAGCTTGTGAAAGCCCTGCTACAACATGAGGATTTACTCTTATACCCATATCTTGTGGTGGTTTTACACTGCTTTTAATATTTACAATCTGTTGCCAAAAAGAGCCACCTAAAATTGCAACTTGTCCATCTTCAACAACTCCAAGACCGGCAGAACCAAGTTGAACATCTCCACCACCCATCACAACTTTTGTTTTTGTGCTTAATCCTGTTTCATCAGAAGCTTTTTGCGTAATATCACCTATCCAAGTTCCAACTTCCAAAACTGGAGGAAAAATATCATCTTTAAGACCAACTTTAGTAGCCATATCCACATGCCAATCACGATTTTGCAGTGAAAATATTCCGGTTGTTCCACCATTACTTGGATCACTTGCGATAACTCCACTGAGTTTAGCTAAAATCCAATCCCCAATCATTGAAATTTTTGCCACTTTTTCATAAATCTCAAGTCTGTTATTTTTAAGCCACATTATGCGAGGCAAAGCACCCAAAGCAAAAGTTTGACCACTGAGATTATAAAATTCTTGTTCAATTTCAGGAAAATTATCTTTTAGATATTTAACTTCTTTATCAGCCCTTGCATCAACATTTGCAACACCCCAAAGTTCTCTGCCGTCTTTGTCATAAAGAACAATCCCCTCACGCATACTCGTAGCACTAAGAGCCAAAATATCTTCTGCTTGAATATTTCCAAGTGTCAAAGCCTCTTTTATAACTTCACATGCCAAAGTCCAATTTGATTCAAAATCAAAACTCATAGAGTTAGGAACACCCTCCTCTTCCAAATGAGTCCACTCTTTCCCGGCCATTGAGATTTGATTGCCCTTTAAGTCAAAAACAACTGCTCTGATACTTCCTGTTCCTGCATCTATCGCCATTAAGTAAGACATTAAATTATCCTATCACTTCCACCGTCAATCGCAACTTGTGAGCCTGTAGTTTTAGCAAATACTTTTCCTGCCATTGCACAAACCAACTCTGCTACATTATCAGACTTGATTTCAGTTCTTAAAACATTATTTGTTTTATATTCCTCAACACTCATGCCATAAGCTTTTGCACGACTCTCTAAAACTTCATCAGTCCATAAGCTCGTATCAAACACGGCATGTGGATGCAGAGTATTTACTCTTACACCAAATTCTCCAAGTTCAAGTGCTGCAATTCTTGCAAGTTGAGTCTGTCCGGCTTTTGCAACTGAATAAGCTGCCGCACCTTTTCCCGGTGCCGGAAAGTTTTTAGATGCCACCATTACGATAGCAGGGTCAATTCCAAGTTTTAAAAATGGTGCTGTTTCACGGATAAGTTTTTGATGAGCAGTAAGATTTATATTCATACTTTTTTCCCAGTTCTCATCACTCAAACTATCTAAGTTTTCACTCGGCGTAAATATTCCGGCATTACTAACAACTATATCAATCCCACCAAAGTTTTTAACCGTCTTTGAAACTGCATTTTTAATATCGTCACTTGAAGTTAAATCACATTTAACACCTATCATATCTGCTTTATTAAAAATATTTTCAACTTCCAAATTCAAGTCTAAAACGACAACGGCACATCCACGAGAGTTTAACATCTTCGCAATTGCCAAGCCAATTCCACTAGCACCACCAGTTACAAGTGCAACTTTTCCACTAAATTCCGGTGAAGAGGTAGCTTTTTTTAGTTTTGCCTGTTCAAGAGACCAATACTCAACTTCAAAAATATGCTTCGCACTTAAAGCTTTATACCCTCCAAGTTTTTCAGCCTTTAAAATTGCCTCAAATGAATGTTCGTTTATATCTTTAATGATATTTGCTTCTTTTGCATTTTTTCCAAAAGAGAGAGTTGCTCTGTTTTTTAAAATCGCAAAATTTGGAGCTGGATTTAAAAGTGTTTCGTTCGTTTTATTATTTTGAAAATATTGTTCATATTCATCTATATAAGCTTTTAGTTCCACTTCAGGAGAGGTGGAACTAAATGCCGTTAATATAGCAGGTATTCTTTTTGTTCTGATTACATGGTCTGGAGTAAGTGGACCTTGAGTTGCGATTTTTTGAATATCTTCATTTGCAAAGCCACATGCCAAAGATGAATCATTTAAGATAGAGATAGTAGCGTGACCTTTTAAGGTTGAAACCTCTTTTCTAATTTTTGCTAACTCTTGGAGTTCCAACGCTGAAGCATTGGAACTAGAGTGTACACTACTCGTTCCCACGCTCTCGCGTGGGAACGATAACTCAGCACCATTATCTACCAAATACTTCTCAGCCCTATCTACCAACTCAATTGTCTTCTCATAAGATTTTTTAGCATCATCATTAAATGTAAAAAGACCATGATTCATTAAAACCATCCCCTCAAGCTCATTCCAATCAACATCTCTAGTCATATCATAAATCAGTTTTGCAAGAACAAAACCTGGCATAATGTATGGGATAATTAATACTTTATCACCATAAAGCTCTTTGATTTTATCCTCACCACCCTCTGTATTTGTAATTGTCACAACAGCATCTGTATGAGTATGATCAACAAATTTAAAAGGGATAAGAGCATGTAAAATCGCTTCAACAG
>JAYELK010000103.1:0-2385 GCA_034717415.1 Campylobacterota bacterium | reverse complement strand
AATTCTCTTGTTTTGGAAAAAGTTACACCAGATAGGTGAAAGTTTTTAGTGTGGCTTTTTCGCTTTAAAGTACCTAATTATAGAGCAATTTGGCTTGTTGTCTAATTTGGTATGGAATTATTGGGGGTGTAGGGGCAATGTTACAAGATGAAGATAGTTACTACTTTAAGTGGGTTTTATCGTTTTAGATAGTTAAGGCATGTAGAAACAGAGTTCACATGCCAAGAGAGTATTATGAAAAAGCTCTGTTGAGAGCTGAAAAAAGAGCTTTTACAGAAGCTGTGGCTATATCGCTGTCGGCTCCTACACCAAAACATGAGAGTATATCTTCGTTTTGTATCTCTATGTAGGCTACAGCTTTTGCAGAACTTTTGTCTCCACATGAGTGCTCAGAGTATGAAGCTAAAACAAACTCTTTCTTATAGTCTTTCATAAGTGCTGCTTTAGATGCGTCAATGGGACCGTTGCCTTCACCTGTTGCAACTATCTCTTTGCCTTTGTAGCTATAAGTTAGTTGGCATGTAGAAGTCTTGGCATTTGATGAAAGTCTGAAATCAACCAAAGAGATATGCTCATCTACTTTAAAGTAACTCTTAGTAAAAATATCCAAAATCTCTTTTGAGTCTAACTCTTTGCCTTTTGCATCACTAACAGCTTGGACTGTTCGTCCTAGTTCAGGTTGCATAGCTTTTGGGATTTGATAGCCATAGTTTTTTTCTAAAATATAAGCTACCCCACCTTTGCCAGATTGAGAGTTGATACGGATAATAGACTCATAAGTTCTTCCCACATCTTCAGGGTCTATCGGTAAGTATGGAACTTCCCAAAACTCATTTTTTTGTGCTTTACGATATGCTAAACCTTTATTTATAGCATCTTGGTGTGAGCCTGAAAATGCAGTATAAACTAAATCCCCAACATATGGATGACGAGCATGTGTACTCATCTCTGTACATCTCTCAACTACATTTAAAACTTCATTTATATTTGAAAAATCAAGTTTAGAATCAACACCTTGTGTTGTCATATTTAGTGCTACTGTAATAATATCAACATTTCCAGTTCTCTCACCATTGCTTAAAAGTGTTCCCTCAACTCTATCTGCACCAGCTAAAAGGGCTAACTCTGTCGCAGCTATAGAAGTACCTCTATCGTTGTGAGTGTGAGTAGAGATGATTACATTTTTACGACTCTCTAAATGATTGCTCATCCACTCTATCTGGTCTGCATAGACATTTGGTGTAGCCATTTCAACAGTAGCAGGTAGATTAATGATAACTTTTCTGTTATCAGCAATACCCCAACGCTTTGTTACCTCATTACAAATCTCTGCAGCAAATTCCAACTCTGTTCCAGTAAAACTCTCAGGTGAATACTCTAAGAAAATTTTACCATCATGTTCTTTTTCATACTTTTTGATTAAGTCTATACCCTCTAGTGCTAAAGCTATAATCTCCTCTTTGCCTTTAGAAAAAACTATCTTTCTCTGGGCAATAGAAGTTGAGTTATAAAGATGAACAGTTGCTTTTTTAACACCTTTTAAAGCCTCAAAGCTTTTAGCTATAAGATGTTCTCTAGCTTGAACTAAAATTTGAACCGTAACATCATCAGGTATAAGATTATCATCAACCAAGCGTCGTAAAAAGTCAAATTCTACTTTAGAAGCTGATGGAAATCCAACTTCTATTTCTTTAAATCCGAGTTTGAGTAAGAGTCTGAAAAGTTCAAGTTTTTTATCCATATCCATAGGGTTGATAAGTGCCTGATTACCATCTCGCAAATCAACACTACACCACGCAGGAGCTTTTGTAATTGTGTTATTTGGCCATTGACGATTTGGCAAATCTATTTGTGGATAGGGTCTGTACTTACCCTTTTTTATATGATTCATAGAGAATCCTTAAACTTGAAATTTTAACAACAGACTCTTACCTTTGTTATTAAGTTTGAAATTATAGCAAATTTATGATTATAAAAATGTTTGATGTTTAGTAGTAGTTGATTATCGTAAAGTGATTGTAAACAATGCACCCATATTAGAGTTTTTTACATCAACTCTACCACCACTTTTTTGAACGATTTGTGAACTCATATATAGACCTATACCTGTTCCTTTGCCCTGTTCTTTTGTGGTTACATTTGGCTTAAAAATATCATTTATCACATGCTGAGGTATTCCTCCTGCACTATCTTCAAACTCTATATATCTGGTTGTGTTTTTTTCATAACTTCTGATGTAAATATCTCTTTGTTTTATCTCTTTTTCATTAAAAGCATCTATGGAGTTACTAAGAAGATTTAGAAAGAGATGTTTAAACTCATTTATAAGCCCATTGATTTTAATGTTGTTTTTAAGGTTTATGTGTAGGTTTATACCATTTTTTA
>JAYELK010000102.1:0-2408 GCA_034717415.1 Campylobacterota bacterium | reverse complement strand
TATTAAATAAAAATATAAGGCTTCAAAAAATGTTAAAAATATTATTCTCTCCAGCTGAGAGTAAAGCTAGTGGTGGAGATGAAATAAAAAAAGAACTTCTTGGTTCAAATAGTGCGAGAGATGAGATACTACATGCCTATAATAAAATCGCAAACAGTGGCAATGAAGATAATATATGCAAACTTTTTGGTTTTAAAAAGTTTAGTGATTGTCTGCCATATATAGATGATATTTTCAACTCTCCCCTTATGTGTGCCATTGAAAGATACCGAGGGGTTGCTTATGATTATCTTGATTTTCATTCTCTTGATTTAGATGCACAAAAATACCTAAAAGAAAATAGCATAATCTTTTCTAACCTCTATGGAGCAATACTCGGTGGTGATACAATTGCAAACTATAAAGTAAAACAGGGAAACGATATAGGTAAATTTATACCAGACAGATTTTATAAAGATAGATTTACTTATCAGTTAGACCTCTATCTGGCAAATGATGAGATTTTAGATTTAAGAGCCGGATATTATGATAAGTTTTACAAAGTCACAAAACCTTACACTACTCTAAAGTTTTTAAAAGGCACAAAAACTGTCAGTCATTGGGCAAAAGCTTACAGAGGCTTAGTTTTAAGGGAGTTAGCAAAACACAATATCAGTTCCATAAAGGAATTTATGTCGCTAGAAATTGATAACTTAAATATTCAAGAGATTAAAGTTATCAAAAATAAAACAGAGATAGTCTATAATATCGTTAATTAAAGGGGAAAACTAAATAATGAACGATTCACAAGAGTACAAAGATAAAAAAGCGTTTTTTGAAAAAATAATTACACTTTACGGTAGAAATGTAGTTATAGAAATCTTACAGGATAACTCTGTTGAGGTTCACAAAATCCACATGGCAGATTCCAACAAAAGTGATGGAGCAATTAAAGAGATACTCTCTTTGGCTAAAAAAAGAGATTTGGAGATTTTTCATCATAACAAAAATGCTCTTTCACGCATAAGTAAAAATGCCAAACAAGACCAAGGTGTAGCCATAGACATTATCTCAAAAAGTTACCAAAATGCAAAAGAGATAAAAAATCTTGATAGTTTTAGACTTATCGCACTTGATGGTATTCATAATCCACAAAATCTAGGAATGATTATCCGTTCATGTGCTGCTGGAAATGTTGATGGTATCATTCTTCCTAAAAAAAACTCTGCCAAAATTTCCCCACTCGTTGTAAAAGCTAGTGCCGGAACTCTTTTTAAACTACCCATCTACTTTTGTAATTCCCTTGATGAGATTTTAAACGATATAAGTGAAACAAAAATCTATGCACTCTCTTCACATGCCAAAGCCAGTATATATGATTTGACTCCACATGCCAAGAGCATCTTTGTTTTAGGAAATGAGAGTGATGGAGTAAGTAAAGAAGTTGAAAAACTATGCAATGCTTCAGTTTCAATTCCCATGAACAGAGGTGTAGAGTCTCTAAATGTTGCAGTTACAGCTTCACTTTTGGCTTTTATGAGGTAAACTTATTTGACAATATATCCAAATAGATATATAATTAGATATATTAATAGTTTGGGGTAAATTATGGCTACTATAAAAAAACTAATCTCTCTTGATGAGAATATTGCTAAAGAACTTGAAAATGTTGCAGATGCACTACATAAATCTCAAAGAGAGATAGTTGAGAATGCACTTGATTTTTATTTTGATTATACAGACAGTGTGGTAGCTGACAAAATTACAAAAGAAATAAACTCCGGTGATATGAAAGTTTATGATAGCGAAGAAGTATATAAAGAGTTAGGCATAAAACTTTGAATATAAAATATTCTGAAAAGTCCGTCAAAGACCTAAAATCTTTTTCTCACCCAGATAGAACACTTATAGTTAAAAAAATTCACTACTTGGCAGATAATTTTGAAGTTTTAAAAAACTCAAAGAAAGTCACAGAATTAAAGGGAAGTGAATTTAAAAATCAGTATAGATTTATGGTAGCAAAAAAAATTCGTCTGATTTTTAGAGTTGAAAACAGTGAGATTATTCTTTTAGTTCTTAGAGTTGGATTTAGAAAAAGTATTTACTAATTTTTATTCCTTATGAAGTCATAATCTCATAAGGTCGTTTTATCTCACGAATGACCTCATCTACACTCATGTGACGAGATTTTCTCAAAAATTCTTTACCATCTAAAAACATCAAAACGGTAGGAATAGCAAAAACGCTAAAGTGGGCAGCTATCTCTTGGCATGTAGATGTATCAATGCTTATAACCTCAAACTCACCAAAATTTCTATCTATCGCTTCAAGCAGTTTAGGTTTTAGAGCATGGCAAACACCACAAGTCGGTGCAGAGAAGTAAACCATTACTGCTAAATTATCTTTTATTATCTTGTTTATATTTTCAA
>JAYELK010000101.1:0-2449 GCA_034717415.1 Campylobacterota bacterium | reverse complement strand
TATTTTTTACTCTCTACTCCATCAACTTGATAGGTTGTTGTAGAATCATGCTCGTTTTGTTCCACTTCATAATAATTAAACAGATCCTTTTCATCAGATATAGAATCTTTAAATTTCTTTAAGATAAAATTTTTAATGACTGAATCATTTTTAATAGCAGAAGGAACATCAACCCTTTCATCAAAAACTTCACTCATTTCAACGCTAAGATAAAAGGAATATCTACTGTCTAAAAAATCTTTTAATTCTAAAATATTAACAATTTGACTATCAACTACAGTAACAACATCACGCTTTTTTTTAAATAATAAAACAGTAGCATAATCATTTCGAATATCTATCGCATAATATTGTTTCATTTAACCAACTCTATTTTTAATAAATTTATACTATAATATTGTTACTGTTTAATTCCTTAAAATAATAAACTTTTTTAAGCACAAAATTAGCAATATTTCCATACCCTACAAATAAATAAAATAAATGGAAATTACTTATGTCAAATAGATTAGAAAAAGAAGATTCACCATACCTACAACAACATAAAGATAATCCCGTCGATTGGTTTGGCTGGTGTGATGAAGCATTTGCTAAAGCCGAAAAAGAGAACAAAGCTATATTTATATCTATCGGTTACTCCTCTTGCCACTGGTGTCATGTTATGGAGGAGAAAATATTTCAAAACCAAGAGTGTGCAGAGATTTTAAATGATAATTTTGTTTCTATAAAAGTTGATAGAGAAGAGCGTCCAGATATTGACAAACACTATCAGGAAGTTTATACACTTATAAACAACCGTAGTGGCGGATGGCCAACCTCTATCTTTGCCACTCCACAGAACAAACCATTTTTTGCAGGAACATATATAGCACCTGAGTCACAAGTTGGAAGTGTTGAGGGGATGGGGTTTATAGAACTTACAAAACTTATAGCCAAAAAAGTAGATGATAGAGACCCTGCCCTTACTAAAAATGCAGATGAGATAGAGGTCTTTTTACAAAAAGCAACTTCACATCCAAAAGAAGCAACAGTTTTAAAAGAAGATTTTGTTAAAAATTTTATGTATCAAGTAAAAAACAATTATGAAACAAGATATGGTGGCTTTTCTGTAGCCCCAAAATTTCCACATGCCAACACTCTAAATGCACTTCTCAACATTGATAAACTATATGAAGACAAAGCTGCAAAGGCTATGGTTATAGATACTTTAAACTCTATGAAAAAAGGTGGCATGTATGATTTAGTTGATGGTGGTTTTTGTCGTTATTCAGTAGATAGCTCGTGGAAGGTTCCTCACTTTGAGAAGATGCTTTATGATAATGCCCTACTTTGTGAACTCTATACTAATACCTACCTAACTTATAAAGATGAAACATTTTTAGAAACAGCCAAAGAGATAGCTGATTTTTGGCATAACTTTATGAGTGAAGATGGACTTTTTTACAGTGCAAGTGATGCTGATAGTGATGGAGAAGAGGGAACTTACTTTATATATACTTACGATGAAGTATATACAATTTTAAGTGAAAACAACTATGAAAATATTGACACTATTTTAAATGAGATGGAAGTTACTAGAGATGGAAACTTTGAGGGTAAAAATATCATTAGATTTGAGAGTGGAAAAAAATCAAAAGAGTTTAAAGATATAAAAATTCTGCTTCAAACACTAAGAAAAACAAGAGAGTATCCATTTATAGATAAAAAGATTCAAACAAGCTGGTCAAGCATGATGATAAAATCCCTTTTTAAGTTAGGTACAATTGATAGTAAGTATAAAGATTTAGCTATAAAAAGTCTTAAAGCACTACTAGATACGCTCTATGTTGATGGTAAATTATATCACTCAACACTTATAGATAAAACACCTAAAGTTGGTGCTTTTTTAGAGGACTACGCCTTTTTATCTCAAGCGCTTCTCAGTGCTTATAACTCTACACAGAATGAACTATACCTAATGGATGCTCAAAAATTTGCAAACTCTGCTTTGGAGGAGTTTTACAAGCTTGGCATGTGGAATTTCAGTGTTGGAGAGTTTGAGGTAAAAGCTGATACTGCTGACAACACTTACACAAGTCCCATCAGTGTTATGATAGATGTATTGCTATCACTTGGTACTCTACTCGAAGATGAAAAATATACTCATTTTGCTTATAAAACTTTAGAGTACAACTCTTATGAGTTAGGCAGAAAACCAGTCTATTTTCCATATATGCTAACTCAGATGCTTAGATATTTAAAAGGCGATAGAGTTATAAAATCAAATGCCGAAAACTTAGCAAAATTACCAACTCTTGATTATCCTTTTGTGCTAAAGAAGCTAAGTGATGATAAAGAGTTTATGATTTGTGGAGAAAAGAGTTGTTTTTCAAATACGGATGATATAAATAAGTTAAATAAGCTTCTTGAAAACTCTTTTTAATATTTATTGATTTATAATTTGCATATG
>JAYELK010000100.1:0-12622 GCA_034717415.1 Campylobacterota bacterium | reverse complement strand
CAGAATTAATAACATCTTGGTCTAAAAATTTTAGTTTATCTATAGTATTGATAGACTCAATATATTTGTCATATAAATTATCAGCTATAATTTTTTTTAAGTTAAGTAGCATTGAGCCATTGTTGAGATATTTTGATGTAGATTTCATCTTTAACTCTTTGTGCCTGTCAAACAGTTTCCAATCCTCAACACCAACTGCATAATTATCTTCAAAGTCTTGGTTATAAAACTCTTTTATAGAGCCATTTACCACTAAATCAACATCAAGATAGTAGATTCTGTCTTCGTTAATCAGTTTTGGTATGAGTAGATTGTAGTAAACAACTTTTGTCTGTCTGCCTTTTGTTACAACATTGTCAAACATAGAGTCATCAACTTCTTTAAAAACAAGAGTACAACTGTAAGGTTTTACCAGTTCATTCATCATTGAAATATCATCAGAATTTAGACCATCATAGATAATGTAGATTTTAAAATTCAAATCTTTGTTATTTTCTAGCAGTGATATAACTGTTACACAGGCGTGTTGCAGATATAGTTTGTTAAAGGCGATTACAATATTATAAGTGTTCAATTTTTCTCCATTATTTTAGCAGTTCTATATACTGCATAGCTTCTCTTTTTGGAGAGAAAACCTCTTTTGCAATTTTTACATTTTCATCGGCTAGTCGTTTCTCTTCTTCTAAATGATTTGCTATATATAGAAGTTTCTCTTTTAGTGCTTTAAGAGAGCCATCTTCTACTAGATGTATATGAAATCCCATCTCACCAAAGTTACTTATGGCAGTGTTATCAAAGGCTAGGACTATGATTCCGTGAGAGATAGATTCCATCATAACATTTCCATAGCCCTCATCCGGAGTTGGAAAGAGAAATATATCATGCTCTTTATACTTATCATATATGCTGTCTGTAAATCCGTTTATATGGACAAACTCTTCATAATCTATCTCTGAAAGCAGTTGTTGAAGTTTATCTTTGTATTTATCATCAGCAGGACCATAATTGTTAAAGATGAATTTTATGTTGTTTTTGTAAAGTATTTCAGATGCCAAGATAGCATTGTCGATACCTTTTCCCGAAGTTACACGACCTGCATGTAAAATTCTTAGAGTATCAGATGGTGTTCGTTCTTTGTCTGATAGTTTGTTGGCAAGGGATGGAACTATTACTTTTAGTTTTGTATCTTTAGCAAAGGGAATAATCTCTTTAACATTGCCTGACATATACTTTGAAATAGCTACATGAGTAGATACTTTTGAGTAAACAAGAGTATGAAACCAATCTTTTTTTGGACGGGATTTTAGTGTTCCATGTCTAAGTATAAGGTTTATATCTAAACCTAAAAATGCAAAGTGAAGTGATTTCATCTCTGAAGCACCGACAAAGATTACATTTTTTATGTTATTTTTTTTGACTATCTCTCTTACTCCAAATATAATAGATGGACTCATAAGAGTTGTACTAAAACTGATAGTCTCATATTTTAAGGTTGCATAATCAGGATTTTCTTTACACTCTTTGTCTATAAAAGTATCTTTTTTTATGATGTAAGTCAGGTCTATATAGTTACTAAGAACTTTTGCAAGTTTAGTAGCAGCTAACTCCATTCCTCCGATATGGTGAGAGAGACATATAAGGGCTGTTGTTTCTTTTTTTATCATTAAATTTGCCTTTTGTCCAGTTCAGATTTAAGATCCGGACTGTATTTTGTGGAGCATCTTTTTTTGAGTTTGTAGATAAAGTGTTTCCAGCTTTTATCTATCTTTTTTATTGTCAGGCTCTCTATATATCTGCTAAAATGGAATATAGTTACTCTGTGCAAGACCGTCTATGATAACCAGCCTTGCATTTTTTTCATCAAACTTTTGATAGACAACATTTACAGCGTTTAAATCTTTAACATATATTTTTTCTCTGTAGAGATAGTTTTTTAACTCAAACAAAAGGTCTAAAAACTTTTTTATATCTTGGTGTGAGGTGATTTTTCTAAAGTAGTCATCTAAAGATTTTGATACATTTTCATCATAATCTTTAATAAGCTCAACAACTTCGCCTCTGCCAAGATTTGTCTCAACTGTGCCATAAAACTTTGCCAACGAATCCCAAGAAATATCTTTTTTTTGTAAATAACAATACTGTTTCATCTCTCTGTTTGTCTCTTTATCATCACCGGAGATAGTGATTTTAATGCACTTGTCACTCTCGTTTGGATGGGTGTAACAGGCTCTGTTCGTTTCAGAACCAATGAGATAAGAATCATTTAACTCAATTTGCATATTTAAGCTAGATTCTTTCTCTAAAATATTCAATACTCTTTTTAAGTCCATCTTCAAGCTTTACATGAGGTTCCCAGCCAAGTTTTTCTTTTGCCAAATCAATTATAGGCTGTCTTTGAAGTGGGTCATCTTGTGGCAGTGGTTGAAAGATGATTTTGCTTTTAGAATCTGTTAGTTTTATAACTTGTTCTGCCAACTCAAGCATTGTAAACTCAACAGGATTTCCAATATTTACCGGACCCGTAAAATCATCACCAGAGTTCATAAGTCTTATCATTCCGTCAATCAAATCATCAACGAAACAGAAACTTCTGCTCTGTGTTCCATCACCATACATTGTAATATCTTCACCTTTTAAAGCTTGAACTATAAAGTTGCTCACCACTCTGCCGTCATAAGGATTCATATTTGGTCCATAAGTGTTGAAAATTCTCATTACTTTGATGTTTATACTGTGTTGTCTGTAGTAGTCAAAAAAGAGTGTCTCTGCACAGCGTTTTCCCTCATCATAACAAGCTCTGATCCCCGTTGTGTTTACCGAACCTCTATAACTCTCTGGTTGAGGATGAACTTCAGGGTCACCGTAGACTTCGCTTGTGCTGGCTTGAAGGATTTTAGCCTTGCATTTTTTAGCTAAATCAAGCATATTTATAGCACCAATTACAGATGTTTTTGTTGTTTGAACCGGATCAAACTGATAGTGTGGTGGTGAAGCCGGACATGCAAGGTTGTATATCTCATCAACTTCTAAAGATATTGGAAAGGTTACATCATGACGAATAAGCTCAAAGTAGTGATTATCTAAAAGATGTTCTATGTTTTTTTTATCACCGGTAAAAAAGTTGTCTAAACAGATGACTTCATTGCCTTCATTTAACAGCCTTTGGCATAGATGAGAGCCTAGAAAACCGGCTCCTCCAGTTACTAAGATTCGTTTTTTCATTTTGTACCTTTGTTGAAAGTGGAGTATTTTACTAAAACTATGATTAAACATAGTATAATTCCACATGCCAAGATACCAACATTTCAATTTTTTACTAAATCTCTTTTACTCATTTTTAAAATTAGCATTAGTAGTTTTATCACTTATGTCATTTGCTAGAGCCTATCTTTACTATGCTTATAGTTCTGCATCCTCTTACTCTTCTTTAGAACTTGTTAGTGCTTTTTGGTTGGGTATAAGACTGGATGCTAGTATAGTTTCTTATATTTATAGTCTGCCGGTGTTACTGCTCTTTTTTATATGGCTTTTAAACCTAAAATTTTTGCAAAAATATCTGTATGGATTTTTTAGACTCTATTTTATCTTTTTCTTAACATTTCTCAGTGCTTTAACATTTGCAGATTTGGTCTATTTTTCATATTTTGCTGAACACTCTACGCTTATGATTTTTGGTGTAGTTGATGATGATACAGATGCACTAATTAAGACAGCTTTTGGGAATTATAATATTCCTTTAGTTGTGCTTTGTCTCTTTGGTTATTTTGTGATTTTATACTTTATAATTATAAAAACTCTTAAAAAAACAGAGAGTTTTTTTCTGGAATACAAGATACCAAAACAGGCTCTTTTTTTCTTAACTGTTATAGCTGTTGTTGCATTTTTAGGTAGGGGTTCTGTTGGGCTTTTCCCATTGGCAAAAGATATTCCGGATGTTAGTGCAGACCCTCTTGTTAACAAACTTCCACAAACTGCCGGATATGCGATGTTAAACTCTTACGAGCAGTATGCTAAAAGTAAATCTGGAAATTATGACTTGATTAAAAGTTCGGGATACAAAGGTAAAATAGCCAAAGCCTTTGAAATATATACTCAAAAAAGTGACATAGACAAAGAAAATCTTCTAAATAATCTTAAGCATAAAACAGCAAAAAACGAACTGTTAAATGGAAGAAAGCCACATGTAGTTGTGGTTATGGTTGAGAGTTTTGGTATGCCTCTTTTAGATTACCAGAGTGATGATTTTAACATCTTGGGAAAATTGAAAAAACATTTTGATGAAGATACTCTTTTTACTAACTTTATCTCCAGTTCAAATGGTACGGTAGTCTCTTTAGAGCCACTGCTTTTAAACATAACTGCTCGTCCCGCTTCAACCTCTTTTGCTCAAAGTGCATATTTAAATACCTCTTTTACTCAAGCAAGTGCCAAAGTCTATCAAGATGCAGGTTATGAGACAAGTTTTGTATATGGTGGAGATCTCTCTTGGAGAAATGTTGGTAGTTTTATGTCAAGACAGGGTTTTGACACTGTTGAGGGTAAAGCAGCTATCTCAAGTAGTTTGGATTTGGATTTAGACTCTATATCTCATGACTGGGGTGTGTTTGACGGCTATACTTATAGATATGTGTTAGAGAAGTTGAAAAAAGCTACAAAGCCTCAGTTTATTTTTATTTTAACTACAAATAATCATCCACCATATACTATTCCTAATGACTATAAATCAAATTCTTTGAAAATTTCACAAGATTTAAAAGAGCATATAACCGGTGACATGGATTTGGCACAGAGAAGATTTATAGATTATGCTTATGCGGTTGATATGGCAGGAGAGTTTTTAGACACTATAAAAAAATCATCTTTGGCAAAAAACAGTGTAGTAGCCATAACTGCTGATAACAATACAGTAGAAGGGATTATGAGATATGAAGACCACTATACACAAACAAAACGAGTTCCATTTTATATATACATGCCAGATGATTTAAGACCAAAAGAACCCATAGATACAAAAGTGGCTTCATCGCATAAAGATATTTTTCCAACCCTATATAATTTAACGCTTTACGACGCAAATTATATGGCAGTGGGAACTAATCTTCTCGATAAAAATGTGTTGCACTGTGGATTTAATGATGCAGGTGTTATCGTGGCAGAAGATGGTGGTTTTAAAGATACAAAAGCTCTAACAAAAGCAGAACAAGAGTGTCAAGAGTATTACAAAGCTTCATTGGCAGTTACCGAATATCTGATAAAATCACAAAAATAATAACTATTAGGAAAATATTTGAGAAAAGTTTTAAAGCGTTTTTGGCCATATATTTTAGAGTATAAACTCTACTATTCATTAGTTTTAGTCGGTATTATCCTTACAGCATCAGCTACTTTAGCTACTGCACATATTATGAAACCTCTTATGGATGATCTATTTATCTCAAAAAAAGAGGAGATGTTATATATTATTCCGATAGCTTTAGTCGGTATATACTTTGCAAAAGCAATAGGGCGTTATATACAATCTGTCTTTATGAACTATATCGGTCAGCATATAATGGCACGATTTAGAGAGATTTTGCTTCATAAAATGATTTTGTTGGATATGGGTTTTTTGTATAAAAATAGAAGTGGGGAACTTATCTCAAGAGTTGTAAATGATATAGCTAAGATAGAGTATTTTGTATCAAATATGTTGCCAGAGTTGTTTCGTGAGAGTGTAACAGTTGTAGCTCTTATAGGTTATGTTATCTATCTAAACTCTATGCTTGCATTTTATGCTCTTATCTTAGTTCCACTTATAATATATCCCATCGTGCTTATCGCTAAAAAACTCAAAAAGTATGCGCATCGTTCACAAGAAAAAAATGCAGATGTTGTAACGAGACTTACAGAAATTTTTAACAATAGTGAAATCATAAAAGCAAATGCAACTGAGACTTATGAGCTAGAGCGTTTTGGTCTGCAAAACTGGAAATATTTTAAGATAAATATGAAGTCTATCTATGTTGGTGAGATTGTTTCTCCTTTTATGGAGATAATTGGTGCTGTTGGACTTGCTGCAGTTATCTTTGTCGGTGGTAGAGAAGTTTACAATGAAAATATGAGTGTAGGTGAGTTTACAGCATTTTTAACAGCTGTCGGGCTTGTTTTTCAACCTATCCGTCGTATTGGTTCTATCTACTCTAAAATCCAAGCTGCCATCGCAGCAAGTGAGAGAGTTTTTGAGATTATAGATACTCAGAGTAAGATTGTAGATGGAACAAAACTTTTGCAAGAAGATATAGGGCATGTAGAGTTTAAAAATGTAGTTCTTAAATATGAAGACACACTTGCTTTAAATGGTGTAAGTATAGATATAAAAAGTGGAGAAAATATAGCTTTAGTTGGAGATAGTGGGGGTGGAAAATCTACTTTTATCAATATGCTTCTTCGTTTTTATGACCCTAGCAGTGGAGAAGTTTTAATAAATAACAGAGATATAAAAGAGTTTACTCAGAACTCTTTAAAACACCATATCTCTTTGGTAACTCAGAGAATTTATATCTTTCAGGATTCTCTGGCATCTAATGTTGCTTATGGTCAAGAGATTGATGAGAAAAGAGTTTATGAAGCTTTGAAGTTAGCAGATGCAACAGATTTTGTAGCTACACTTGAAGATGGTATTCATACTCTTATGGAAGAGTTTGGAGCAAATCTATCCGGTGGACAGAGACAGAGAGTTGCTATAGCCAGAGCGATTTATAAACACTCTTCACTTCTTCTTTTTGATGAGGCAACAAGTGCTTTGGATAATGAGAGTGAAAAAAGAATTAAAAATGCTTTAGATGAGTACACAAAAGATAAGATAACCATAACAATCGCTCATAGATTAAGCACGATTGAACACGCAGATAAAATCTTGGTTATGCAAAAAGGTTCTATCATGGCATGTGGAACTCATAGTGAACTTTTAGCTACTTCTGAGGTATATCAAAGATTGGCAGGAGAGTTAGATAAATAGATTTATCCGTTTGTTAGCATTTTTTAGAGATAATCGCGTTAATTAATTATATATGGATTATAAAAATGCTAGATTTTGCAAAGTTTACAAAGTACTCAAAACCAGGTCCCCGTTATACAAGTTATCCTACAGCATTGGAGTTTAGTGACTCTTATGAGTATGATGAGTATGTTAAAAAGATAGAAAATCAAGATCCGTCTCGTCCTATTAGCCTTTACTTTCACCTTCCGTTTTGTAGAAATGCTTGTTATTTTTGTGGATGTAATGTTGTTTTTACCTCTAAAGAGGATAAGATGCTTCGTTATATGGACTACTTAAAAAGAGAGTTAAAAATACTTTCAAAGCATTTAGATTGCAGTCGTGAAGTTATTCAGATGCACTTTGGTGGTGGTACTCCGACATTTTTTAGTGCTGCTCAACTTAAAGAGATTATAGATGAGATAAAGTCATACTTTCCAAACTTTGTAGATGGTGCAGAGGTTAGTTGCGAGATTGATCCTCGTCATATTGATGAAGATCAGATGCGTGTAATGAGTGAAGCAGGTTTTAACCGTGTAAGTTTTGGTCTTCAAGATTTTAATGAAAAAGTTCAAGTTGCAGTGCATAGAATCCAACCCTACGCTATTACAAAAGATGCAATGGAGTTAGCAAGAAAGTACAATATGGTTTCTGTTAATGTTGATTTGATTTACGGGCTTCCATTTCAAACATTAGAAACTTTTAAAGAAACGCTTGAGTTGTCTTTGAGCCTTAATCCTGATAGATTTGCAGTATTTAACTATGCTCATGTTCCTTGGATGAAAAAGACTATGAGAAAGATAGATGAAACTACGCTTCCTCTTCCAGATGAAAAACTTCAAATCATGCAATATACTATAGATTTTCTAACATCGCATGGCTATAAAATGATAGGTATGGATCACTTTGCAAAACCTGAAGATGAACTCTTTAAAGCGATAGAGAAGGGCGAACTTCATAGAAACTTCCAAGGTTATACAACAAAAGGTGGCGCTGATTTAATCGGAGTAGGGCTTACTTCTATCGGTGAGGGTGTTGATAGTTATAACCAAAACTTTAAAGATATGAAAGAGTATGAAGCTGCTATAGATGCTGGAAAACTACCTTTTGAAAGAGGCGTAGTTCTTAATGAAGATGACCAGATAAGACAGTTTGTGATTATGGAACTTATGAGTAACTTCAAACTTGATATAAAAAGATTTGAGAAGCTTTTTAACATAGAGTTTAAAACTTATTTTGGGGATGCTATTGAAGCACTTAAACCATTTGCAGATGAAGAACTTTTAACTATGGATGAAAATCATATAGCATGTAGCGAAACAGGAACTCTGCTTATTAGAAATATTGCGATGCCATTTGACGCTTATATGAAAAAACATGCCGCAAGTAAAAAAACATTTTCTAAAACGGTGTAGTAATGAGTTTAAACCCAGAAAATATCTTTAATTTTCAAGAGTTCTCAGATGATTGTGTAAAGTGTGGAAAGTGTATTCCAGTTTGTACTATTCATAATGTAAATGCTGATGAGGTTACTTCTCCTCGTGGTTTTATAGACCTCTTAGGTGCATATCAAGCTGGAAAACTAGAGTTAGATAAAAATGCAAAAGATATTTTTGAGAGTTGTTTTTTATGTACGGCATGTGTAGAAGTCTGCCCAAAATCATTACCAACAGATATGCTTATAGAACAGGCTAGAGCAGATATAGCTAAAAAGTTTGGTATAGCTTGGTATAAAAAAGCTTTCTTTTTGCTTCTTCGTCATAGATGGATGAATGATTTAGCTTTTAAACTTGGTTGGGTTTTTCAAACTTGTGGTTTTAAGATAAAAGCAGACATAGACTCTATGCACTCACGATTTAACATTCCAATGTTAAAAGCAGATAGACTTCTACCATCTTTGAAGAAAAAATCATTTTTGAACTCTCATCCTGAAAATATTAGTAATGGTGGAAAAAGAAAAGTAGCGATATTTATTGGATGTTTGGGAAATTATAATTATAGTGGTATTGGAGAGGGACTTTTAGAGATCTTAGAAGCTCTTGAGATAGATGCCTTTTTAGCCAAAGATCAAAAATGCTGTTCTGCTCCTGCATACTTTACTGGAGATTTTGATACTGTAGATCATAATGCAAAATTTAATATACAATATTTTGAGAGTTTTTCAGATGATATAGAAGCTATAATAGTTCCAGAGGCTACATGTTCTGCAATGCTTAAGATAGACTATGAACACTATTTTCATGACCAGCCAGAATGGAGGGCTAGAGCAAAAGCAGTTATGGGTAAAGTCTATATGGCGACTGAATGGTTACAAAACCATACTCACTTAGAACAACTTTTAGCTTCAAAGAAAAAAGACACTAAGATAGTGACATATCATGACCCGTGCCACGCTAAAAAGATGCAAGGTATCCATGAAGAACCAAGAAACCTTATCAGACAAAACTATAAAATAGTTGAGATGAGCGACCCCAACTCTTGTTGTGGTTTTGGTGGTGTAACTATGCAGAGTGAGAAGTATCATTTTGCAAAAGCAGCAGGGATTCCAAAAGCGACTATGATTAAAAAAACTGAGGCAGATGTAGTCAGTGCAGAGTGTAGTGCCTGTAGAATGCAGATAAATGCCTCTATGAACTATACAGACGGCAAAAGTCCTATATTTAAAAACCCTATAGAACTTATTGCTGAGGCTTTGAGAAGAGTCTAACTAGATATTTAATGAGATAGATTTAAGGTAGCATTAAAGGATAGTAAAATATGAAATCAATTTTTCAAAAAAGAGTTTTACAAAGTTACATAGATATTCAAGATGAAAAACTTATAGCTTCAAGATGGCTTTTTAAATGATATGTTTGTTGATTGTTTAGGCTATACATTGGATATAAAAAATCCATATAACTATAATCTTGAGCGAGAAAGAAAAATTTATAACCAATTTAAAATAAAATATTTAGAAGTGTTGCTGATGAGTTTAAGAGTGAGGATATTCATATATCATTATATTGGGAACAATACACATATGATAATAAGAAAGTAATGGAGTTGATAAAATGATTTTACATATAATTGTAGGAGCAAATGGAAGTGATAAGACTATATTGCAAAGTATAACTTTCAAGTGTATCGGAGATGTAGATGAGTGATATAGCAATATATGAAAATCAAAATGGTGATATAAAAGTAGATGTGACTTTTGAAGATGAAACTATTTGGTTAAGTCAATCTCAACTTTGTGAAGTTTTTTTAAAATCAAAATCTACTATTAGTGAGCATATATCTAATATATATTTTGAAAAAGAGTTAGATGAAAATGCAGTTGTTCGGAATTTCCGAACAACTGCAAGTGATGGTAAAAATTATAATGTAAAATACTATAACTTAGATATGATAATAGCGATTGGTTTTAGAGTAAAATCAGTTCAAGGAACACAGTTTAGAATATGGGCAACAAAGAGACTTAACGAATACATAACTAAAGGTTTTTCTCTTAATGATGATAGATTTAAAAGTGGCAACTCTATGGCATACTTTGATGAACTTCAAGATAGACTTAGAGAGATACGAATATCTGAAAGATTTTTTTATCAAAAAATAAAAGATATTTGTGCTACAAGTTATGATTATAATAAAGATGATACGAATACAATAGAGTTTTTCAAGATAATCCAAAATAAACTTATATGGGCTGTATCAGGACAAACAGCATCTGAACTTGTGTATAATAGGATAAACATAGATTTACCACAATTAGGGATGAATGCTCTAGATAAAAAAAGTAACAATATTACAAAAGCAGATGTGAGTATTTCAAAAAATTATCTCAATGAAGAGGAGATAAAACTACTAGGGTTGTTAGTCGAGCAGTTTTTGGCATTTGCTCAAACTATGGCTCAACAACAAAAACTTTTATATATAGATGATTGGAAAAATAAGCTTGATGATGTATTGAGTTTAAATGGTAGAGAGCTGTTAGATAATGCAGGAAAAATAAGTCACAAAATGATGTTGAATAAAACATCAAATGTATATGAAAAATATAAAACAAAAAAAAGAAAGTTGCAAAAAAAAGAGAGTTTAAAAGAACTAGAAGTAGATATAAAGGCTTTAAGATGAAGACAATAGATAATATATTTAAAAAGTGGAGCAAAAATGAATAGCTGGAATAACATCTATGATACATTTGACCCAGTAGCTTTTCATATCTTCTCATTGCCTGTTCATTGGTATGGACTTATGTATGTATTGGCTCTTGTAAGTGCTTTATACATTGGTAAGTATTTTATCAAAAGAGATAAGCTTGATTTTGAAAATAGCCAGCTTGATATGTACTTTATCTATGTTGAGGTAGGTGTTATTTTAGGTGCTAGACTTGGTTATATCCTTTTTTATGATACTCAAACAATGTACTACTTGACTAATCCATGGCAGATATTTAATCCTTTTTCCAATGGTGAATTTGTCGGGATTCGTGGTATGAGTTATCACGGTGCTGTTATTGGCTGGTTTATCGGTTCATATCTTTACTCACTTAAGCATAAAGTTGAGTTTGGCAAGATTATGGACTTAGTGGCTGTTAGTGTTCCTCTAGCTTTTGTATTTGGCAGGATAGGAAACTTTTTAAATCAAGAACTTATAGGTCGTGAGACAGATGTTCCTTGGGGGATTTTAGTTGATGGAGTTTTACGACATCCATCACAACTTTATGAAGCACTTTTAGAAGGTGTAGGTGTCTTTTTGGTAGTCATCTTTTATAGAAAATATCAAAGCTTTAGTGGAGAGTTGATTTTAGTCTATGGCATGAGTTATGGATTTTTTAGATTTTTAGCTGAAATTTATAGAGCGCCAGATGTTCAGATAGGTTATATTTGCTGTGATTTTATAACTCTAGGACAAGTTTTAAGTCTTAGTATGAGTGGAGTCGGAGTTGTACTTTGGATATATTTTTATATGAAAGCTAAAAAACTGGATTCTGGGTCAAGCCCAAAATAAACTCTCTTATCTGTCATTACGATGAAGTTTTTTATCTCTATGAACAGAACCTCTCCAAAAATGGTTTACTATCCAGTAAGCTAAAAGAGAACAGATAACTGAGTAAAAAAGTGTTCCAGTATATAGAGGTATGAAAATATCGTCTATATTGTTACCAAACCATTCTATTGTCATCTCAACTGGGGCTGGTTCTATTCTAAGAAAAAAACTTCCAGTTTGGTATTCCATAAAGTACATTGGTGGCATTGTAAATGGGTTACTTAACCAACACATCGCAAGACCAATAGGTATGTTAAATTTAAAAAATGGCATAACAGCTAAGACTAAAGCCATCTGCATAGGCATAGGAATAAAGGCTATAAATACTCCAACAAGAACTGCTCTTGATACCATTCTTCTGTTTGTTGATAGATACTCCGGAGGAATTTTATACTTTTTTATAAATGCTTTTAGTTTTTCATGTTTACTTGTTTTCTTAAGTGTTTTTCTTATCATCGAGTAGAACTACCCCTCAACCAAAGTATTAGTTGTAGGCAGAACCCTCACAAATCCGTACATGCGAATTTCCCGCATACGGCTTTTCAAAATTCTGTTTAGCTTAAACAGTACCATAGGTTT
>JAYELK010000099.1:0-2467 GCA_034717415.1 Campylobacterota bacterium | reverse complement strand
AACTCATGATAATCAAGTGCTTCTTGATCTGTAACTGTAATTTTAGACATCGATATAATTCCTACTATAAAAATTTTTGGAATTATATCAAAATAGTGCTATCATTATTGGATATATAGAATATAAATAGGGAAATAGCAAGATGAATATTGACATCAGTAATATAGCAGAAGAAAATCACAATTATGCCATTCACTTAGCAACTTTTAGAAATGTTATTGTGTACAATAACAACACTTTTGAAATTGCAAATTTCTCAAAGTACAACCCTTTTGAAACTGTTGACTTCTGGCGTAATATCTCACTATCGGCAGAGATTTTACTCAAAGCTACTCTGCTAAAACATCATATCCCATTTTTCAGAAAAAGAGCCCATGGAGAATATGGTGAAAAAGTCACTGCATTAACTAATAGTTGGCTAGATGCAACACTTAAAGAGTTAGAGATTGATTATGTGGCACAGATTAATACAGGTACAGCCATCACTGCGTTAAAAAGTGCAGAGAAACAACTCTTTGATAAGCTTAAAATTGATTCAGATGATGCAAAACTAATCTCTCAAATGTTTTACATTATTATTCAAACGCGTCGCAATCGCAACAGTCACTTTTTCTTTCCAAATCAAGGTCATATTGATATTAGTGAAGTAGAGATGCTCTATCTTCCACTACTAAACACTCTTGAGATGATATATAGGCTTTAATATTTTTCAAGCAGACCATCTTTACTCAAATAATAAATATCAAAATCATTAGCAACAAAAGTTCTACC
Source organism: Campylobacterota bacterium (assembly GCA_034717415.1). Classification (GTDB taxonomy): domain Bacteria; phylum Campylobacterota; class Campylobacteria; order Campylobacterales; family Sulfurimonadaceae; genus Sulfurimonas. Next base: position 1,696 of record JAYELK010000099.1, on the reverse strand, counting down.
TCTATAATAGCACTCTATTTCACTTTGAATTGTCTCTGCCGACAAATCACTCTTCTTGCAGTACCTTGGACTAATATGAGTAGCAATAAGATTTTTAACTTTTTGTTTTTGAGCCTCTATGCCAAGATTTTTTGCTGTTGTATGCAAAAACTTTTTACTTAGATTATCATAGACTTCTTGAGTATAAGTAGATTCATGCACAAGCAAGTCTAAATTTATCAGATATTTAGCTAAGATATCAGGACTACTATTATCACCTGCTATAATTAGTGTTCTCCCAATAATTGGTTCAAGCATAAATATTTTTGGCTCTAATTTTTTACCCTCAAAAACTATACTTTTTCCTCTTTTAAGTTCTCCATAGAGTGGTGAGGGTTCTACTCCAAGTGCTTTTAGTTTTTCAACATTAAGTCTGTTTTTTACATCATTCTCTTTGATGTAAAAAGCAAAACTCTCCACAGAGTGAATCAGAGGTAAAATCTTTAGTGAGAACTTATCAAAAACAAAAGTCTCATCAACTTCAAACTCAACAACAGTTAATTCATACCCCAAATACTCCTCTGAAATATCCATAACACACTCTAAAAACTTTTTTATCCCTTTTGGAGCATATATTCTCAAAGGATTCAAAGCAGCATCTAGCTTTTTAGAGTTTAATAATCCTAAAAGTCCATAGTAGTGATCCCCGTGCAGATGCGTAATAAAAATAGTGTCGAGTTTTCCGATGGAGAGTCTGGTTCGTAAAATCTGATGCTGTGTTGCCTCACCACAATCAAAAAGATACCATTTGTTATCTTGGTCAAATTCCAATGCAAGTGCTGATACATTTCTCTCTTTTGTAGGTTTTGTGGCACTTGTTCCTAAAAATGTCAGCTTCATTGTACTAAGAGAGATTTTATTAAAAGCATATCTTTGTAAACTTCTTTTTTGGCTGATGGATTACGCAAAAGATAGCTAGGATGAAAAGAAGGAATTAGTTTTATACCATCCAAATCAAAAATTCTACCCCGTGCCTTTGAAATACTCATCGCCGAACCACTCATATAATGAAAACTTACAGCACCAAGACAGAGAATAATCTCCGGTTTTATTATCTCTATCTGCTTATGTAAAAAAGGTCTGCAATTTATCATCTCATCACTGTTCGGATTTCTATTGTTTGGAGGTCTGCACTTAATCACATTTGTAATATAGACACTTGAACGCTTAATCTCTATGGCGTTCTCTATCATATTGGTTAAAAGCTCACCACTTCTTCCGACAAAAGGAATCCCCTGCTCATCTTCTTTAGCTCCAGGTGCTTCAGCAATAATCATCAATCTAGCATCACTGGAACCTGCCCCAAAAACAACATGATGTCTATTTCTCGAAATCTCACAAAGATGGCATTGTTCAACATCCTTTTGCAATATTTCTAAATCCGAAGAAAAATCCAACCCCACCTTTAGCAACCTTTTGAAATATATATTTTTATCATGATAACAAGTCCATAGTTAAAAATATGTAAATAAAATTAAAATATTTTGATTTATATAAAATATAGGTTACAATTCATAGAGAAGGAGTATTTATGTATACAATAGAGTTAAATATAGATGATGGTATTTTTGATAAATTTATGGGATTACTCAGTATATTGCCAGAAGATAAATTGAAAGTGATTAGCAGTAAGACATATCCAAATATCTCTGTTGGA
>JAYELK010000098.1:0-12840 GCA_034717415.1 Campylobacterota bacterium | reverse complement strand
TAGAATTTCTATCTACATTTTTACAACCATCAAACTTCAGTATAAATCAAAGAATGATAGAAATACTAAACAAAACAAATTTATATATTAGCTCATTTGATGTATATCATTTAGCTTTTGCTGAATATCATAATACAAAGTTATTTACATTTGACAAGGGATTTAAAAAGCTTCAAAACATATCGAAAATTGAGATTAATATAAAGTAGAAAACCTAATAAAACCTTAGAAAAGATAATAGTTACTTCATATTAAGTCAAATCTACTATAATTACTTAATAATTTAATACTATAAAAGGTAGTTATTTTGAGTCTGCAACCTTTCACACATCTACATCTACATACTGAATACTCCTTGCTTGATGGAGCAAATAAGATTACTAATCTTGTAAGTCAGGTTAAAGAGCTTGGCATGACCTCTGTTGCTATGACTGATCATGGAAATATGTTTGGGGCGATTGATTTTTATCATCAGATGAAAGCTGCTGATATCAAGCCTATAATTGGGATGGAGGGTTATATCCATAATGGCGAAACGATAGATGATAAATCTACTAAACAACGCTTTCATATCTGTCTTTTTGCCAAAAATAAAAAAGGTTATGAAAACCTTATGTATCTATCTTCAAAAGCTTTTATAGAGGGTATGTACTACTTTCCCCGTATCAATAAAAAAGAGTTAGCTGAGCACAGCGAAGGGTTGATTTGTAGTTCTGCATGTCTTCAAGGTGAGGTAAACTGGCACTTAAATCTTGCCAATGATAGAAATATAAAAAATGGTGCTTTGGGTTACGAGGGTGCTTTAGCTGTGGCACGAGAATATCAAAAGATATTTGGAGATGATTTTTACCTTGAACTTATGCGTCATGGGATTGGTGATCAACTCTTTATAGATGAACAGATTCTTAAAATCTCAAAAGAGACAGGTATCAAAATAATAGCTACAAATGACACTCACTACACTTACCCTGGGGATGCTCAATATCATGAAGCATTTATGTGTATCGGGATGAATAAACTCTATGATGACCCAAATCGTATGCGTCACTCTGTTCATGAGTTTTATCTGAAGAGTCCCACGCAGATGGCAAGACTTTTTGCCGATATTCCAGAAGCTATTAGTAATACTCAAGAGATAGTTCAAAAGATAGAAGATTTTGTGCCAGTTGTAAAAACTCCAACTCCACCAAACTTTAAATTTACTCCTGAGTATGCTAAGACTGATGGTTGTCCACTAAGTAGTGATGATATAGATATATCTGATGCTGAGTATTTTACTTTTTGTTGTAAGCGAGGACTAGAAAATCGTTTAAAACATGTCCCACATGCCAAGCATGAAGAGTATAAAAAGCGACTAGAGTTTGAGATGGATATAATCAACTCTATGAAATTCCCCGGATATATGCTTATAGTTTGGGATTTTGTGAAAGTTGCAAAAGAGATGGATATAGCCGTTGGTCCAGGGCGTGGTTCTGCTGCTGGTAGTTTAGTGGCGTATTCGCTTGATATTACAGATATAGACCCGATGAAATATGACCTACTTTTTGAGAGATTTTTAAACCCAGAACGGGTGTCAATGCCCGATATTGATATGGACTTTATGCAGGCTCGTCGTGGTGAAGTTATAGACTATGTAGTTGAGAAGTACGGGCGAAATCAGGTTGCTCAAATCATTACCTTTGGTTCACTTCTTGCAAAAGGGGTTATCCGTGATGTTGCAAGAGTTCTTGATATGCCACTATCTCAAGCTGACAAAATGGCAAAACTTATCCCTGATGAACTTGGAATCACACTAAATGGTAAGACTAAAAAGGGTGAGTTTATAGATGGTGCTTTTCAAAAAGAGCCTAAAATATCTGAACTTATAGAGGGTGATGCAAATGCTAAGAGAGTTTGGGAGTTTGCTAAAAAGTTAGAGGGTCTTAAAAGAAACTCTGGTATCCATGCCGCTGGTGTTGTTATCTCAAATGAGGAACTTTGGTATAAGACACCTATCTATAAGCCATCTGGTGAGGACACTTTTGTAACTCAATACTCTCTAAACTATCTTGAAGATGTTGATTTAATCAAGTTTGACTTTCTTGGGCTTAAAACTCTTGATGTTATTGATAATGCGATAAAACTTATCAAAAGAAGATACGATAAAGATGTTGTCTGGCATGAGATTGATGAGAATGATAAAAAAGTTTATGAGGTTATTCGTACTGGAGAAACTGTTGGGATGTTCCAGATAGAGTCCTCAGGTATGCAAGATTTAAACAAGCGTCTAAAACCAGATACTTTTGAGGATTTGATCGCCGTTCTTGCACTTTACAGGCCAGGACCTATGGAGTCTGGGATGCTTGATAGCTTTGTTGAGAGAAAGCACGGACGAGAGGCTATTGAATATACTTTTGACATTATGGAACCGATTTTAAAGAACACTTATGGGGTCATTGTTTATCAAGAACAGGTTATGCAGATTGTTCAAATCGTTGGTGGATTTTCTCTTGGTTACTCAGATATTATCCGTCGTGCTATGGGTAAGAAAAAAGATATGGCAACTTATAATGCAGAGTTTTCAGAGGGTGCAAAAAAGCAGGGACACCCTTACGATGAAGCATCTAAACTTTTTGACTTGATTGAAAAATTTGCTGGATATGGTTTTAACAAATCCCACTCAGCAGCTTATGCAATGGTTACTTTTCAAACTGCATGGCTAAAAACTTACTATCCAAATGAGTTTATGGCTGCACTTTTAACTAGCGATAAAGACAATATGGACAAGGTTGTTCGCTATATTGATGAAGTAAAAAGGATGGGGATAGAGCTTTCACCTCCTGATGTTAATGACTCTTACTTAGAGTTTTCTGCTATTACAAAAGATGAAAAAGATATTATTTTATTTGGTTTAGGTGCGATTAAAGGGGTTGGGACTTCTGCTGTTGAGTCGATTATACATACTAGAGAAGAGGATGGAGAGTTTACCTCTATGGAGAACTTTGTAAACAGGATTGACCCATCTAAAGTAAACAAACGCTTCATTGAGTCAAGTATAAAATCTGGTGGATTTGATAGGTTTGGATATTCTAGAAAAGCTTTACTAGACCAGATAGAACTTATAGTTGAGACTGCTAAAAAAGCGAGTGATGCTAAGAAAAAGGCTGTTGGAAGTCTTTTTGGAGATGATGCAGAGATAACCTCAGTTGGATTAACACTAACAAACTCTGAGGAATACACATTAAAAGAGATTTTAGAGTTTGAAAAAGAGACTTTAGGGTTTTATGTATCAGGGCATCCGTTAGATGAGTATAGAGAAAAACTTGATGAGTTAAACTATACTTTATCTTCTGAATTGGAGAGTGTAAAAGATGGTTCAACTGCTATTTTTATAGGGAAAGTTGAAGAGGTTGTTACAAAAATATCTAAAAAAGGGAATCAGTTTGGGATTGTAAACCTTATGGATTTTCATGGAAATATTGAGATAATGCTTTTCTCAGATAAACTAGAAAAACTAGCAGATATGGATCAAGAGGAACCAATAGCCTTTAAAGGAAAAATCACTCACACAGACTTTGGTCCTCGTATTGGAATCTCTAAAATTATGACACTAAAAGAGTCGAAAAAAGAGTGTAAAAAAGTAAAAACAGAGGTAAGAGAACTACCTCAAGAGCCATTAAGTCTAGGCATAAAAATAGAGAGTGACATGAAAGTCTTAGAAGATTTATACACCCTAATAAGACAAAACCCAGGCTCAAGAGAAGTGAAGTTAATCATCACAGCAAAACTACAAAATGTAGTAATAGACTCAGCCTTAAGAGTAAACAACAACATCTTAAACGCCATAGAGGGGAATGAGTTTGTGGATATTTTGGGGTAAGAGTTTTTGGATATAAATTTAAAGTTTAAGGATAATTAATTATGAAAATAGACACTACATACCTAAAACGATGTGTACTTGCATTAGATAAAGCGTATCATACTTTAGAAAAATATTCTGTAGAAGATATAGAATATGATATTTACCGTTCAGCTACTATTAAAGAGTTTGAAATTATATTAGAACAGTCTGGGAAATTGTTGAAAAAAGCTTTTAAGCCATACTTTCATACTCCTAAGGCTGCTGATTCCCTTTACTTTAAAGATATATTTAGAGAAGCTGGATTGCATGGTTTACTTAGTGTTGAAGAGGTAGAGCGATGGCTAAAATATAGAGATAATAGAAATAGCACTAGTCATGATTATGGTGCTGATTTAGCAAATGAAACTTTAGTTTTAATGGAACAGTTTATTGTTGATGCTACTAAATTATCTGAAGTTATTGAGAGTAGTGATGCTTCTTAGAAAAAAAGATAAAATATCTATTTTAAATCTTGCTAAGCAGACACTAAAAACTCCTTTGGAGATTTGGGCTTATGGGAGTAGAGTAAATGGTGATGCACATGACACAAGTGATTTGGATTTGGTTGTTTTGACTGAATCTAAAAAAAAGCTTGATATTGATGAGTTAATAAATTTTAAAGAGGCTCTGCAAAATTCAAATATTCCAATATTGATACAAGTTTTAGACTGGAATAGAATACCAGATAGTTTTCATGAAAATATCTTTTCTAAGTATGAAGTGCTGTTAAAAATATAAGAAATAAGGAATGCTAAAATGTCTGCTCTACAGTTTAAAAAAGAGATTGAAAAGTTTGATAAGTTATTAAATAAAAAGAGTAATCAAAAACTTGATACTTTCGATGAGATAGTTGATATGATTTTGAATTTAATTAAGCTTGAGGTTAATAGTACTCAAAATGAACTTATGCAAAGAATATCAAATAGTTATGTGTTTAATTCTACTGATGAACTACAAAAGTTTCTGAATGGATATTTTACTTTTAATAATTATTTTATAGAAGAACTTGATAGGATTGAGTATATAGAAAATGATAATGTTTTTGATGATGAAATAGATAAATTTGTAAAAATTATTTTAGAGAAAATTTCATCAGATAACTTACAAGAAGTTCTGCTTGAGTTTATATTTAAAATTGTTACAACAGTTATGGATGAGTATCCAGTTAAGCTTTTAGATGATGCTGATGAAAACTTAAAAAATTTAACTAAAATATTTAGTAGCGAAGAGATTGCAGAATTGTTTGTTGGGGTAAATGTTATTGCAACATTTTTAACTGAACAAAAAAATATTAAAAAAGATGAACTAATCGATATGTCAAAATCAGTTTTTATCTTTTGTATGGCAATGAATAATTTAAGAAAAGAAAATTATGAAAATACACAAAATCAACAAATAAGTAGTGCCAATGCTGTGAATACTGTCGATTATAATGTTGGTAGAAATGATCCATGTCCATGTGGAAGTGGTAGAAAATATAAAAAATGTTGCCTAAATAAAAACAAACCAAAACTTGCTCAAAGTATAGAGTTTCAAGAGCCAAAAGCTTTACAAAAAGAGTTAACAAAAACAGAGATACATGAACTTTATCAGATATGGTCAAGATTTTTAAATTTTGTAAGCAAAGCATTTGCTGGTGCAGCAGGAGAGGAGTATATAAAAATATATGAAAAAAACTCTGCTGGTGAATACTTTTTAACAGATGAAGTCGTAAAAGGTTCACGCCACTACCTAACTATTAGAAACTTTTTAAATGAATACTTCTTTATGTTGCTGGAGCATTTTATAGATGACAATAAAGTGAGTCAGAAAAATATAGCTATATTAACAGAGATAAGAGATACATATAAATATGCAAAGCACATATCATTTGAGATGTTTAAAAATGGAAATGCTATTTTTTATAATTTAGATAAACAAGATTGTTTTTATGCCTATCAAACATTTTATCCATATTCAAAAGTATTTCCTAGAAATGAGATTTTTGAAACAATGTTTTTTAGTTATAAGGGCAGAATTATAAGTGATGGAGTGGCTACAAAACCAAACATAGACTTAGGTCAAAATATGCTTAGTATGATGCGTGATGATTATAAAAAAGATAGAGAAAATATGTCATTTAATTTAAAAATAAATGAACAGCCACAACGAAATATATATCAGTTGAAAATCTCTATAAAAGGAGCAAAACCGCCAATATGGAGAAGAGTATTAGTAAAACCAAATACTAGTTTTTATGGATTGCATGATGTTATTCAGTCTATATTTGATTGGGAAGATTACCATATGTTTATGTTTTACGCTAAAGATAGAAGATATACAAGTTCTGAGATGATTGAAGAGAGTATGTTTGGTGATGCGTGTGAACTTGTGGCAAGTCAATATACAATCAGTGAAGAGCTAGAAAATGAAAAAGATAAAATAAAATATATTTATGACTTTGGAGATAGTTGGGAACATCAAATAGTGCTAGAGAAAATCTTACCATTTGATGAAAATGTAAGTTATCCAAGTTGTATTGGTGGAAGAAGAAGAGGTCCTCTTGAAGATTCTGGAGGTATATATAACTATAATGATATTGCAGATGCGATTGAAAATCCAACAGTTGAAAATCAATATGTTTTAGGTGAAGATAACGAGGAATATTATGCGGAAATTTACCCAGCAGAGTTCAACAAAGAGTTGGCTAATATAATATTAAAAAGAGAATACTAAAAATGAACAAACGAGATTTTAACGAAGGGCTTTTAGGGTTTTTAGATGCCTCGCCTACACCTTTTCATGCAACTAAAAATATGAGTATGATGTTACAAAATGCTGGTTTTATAAAACTTTTTGAAACTGATAGATGGAATCTGCAAGAGGGAAAAAAGTATTTTGTAACTCGTAATGATTCTTCTGTTATTGCTTTTACATTTCCACATGCCAAGAGTCCACATGCCAAGAACTATGTAATGGTTGGTACACACACAGACTCTCCAAATCTAAAACTAAAGCCAAATCCTGTTATAAAAGAGCATGGGGTTGTTAAGTTTGGGGTTGAGCCTTATGGTGGGCTTTTGCTTAACTCTTGGTTTGACAGAGATCTTAGTCTTGGTGGTCGTGTTAGTTATTTAAATTCAAATAATGAGATTAAAGATGTTCTTATAGATGTTAAAAAAGCTATCGCTGTTGTTCCCTCTCTTGCTATACATTTGGATGATAAGGCTAACAAAGATAAAACTATAAACAAACAAACAGATATTTGTCCTATTTTAACAATAAATGAGGACTTTGAATTTGATGAGTTTTTAAAGTGGCAACTCTCAAAGGTCGATGTTTTAGATGTTAAAGAGCTTTATGCAAATGAACTTAGTTTTTATGATACTCAAAAAGCTACTTTTGTTGGGCTTCATGATGATTTTATAGCTAGTGCTAGGATTGATAATCTTTTGAGTTGTTATGTAGGAATGCTTAGTATCTGTAGTATTGATGAAAGTAAACCTATGCTTTTTATAGCTAGTGACCATGAAGAGGTTGGGAGTGAGAGTACAAGTGGAGCAGGGGGGAGTTTTTTAGAAAATACTCTTAGACGAATGTTTAGTGACTATGAAGACTATATGCAAATGATAAGAAGTTCAGTTATGGTCTCTGCTGATAATGCACATGCCATACATCCTAACTATCCGACTAAGCATGATAAAGAACATGCACCTCATATAAACAGAGGAGTAGTTTTAAAAGTAAATGCAAATCAAAGATATGCTTCAAACTCTAAAACTATCTCAAAGTTTATGAGCGTGGCAAACTCTTTGGGTGAGCCTTATCAAGAGTTTGTTAGTCGCAGTGATATGGGTTGCGGCTCAACTATAGGACCCATAACTGCAACAAGACTTGGTATGGAAACTTTAGATCTAGGAGTTCCAACTTTTGCAATGCACTCTATAAGAGAACTTTGTGGAAGTGATGATGCACACTCTCTGTATAAAATTTTAGTTGGATTTCATGTCTAGCATAACTACAGAGGAGTTAAATCTTCTTATAGAACAGACTTACAGGGTTGAAAATGAGTTTAACGAGTTAAAGGCTTCTTATGTTCATCTACAAGATACTGTTGAAAAGGTTGTAGAGTTTTTGCCAAATGCCATCTGGATACTTAACAGTGACAACACAGTTTTTTTACAAAATTCACATGCCAGAGAGTTATACTCACTTTTGAAACTTTTAGAGTTTCAAGATGATGATTATGAAGTCAAATTTGATTCTCGTTCCTACTTGGTTAAAAGTTCAAGCTATAAAGATAAAACAATGTTTAGTGTTACAGATATAACTGAGCAAAAGAGAAAAGAGAACCTTGCTACTATGGGGCAAATGGCAGCACATCTTTCTCATGAGATAAGAAATCCAATAGGTTCTATCTCACTTCTGAGTTCAACTCTAAAAAAGAGAGTTATTCCTGAAAATATTCCTATTGTCCAAGAGATACAAAAGTCTGTTTATCGAATCGACAGAATTATAAAAGCGACTCTGATGTTCTCTAAAGGGGTTGAGGCTAGTAAAAGTATGTTTAAGTGGAGCAGTTTAAAAGAGGCACTAACTATGTCTATCGGTTATTATGGCTATTCAAAAGATATAAGCTTTATCTTTGCAGAGGATGAGTTTGTTTTAAATGCAGACAAAGATCTCTTAGAGATGCTTTTTTCCAACTTTTTGGCAAATGCGATAGATGCTATTGAGTTAGATGATAATGATAGTGGAAAGGTTGAGATAGCTTATGAGAGTGATCAAACTCATCATAAATTTTATATTAGTGATAGTGGAGTTGCGATAGAAAACAGAGATGAGCTGTTTGAGGCTTTTAAAAGTACAAAAGTAAAAGGTAATGGGTTAGGTCTAATTCTCTCTAGGCAGATAGCTGAGGCTCATGGTGGTGGGGTTAGACTGATGGAGGGTAAAAGAAAGGTTTTTGAGATAAAACTTGCTCTCTAAGATGGAATGTTTTATGCTTGAAAGAGTGTTATGCAGTTAATTCAAGAAGATATAATCTCACTTTTAGAATCCCTAAAGATGGATAGATTTTATGTAGTTTGTTATTTTAGATGTGATATTACAAAAAAAACTATAGTTTCTACTGTTCCATTCGAACCTTATGAGGGTAAGATAGAGATAGGTTGGAGAGAGAAGCTTTTGCATCCCATACAGTCATATAACAGATATTATCACACTCCTATAACTATCTATAACAGTGATTGTCATAATACGATTGTGCTTAAAGCTTTCGAGAAAGTCTCAAAACATTTTACATATAACATTCAGAAAAAAAGGTATATTTATGGTCGCTAGAGAGTTAGTAGAGATTCCAATGGCAACGCTGGATTTTTACAAGTACGAAGAGAATGGTTTAGTTTTTTATGAGTTTGATGCTACAGAGTGCAGTATGCCAGAGCCAATGGCAAATGCTATGGCTGGATTAAATATGATCAAGAGTGAAAATGATAGAATGGTTGGTCTTTTTTTTCATGAACCATCCCCACTTTTGGCAAAAATATCCCCCTATTTTAGTTATAAATCCAAGGAGTTGGAGAGTGGAGATTTTAGGATAGTTTTTAAGAAACTTTAGTCCAAAACTTCATTAAAAGTAATTATAAACTCAGCACCCTCACCTTTGTTAAATACTTCTAGTTTTCCACCAAGATTTTGTTCTATTATCATTTTTGACATATAGAGTCCTATGCCGGTACCTTTGCCTTGTTCTTTAGTTGTAAAGTATGGCTCAAATATTCTATCTATTATTTCTCTTGGAATTCCACCACCATTATCGCAAATAATGATCCTTTTTCTATCTAAGCTTATAGTTATATGTCCATGTGAGATGTTGTTTTGGATAATCGCATCTTTTGCATTTGTAATGAGATTTAAAATAACTTGTTTAAACTCACTCTCTATAGTCTCAACTCTGAAATCATCTCCTATAATTTCCAAAAAGATATTATAGTTTTTAAATTGTGCATTCTGTATAGAAACTGTAGTTAAAACAGCTTCTTTAACACTAAATATTTTTTTGACCTTATCTACTCTGAAAAAACTTCTAAAGTCATCTATGGTGTTGCTCATAAACTTGATGGTTTTTGTCTGTTTTGCTATAAACTCATCTACAAACTCTTCATTTATTAGACCATCAGCATAATCATCATCAAGATTTTGTATATTGATATTTAGAGAGTTTAGAGGTTGTCTCCACTGATGTGCGATACTTCCCACCATCTCACCCATAGCAGCTAGTTTTGATTGCTCTTGAAGCATTTTATCTTTTTTTATATTTTCATCTGTCTGTTCGTTTACTTTGGCATGTAGATTTTTATTTAACTCAAATAATTCAATAGTTTGAAGTTGTAGTTTTCTTTTTATGATAAGCTGTTTATATGCAAGATAGAAGATAGATATTAAAAATATAAATGATGATATGTTTATAAAATTGTAAGTTTGCAGTATGGATGGTATATAAAAATTCTCTTTGTATGAGACAATATATGCTGCAGTTTTATCATCTTTTATATTTCTTATGGGAAGAAATGCTACAACTTTTATCTTGTCTTTTACTGTTTGATAGAGGGCAAATTTTTTAGATTTAGCCATATTATTGTAGATTGTTTCTCTATTTGGGTCTATAATGTTTTTTTTGGTAAAGCTTAGTTGTTTATGTTTGTCACTATCAATTACTGTGAACATATAATCTCTGTTCTCTATACTGTCTATATAGTTTAAAACAAGATCTTTTCTTGTCCATACTTTTGCCTTAAAAATATTTTTGTTTATTAAAAAGTGAGAATGAATTTTATTGATCTCTGTCAGGGTGTCTTGCATAGATTCAGAGCTGTAAGATACTTCGTAGCATCCTATATATTTTTGTTTATAAAAGAGGGGAAAAACATTTCTAAAGGCATGTGTAGTTCGTCCTTGTTCAAAACCAAAAGATGGTTTGTGTGTTTTATTTGTAGATGCTACACTGTATCTGACACTACTTAGATTGTCTCCAAATTTTGTAGGTTTATGCATTCTCAAAAATGAAATACTGCTTGGAAGAATAAACTGAAACTGTAAAACTCCTCTTCTTTGCATAGATTTATAGCGAGGATATAGTAATCTGTATAGTCTCTTTCTCAATATATCTTTTTGAATGTCATCTGCTCTTTGAGCTTGATATAATATCTCTAAAATTTCTCTTTTTTGACTTATAAAAGAATTTATTGCTTTTGCATCCTTTGTATTTGTTGAGGTTGTTATGTCATAGTGTATTTGTAACTCTTTTGTTGCTGTTTCTAGTTCTTGTTTTATAAAGGTGTCTTTGTTTTTATTGTTAAGATTAAATATAGTTAAAAATAGAATTAAAAAGAGGAAAATAAAGACAATTTTAATTTTTAAAAAATTCACTATACTTTACCTACTACACAATTTCGTCCACTGTTTTTTGCCTCATAGAGTGCTTTGTCTGCTCTATCTAAAATGCTTTTGAGTCTATCGTCATCTTTAAGCTCTGTCACTCCAAATGAAACAGTTATTTTTCCAGCTGTTTTATGTTCTAGTTTTTCTATGATACCTCTGAGTTCTTGGGCTTTATCTATGGCACTGTTTAATGGAGTGTTATTAAAAAGTATAACAAATTCTTCTCCTCCCCATCTTGCAAAAAGGTCGGTATCTCTTGTGTGTTTGTTAATTGTATCTGCTAACATGATTAGTACTTCATCACCTACAAGGTGTCCAAAGGTATCATTAAAGTTTTTAAAGTGGTCAATATCTAAAACACTAAGGCAGAGTGGTCTCTTATATCTTTTAATCTGTTTAAGTTCATACTCAAATATCTCTTCAAATTTATTTCTGTTAAATATGCCTGTAAGACCATCTCTGTATGCCATATTGGAGAGTTTAAATTTAAGTCGTTTATTCTCTTTTTCAAGGGCGATGCTTTTTGATACTTTATCTACTAATGCTAAAAGTGATTTTTTTTCTACAGGTTTTAGCAGATAACCACCAACTTGAAGTTCAATAGCTTCAAGTAAGTAGGCACTCTCACTATGGGCAGTTGTAAAGATTATGTTGGCATCTGGATTTAACCCTTTTATCGCCTTTACCATCTCTAAACCATTCATATTTGGCATTTTTATATCACTGATTATGATTTGGGGAGAGTGCTTTTTGTATAGTTTCAAACCTATCATCCCATCTTCAGCTGTGATTAGATTTTTACAAATTCTTTTTAATGCACGAGCATACCCCTCTCTCACATCATCTTCATCCTCTACATAAAGGATAGTAATTTCTTTGGAATAAGTATTCATTGTTTACCTTTAACAGATTTTATATCAATTATTGTTAAAATAATCATAAAGTAGAAGTTATTTTGATACAATGGTTTAAAATGTTAAAGAGGGGTTTGTTGTATGGGTGATTTAAGTATAAGTAAAAAGATTCATATTCCGTTGATTTTATCGATTGTTCTTGGTTTTGTTATTATTGTTGTCAATTATTTTTATTCGATTTCTGAGATGAAAGATGATGTATATAGGAGCCAGTCGGATTCACTTCGTTTAGTCTACAAAGAGGCTATAGCTTCTAAAGAGAGTATCGGTCTGACTAGTGCTATCAATATTTCAAAAAACTATGCCGTTGTTCGTGCTTTAAAAGAGAACAATAGAACTATAGCTATAAATGGTTTGGGTTCAGTCTCTAAAGAGTTTAAAGATTTTACTAGCTATAAAAACATAAAGGTTCATATACACGATGCAGATGTTCATAGTTTTTTAAGAGCGTGGAAACCTACAAAATTTGGCGATGATTTAAGTGGCTTTAGAAAAACAGTTGTTAGTGTAAAAGCAGATAAAAAACCACTTGTTGCCATAGAACTTGGTCGTGCCGGATTGGTTCTTCGTGGTTTAGCCCCTGTTATAGAGAGTGGTAAATATTTAGGTTCTGTTGAATTTATG
>JAYELK010000097.1:0-2502 GCA_034717415.1 Campylobacterota bacterium | reverse complement strand
TAGTGATGGAGTCAAAAAGATGTAAAGAGTAATTTCATAGCCTGATTGAAGTGTTTCCAGATTCAAAAAGATGAGTTTTTTATGAATTTGGAAGTATGGAGAATGTTATGGAATTATTTGGGTATATATCTTCTGCTTGGTATTTTTTTAAGTCAGTCTGTTTCTGCATTTATTCCTAAAACTTTTATTAAACATACCGGTTGGATTATTGATTTTTCTTTATTAGTTATAGCTTTTATTATCGGTGGTAGTATAAAGTTCAATATGATGCTGAAAATGAAAAAAATCATTTTATACATAACTATTTTTCAAGCACAACTTACATTTATACTTACTACTGTTGGACTCTATCTTATTTTGCCATTTTTAATCCAAAACAACAATGGATATAGTGATTTTATATTTTATTTTTCTATTGCTATGTTTTTGGGTGCTTTAGCTTCTACAACTGCACCTACCACAACTTTGGCAGTTATAGAGGAGTATAAAAGTGTGGGAATTCTTACAGCTACCCTTATAGCAGTTGTTGCTATTGACGATATTTTGGCTATTGTGAACTATAGTTTGAGTTTGTCGGTTTATACTTCAATCGTAGATAGTGTAAACCATAACTATTTGCAAAATATAGTGGAACTTCTTTATCATATATCAGGCTCTATTTTTATAGGTATTGTTTTTGGTTTTTTAACAATTTATATTATCTCAAAGGTTCATAATAAGAATACTCTAAGCGTTGGTATTGGAAATATAATGTTGGCTTATTCAGTAGCCAGTCTTTTAAATTTTGAGGCTCTCCTATCTGTTATGATTTTTGGAATAACACTATCCAATAGGTCAGATTATTTTGAATATATATTTAAACACCTTGAAGATAATTATCTTGATATAATATTTATGCTGTTTTTTATTGTAACTGGTGCCAGTGTAGATGTTTATATGTTGTTTAGTATGTGGGATATTGCTATAGTTTATGTTTTGTTAAGAGCTATGGGGAAATATTGGGGAGCATATACAGGGGCTAGACTCTCAAAATCAAAAAAAATTGTAAGAGATAATATAGGTTTAGCCCTTATTCCACAAGCTGGAGTTGCTTTGGGTTTAGCTATGCTTTTATATAAAGAGTTTCCTGATTGTCAAATAACTCAGATAGTATTAAATACTCTTTTAGCAAGTACAATAATTCATGAGATTATTGGACCGTTTTTAACAAAATTTGCTTTAAAAAGAGCAGGTGAGATTAAAGAAAATGAATAAGGAACTTATATGTGTCTATCAATACCAAGTAAAGTTACAAAGATAGATAAACAACGCAATAGTGCTACAGTTGATACTATGGGAGTATCTCGTGAGGCTAGTCTTGACCTTATGCAAGAGGGTAGTGCTGAGATTGGGGATTTTGTTCTTATACACATTGGTTTTATTATGAACAAGATTGATGAGGTTGATGCTCTTTGTTCTTTGGAAGCTTTTAAAGAGGTGCTTGAGATAATGGACAAAGAGGAGTTAGAACAAACGATAAAAGATTCTGATGATTGCTCAAATGGCTAAAAAACTTCAACTTAGAGATCTTTATTTAGGTTTTAGAGATCCACATGCCATAGAAACTTATGCAAAACTAATAAAAAAAGAATCAAAAAAACTTCCACATGCCATAAATATTATGGAAGTGTGTGGTGGTCATACTCATACTATTATGAAGTATGGACTAAAACAGTTGCTTCCAAAGACAATCAACTTTATTCACGGTCCGGGGTGTCCTGTTTGTGTTATGCCAAAAGAGAGAGTTGACCATGCTATAGCTTTAGCAAAACAAGAGGGTGTGATACTCATAGCACTTGGTGATATGATAAAAGTTCCGGGAAGTGAGGGAAGTCTGCAAGATGCAAGGGCAGGTGGAGCAGATGTTAGGTTTGTTTACTCTCCCATGGATGTTTTAAAGACAGCCGAGCAAAATCCACATGCCATGATAATATTTTTTGCCATAGGTTTTGAGACAACCACTCCTATGACCTCTGCACTTATAAATCAAGTTATAAAAAGAGCCCAAATAATTCCATAACATTCTCCATACTTCCAAATTCATAAAAAACTCATCTTTTTGAATCTGGAAACACTTCAATCAGGCTATGAAATTACTCTTTACATCTTTTTGACTCCATCACTATTAAATTTTGTAGTTTTTTATAGAATTCACAATTTTTAGGCAATACTTCCCTCTTTGAAGTAAATCTAAAGATCTTAATTATTGACTTTTTCAGGTTTGAATTTATTGTTGTCATTCTAAACTCATTTCATAGGCTCTTTGTCTTATGCTTTGGAGAATGTTTATGAACTCCTCATTCACTTTAAGTATTGTATTTCTTGCATGGGAGATAACTATACTACCCCAATTAGTCAAGACAACTTTTCCAAAATCCTTATTCCTTCCTAAACTGTAACTTTATGCTACACTTTCCTCATTATTATCAGCTATCTCCTTGTTAATTTTCAAACTCTCAAAGT
>JAYELK010000096.1:0-12945 GCA_034717415.1 Campylobacterota bacterium | reverse complement strand
CACTATCTATTCGTACTCTATCAAATTTCACACCTAATGGAAGTTGTTGTTGGCACTGTTTGATAAACTCTAGATTTTCTTTTGCTGGTGCTTCATTACCCTCTCTAAAATCTACATCAATCACATAGCCTCCATTAATATGACCAACCATAGGCATATAACCAGGAGCATCTTTATAAGACCATTTGGCTGTGTTCTTATGAGCTTCAATAAAGGTTGCATCTATATCAAGAATCAGTTCCTTAGTCTCAATTTTTTTGAGATATTGTTTTAGAAACTTTTTGTTTATTTCTCTTATACCCTCCTCACCTTTACTTCCATGTTTACGAAGGTATTTAGAAATAGCACTTGCCGTTGGAATATTGTCTATTTTTAAAAGTGTAGTGAGTGCTTTATCTACTTTTATCTCTCTGATATCATCAAGAAAGCGACCACCACTGTGAAGCATCAGAATAAGAGGAAAGATGAATTCAAATGCTGAATAGCCGTTGTTGCGTTTAGCTTTTGGTAGATTCGCATTACACATTTTTTCAAGGTTCATACCTTTGAGGTATTCTCCTAGTATTGCTACACCTGTTCTTGGTGTAAGCTTCTCATTTGTGGACTCTAGTTTGAAGTTTAATGTAGTTTGCACTATAATTCTCTTGTTTTGGAAAAAATTACACCAGATAGGTGAAAGTTTTTAGTGTGGCTTTTTCGCTTTAAAGTACCTAATTATAGAGCAATTTGGCTTGTTGTCTAATTTGGTATGGAATTATTGGGGAAATAATTTACACTATCTTTATAATCTTTTTATTATTATAAAGTTAAAATATATAAAATTTAACAAAAAGTATCAGAATGATAACTCAAGAGAAGATAAATAGTTATATAGATAAAATTCCTCCAGCACCAAAAGCTTTGAGAGATACTATCTTGCTTTTGAATGCCGGAGAGTTGACTAAAGCAGCAAAAGTAGCACAGAGTGACTTGGCTCTTTCATCTTACCTAAAAAATATGGTTAATAAACCTATATATGGATTTAGAAATGAAGTAAGCGATATTTCGCAGATTTTTGGCATACTTGGAGTTACCGCTTCAAAGCAGAGCGTCTATAACTACATGATGAGTCTACTCTCTCCTAGTAAATGGCTTCTCTTTAAGCTTAACTCTAACTCTTTTCATACTCTGCAAGATCATTTAACAATAAAATGGCAAAAAATACTAAAACACCTGAAAGTCACAAATCAAGATACCCAAAATGCAATAACTCTGCTTCCTGCAAGTATTATAGTTTCAGAAGCACTATTTTGTGAACATATAGATGATGTAAATCTTCTAAGAAGCACAAAAGCACTGGATTACAATACTATTCTCTCTCGCCTTTGTGGAATTGATCTCTTTGATATATCTCAAAAAGTTGCCACAAAATGGGAAATGCCTGATGAAATCTCACAAATAGTTCAAACCTCCTCCGGAGTCAAACCATCTGATGATGAGTCCATTAATCTCCTTGGAAAATGGATGCATCTTCTACTTTTTTTTGAACTATCACAACCTCAGTTTATTGAAGCTGGATTAAATGATTTTATAGATTTTCAAATAGATTATGTTGCTAATATTTACGATGATTTTGCAGAACTTATGGAGATTTCATGAGAGCCGTAGTAAAAGATGGAATAGGTCTCTTTACACCACAGGGATTTTTAGATGGAAATAGTGCAAGTTCATTTTTAACTATAGAAGATATACATGCTACAAGTAACCTTAAAGTAGATATGATTTTAGTATCGCTGAAAAAAGTTGTATTTTTCAACAGAAATGGACTAGATACCTTTGTAAAAATGTTTGCCAAAGTTCGCTTAAAAAATCACGCAACTGTAGGTTTTTGTGATTATGACAATAAAAAATTTGAAGCCATTTTAAAATTTTACAAAGATGATTTGAACTTTTCTCTTTTTAAAACACACGAAATTGCATCACTTTTTTCCTCAAGCTTTAAAAACAACACTCAATCAGTTCTACTCTTTAGCGAAGACAAATCACAACGCTCTGCTATGGCGATAGAACTGCATGACCACGGTCACAATCCAATTATTGCCCAAACCAAAGAAGATTTTATAGAAAAAAGTGCAAAAGAAGAAACCTATGATATTATTATTGATGATACCTATTTAGGGCAGATGGGACAAAAAATTTCTACTCGAGTAACGGGTAATGCTATCATATATACTATCTCATCATTTTTAGATGCCGAGATAGGAAATACCTTTAATATTGTTTATCATAATAACTCACTAAATGTTGGTTTTAGACTCTTTATCTTTGATGCTTATAAAGTGATAAGTATGAATGTACATGCCCTAAACTTCTTCTCACGACTAGCTAGTTCAGCAGCTGAATATAATGCAACAATCTGTTTTGCAGGTCTAACATTTGAGAAAACTCCAAAAGCATTTAAAGAGACTATGGAAGACTCTGGGATTATGTTTTTTGAGCAGATGGATGATATTTTACATGATAAAGAACTGCTTGAAGAGTTGGGAGGGAGTAGTTCTGTGGCTATGAAGAGCAAAAGAGCTATCAATAAACTAACAGTTACAGAACTTCCTAATTTTATTGATGCAACTGTTCTAACTATTGAGATGATGACAAATTCTAAGGCTATTAAAGAAGCAGCAGAAGTCAATAATATTTCCATCAATGATAAAACAGATAAAATAGCTAGTTCCATTGGTTTTTATGGAGATATGGATGGAATGATTATTTTAGTTTTTCCAAAAGATATTGCTAAAAAAGCTTGTGAATTACTCATAGGAGAAACAACAGATGATTCAGATCTTATCTTAGATTCTCTCTCTGAACTTGTTAATATTATAGGAGGAAAAGTAAAAACTCTTTTAGGCGATAAAAAAATAGCTGTAAACATAACTCTTCCGAGAACTTATAACAATATTGATGATCTACTGGATATGACAACCGGAAGAAAAGGTGTTCAAGTAGATTTAGCTTTTGATGATGATAAATTTCTCTTTTTCTTAACAAGATAAAAGCCTACTATAACTAGTAAAACAGTACAATATAAAAAACTAAATATTCTGCTTCTTTAGAAGCAAGCTTTAGTAGCTGAGCGCCCAGCGATTATAAATGGGCTTTTGCTCATTTATAAAGGAAAATAGATGAAAATAGCTCCTAGTGTTTTAAGTGCTGATTTTGGCAATTTACAAAGAGATGTTGAAGCCATCTGTGAAGCTGGTTGTGATTTTGTTCATGTTGATGTTATGGATGGACATTTTGTTCCTAACTTAACTATAGGTCCTGTTGTAGTCTCTGCTATAGCTAAGTGTGCTACTAAGCCTTTAGATATTCACTTGATGGTTGAGAACAACACTTTTTTTGTGGATCTGTTTGCTCCACTTAAACCTGAATATATATCTTTTCATATAGAAGAGGAAAAACATCCACACAGACTAATCCAAAAGATTCGCTCACTTGGGATAAAACCGGCTATCGTTTTAAATCCACATACTCTACCCCAGAGTGTTGAATATCTACTTGAAGATTTAGATATGGTTCTGCTTATGAGTGTAAATCCCGGTTTTGGTGGACAAAGCTTTATAGAGAGTGTCTTACCAAAGGCTAAAAAGTTAAGCAGACTTAGAGATAAAATAAATCCTAACTGTCTTATAGAAGTAGATGGTGGAGTAAATAACAAAAATATTAAACTACTTAAAGATGCAGGAGTCGATATAGTTGTTGCCGGTAGCTATGTATTTAATCATACCAGTAAAAAAGAAGCTATAGAGAGTTTAAAAGTTTAATGAGAACAAAAATCTGTGGTATTACTTCTTATGAAGATGCAATGGTTGCAATTGATGCCGGTGCAAATGCTCTTGGTTTTGTTTTTTATAAAAAATCTCCAAGATATATAACAATTCCACATGCCAAAGAGATAATAAAAAAACTTCCTCCTTTTGTTGAAAAAGTTGCACTTTTTGTAAATGAAGATGCACAAACCATTAACTCTACATGCCAAGAGAGTGGTGCTACTTTGGCTCAACTACACTTTGGGGCACCACAAAAACTTTATGATGAGTTAGAAGTTCCTTTTATTAAAGTTATTCGTGCAAAAGAAGCTAAAGATATTTTGAAATTTAACAGTGAGTATCGACTTATAGATGCCTACTGCGAAACTTATGGTGGAGCAGGAAAACGACTAAATATAGAGTGGTTTGATGGTATTGATTGCTCTAAAATTATTCTAGCCGGTGGACTAGATGCAGAGAATGTTTCTTCACTGAAAAAGTATGGCTTTTATGGAGTTGATGTTAGCAGTGGTGTTGAGATTTCCCATGGGATTAAAGACAGCGAAAAAGTAAAAGAATTTATACTTAATGCTTGCTAAATTTTTTCCCCTTGATGCAAAAAGTATTTCAAGACTCTCTACAAGAGGCTTACCATTAGAAGTAATGAAAAGCCAAATAGATGATAGTTTAGATTTTTCACTCGAACTTTGGAGATCACAAGGTTTAGATATAGTAAAATCAAAAGGCTTCTTTTACTTTAACACAAAATTTATCCCCATAAATGAAGCTGAATTTTGTATAGTAGATATTGAAACAAATGGCTCAAAAATAGAAAAGCACCAGATAATAGAGATAGCTGGTCTAAAAATAAAAAACGGTAAAATCATAGATAGATTTGAATCTCTTGTAAATTGCCAAGAGATAAATGAACATATCACAGCAATAACCGGCATAAGTGTAGAAGATACAAAAGATGCACCAAAACTAAAAGATGTACTCTATAGTTTTAAGCTTTTTCTAGCAGATGCAGTTTTTGTAGCACATGATGTAAAGTTTGACTATACATTTATCTCTCAATCTTTAATGAAAATAGGCTTGGAACCACTTTTAAATCGAACCCTCTGTTCACTCGCTCTTGCAGAGAGGATTCTTGTTTCATACAGATATGCACTCTCATACTTAGACAAATATTTCAACCTAAATCCAAGTGCCACACACCACCGTGCAATGAGTGATGTTGTAACGACTTATGCACTCTTTAAAATGTCATTGGAAAATATAGAAGAAAATATAAATAATGTAGAAGATTTGATAAAATTTTCAAAAGAGGGAAAAAGGTTAAAACGACCGAAATTTGACCCTCTTTTAGAAGAGTCGGAAGTGAAGAGTTAGCCTCACCTACTTACTCCGAAAAGGCTCCAGGACTTACAAGTTTGTTATATCTGGCACTCATTCTATCTTCATTAGACATTGCACGAAGTTTAGTTAATTCATCTAAAAAATAATCTGCTATCGCTGTTGCTGCACCTTCTCTATCTCTATGCGCACCAATTAACGGTTCATTAATTACATCATCAATAAGTTCTAACTCTTTTAAATCACCACTTGTGATTTTCATAGCATTAGTTGCAGCTTCTGCTTTTTTAGGGTCATTCCATAAAATAGCAGAACATCCCTCTGGTGAGATTACGCTAAATACAGAGTATCTCATCATGGCAAATCTATCAGCCACACCAATAGCTAAAGCACCACCACTTCCACCTTCTCCAATAACTATAGAGATAGTAGGAGTATCAAGCTGGGCTAATTCCAGTAGATTTCTGGCAATTGCTTCACTCTGATTTCTCTCCTCAGCACCAAGACCTGGATATGCACCCGGTGTGTCAACTAACATAAGAACAGGAATATTAAACTTCTCTGCCATTTTTGCAGCACGAAGAGCTTTTCTATAACCCTCAGGATGAGGCATACCAAAATTTCTTCTTATCTTATTTTTTGTACCACGACCCTTTTGCTCACCGATAACCATAACTTTTTCATCACCGATATAACCCATATAACAAAGAATAGCGGCATCATCACGAAAGTGTCTATCTCCATGAATTTCATACTTATCACGCATGATAAGATTAATATAGTCAAGTGCATAAGGTCTATCTAAATGACGAGCCAATTGAAGTTTTTGAAAATCTGATAAGTTTTTATAGATTTTAGAAACTTCTTTATCAAGGCTCTTTTTAAGAGTGCTTAATTCACCCTCATCATGGCGAACCTGTGCTGAAATTATATCTTCTTGAATAGTTTTTATTTTTGTTTCAAAGTCTAAATATGTAGCCAAGTCAGATCCTTAAACTAGATTTTTTTGAAAATAAGAACGCCATTAGTTCCACCAAAACCAAATGAATTACTTACAACTACATTCAACTCAGCTTTTCTTGCTCCACTAGTAACATAGTCTAAATCACAATTCTCATCTGGAGTTGTATAGTTGATTGTCGGAGGAATAATACCATCTCTCATAGCCATAAGGCATGTAACAGCTTCTATACCACCGGCAGCTCCAAGACAGTGACCGATTTGACCTTTAATAGAACTAACTGGAGGGCAATTCTCTTTGCCACCCATCAAATCTTTTATGGCTGCAGTCTCATTTTTATCATTAATAGCAGTAGATGTACCGTGTGCATTTACATAATCAATTTTAGGCTCACCTGCCATTTTAAAAGCTGCCTTCATAGCACGAGCCGGACCATCAAGACTTGGTGTTGTAATATGATTTGCATCGCCACTCTCACCAAAACCTATAATTTCACCATAGATTCTTGCACCACGCTCTATCGCACTATCATACTCTTCTAAAACTAAAGAAGCAGCACCTTCTCCCATTACAAAACCATCTCTATCTTTATCAAATGGACGAGAAGATGTTTTAGGATCATCATTTCTAGTTGAAAGTGCTTTCATGGCAGCAAATCCACCAACACCTGCACCGGTAATAGCCGATTCAGCAGCAACTACTAACATCTTATCTGCACCATCACACATAATAGTTTTCACTGCTTCGCTAATTGCGTGAGTACCGGCAGCACAAGCTGTTACACTAGATAAGTTTGGTCCCTTAGTTCCGTGTTCTATAGAGACAAAACCAGCAAGCATATTTACAAGTGCAGATGGAATAAAAAATGGAGAGATTCTACGAGGACCTCTTGTTTCAATTATGACAGAGTTTTTTTCTATAGCAGGAAGACCTCCAATACCAGAACCGGCACTAATACCAAATCTATCCATATCAGTATCTTCCGGCAAATTAGCATCAGCCATTGCCTCTTGAGCAGATTTAAGACCAAGGTGAATAAATCTATCAGCTTTTTTAACCTCTTTTGGCGCCATTACAGTAGCAGGATCAAAATCTTTTACTTCTCCTGCAATTTTTACACTATATTTTTCGGGGTCAAAAATTGTAATAGTGTCAATTCCACACTTACCATCACATATAGCTTTAAAAGCTGTCTCTTTATCATGTCCAACTGAGTTAATCATACCTATACCAGTAACTACTACTCTTCTCATTTAATATGCTCCATAAAAAATACTTTTAATAATTAAATATAAAATTAACTATGAAAAATATTTTCTACCGAGAATTATACTCCTCGGTAGAAATAAAAATTTGATTATTTGCTTTCTATATAAGCAACTACATCTTTTACTGTTTGAATTTTTTCTGCTTCATCATCAGGAATTTCAATATCAAATTTCTCTTCAAGAGCCATTACCAATTCAACTACATCAAGGCTATCTGCACCTAAATCTTCAACAAACTTCGCATCTTCTTTTACTTCATCTGCATTTACGCTTAATTGCTCAACTACTACTTCTTTAATATCGTCTAAAAGTGCCATTATAGCTCCTGTGTTTTAATTTAATCGGATAATTATAACAAAATTAGCTTAAAAAAAAGCCTTTTATGCCATATTCATCCCACCATTTACTTTAAGTGTTTCACCTGTTATGTAACTAGAATAATCAGAAAGTAAAAAAGCTGTAGCTTCAGCGACCTCTCTTGCCTTACCAAATCTTTTCATTGGTATTTTTGATGTGAAGTTATCTTTTATTTCGTCACTAAGGGCATCTGTCATCTCTGTTGAGATAAAACCCGGAGTTACCGTGTTAAAACGAATACCACTTGTTGCTGCTTCAACGGCAAAGCTTTTTGTCATTGCAATCACCCCACCTTTAGAAGCTACATAGTTTGTCTGTCCTGCATTTCCAGTCTCTCCTACAATAGAAGCAATATTTACAACTGCACCAAACTTTTTCTTTCTCATAACTTTCATAGATTCACGACAACCGATAAAACATGAAGTAAGATTAGCATTGATAACACTCATAAAATCATCTACCTTCATACGAAGAGCAAGTTTATCTTTTGTAATTCCTGCATTATTTACAAGATAAGAAAGTTCCCCGTCACTATCTACTATAGTTTTTATAGCATCAATAAATGCCGCTTCATCACTTACATCAAAACCAATAACTGCAGCACTGCCACCATCAGCTTCAATAGACTCTTTTATAGCATCAGCTTCCGTAGCACCGCTTCTATAATTAACCCAAACTTTAAGTCCAAAACCAGCTAAAGTTTTTGCAATCTCTGCACCGATACCACGACTTGAACCTGTAACTAAAACATTTTTTCCACTAAACTTCATCTTAAAATTTCCCTTTTTATTTAAATTAAACTATGATCCATCTCTGCTGGAATCTCTAAATCCATAAGCTTCAAAAGTGTTGGTGCAATATTGTTAAGCCCACCATTTTCAACTTTAGTTATACCATCAGCTTCTACAAAACACCAAACTTCACCAACAGTATGATTTGTTAAAATTTCTCCCTGTTCATCTTTCATCTCTTCACAGTTTCCATGGTCAGATGTAATAACAAGAGCATAATCATTCTCTTTGGCACTCTGCATAATTTTACCAAGTTGTGTATCAACTGCAGTTACAGCTTTTTTAGCTGCCTCAAAATCACCTGTGTGACCTACCATATCGCCATTGGCAAAATTTACAACTATAAAATCATACTTTTCATCTATGGCTGTAAGCACAACATCCCCAACTTCATTTGCACTCATCTCAGGCTTTTCATCATAAGTCTTAACATCAGGTGAAGGGATTAAAACCCTTGTCTCATTAGCATAAGGTTCATCTATACCACCATTTAAGAAAAAAGTAACATGTGCATACTTTTCTGTTTCTGCAGTATGAAGTTGTCTTAATCCATTTGCCGAAATAACCTCAGCTAAAGAGTTTTTTGGTGGAGTTTTTTTAAAGAGTACTGGATATGAAAAACTTTTATCATACTCTGTCATTGTGGCGATATTAATTTTGATGGGTTTTGTAGCAAACTCATCAAAAGTTTCACTGCCCATAGCTGTAACTATCTCTCTCATTCTATCACTTCTAAAATTTATAGTTAAAACAGCATCCCCATCTTGCATACCATTGTACCCTTCAAAAGCCGTAGGTTCTACAAATTCATCTGTTTCACCTAAAGCATAAGAGGAACCAATATATCCAGCTGGTTCAAAATCAGTTTTTGGAGTTGCACTTACTATAGCATCATAACCTCTTTGAACACGAGACCAACGACTATCCCTGTCCATAGTGTAAAATCGACCGGAGATTGTAGCTATGCTAACATTTTCATTCAGATGCTTTTGAACCTGTTTAAGGTACTTCTGTGCAGAAGTTGGAGAGACATCTCGACCATCAGTTATAAGATGTAAAAAAACTTTTTTACCATTTTTGGCTGCAATATCAGCGATACCCATAAAATGATCTATATGGGAGTGAACTCCACCGTCACTTAAAAGTCCTATAAGATGAATTCTCTCAGAAGAATTAAGTAAATTTTGCAACTCTTCGTTATTTTCCAAGCTATTTTCAGAGAGTGCTAACGAAATTTTTACCAAATCCTGATATAAAACTCTACCACTACCTATACTCATATGACCAACTTCAGAGTTTCCCATCTGCCCATCTGGAAGTCCTACACTAAGTCCAGAACTGTTTATCAAAGAGTGAGGAGTAGCCTTAAAAAGTCTGTCGTAGGTCGGTTTGTGAGCATTATAAAATGCGTTATGCTCTGTTTTAGAACTATAACCGATACCATCTGTTATGACTAAAATTGCTTTTTTACTCAATACAATTTCCTTTAAACTAAAGATTTAGGTGATTATACTATAATGTCACTTTCAATTTGATTACTAGGAACAATATTGCTATACTGGATATATGAAACATTTAATATCAATCTATTTGGTTACATTACTATTCGGGCGGGAATTTCATTTTTTATAGCCCTGCTCTTTACACTTTTTTTTATGCCTCTTTTCATAAGATGGGCGCAAAAAACATCTAGTCTTCAACCCATAAATACATTGGCACCACAGAGACATCAAGAAAAAGCTTCTACCCCTACAATGGGTGGTATAATCTTTATCTCTGCCACTATATTTGCATCACTTTTAACTATAAAATTTACAAATCCATATGCAGTCGGTGGGATACTTACTCTTATACTCTTCTCGATTATCGGCTTTAAAGATGATTATGCAAAAATCAAAAAAAATGAAAATTTAGCAGGATTAAAAGCAAAAACAAAATTAATATTACAAATATTTTCTGCTTTTATCATCTCATGTTTTTTATCTATATTTGCAGATTTCAACACAGACTTATATCTTCCATTTATCAAAACACCTGTTATTGATATGGGCATTTATGCAATTGTTTTTTGGTGTTTGGTCATCATTTCAACTTCAAATGCTGTAAATCTTACAGATGGTCTTGATGGTTTGGCAACTGTTCCCTCTATAACTGCACTTGCATCTTTTAGTATCATTATATATATAACAGGTCACGCACAAATAAGTTCCTACCTTCTTATGCCAAGCTTTGATGTTGGGGAAGTGGCAATTGTAGCAAGTGCTTTAATGGGTGCATTAACCGGCTTTTTATGGCATAACTGCCATCCTGCAGAAATCTTTATGGGGGATAGTGGTTCTCTTACCATCGGTGCATTTTTAGGCTACCTTGCCATCATCTCTAAAAGTGAGATTTTACTGCTTCTCATAGGCTCTATCTTTGTTATAGAGACTGTCTCTGTAATCCTGCAAGTGGGAAGTTATAAATTTCGTAAAAAGAGAGTCTTTTTAATGGCTCCGATTCATCATCACTTTGAGATGAAAAACTGGGCAGAAAACAAAATCATAGTGAGATTTTGGATTATCGCAATTTTATCTAATATAGTTGCACTAATTAGTCTAAAGATTCGTTAATGAAAAGAGTCTCTCTTTTTGGTTATGGAAAAACAACAAAAGCGATTGCTAAAAAGATTCCAAGTGCCATATTTTATGATGACAAGTGTTCAAAACCTTTTCGTGATGAGAATGGATTTAAAGTCAAACCATCTAGTGAATTTAACCCAAAATATTCTGACTTGGAGATTCCTTCTCCGGGAATTGATCCATCAAATCCACTAATTCAAAAGGCTAAAAATCTTATAAGTGAGTATGATTATTTCGCTAAAGATATGCCTCTTACTATCTGGATTAGTGGTACAAACGGTAAAACAACAACAACACAGATGATGCAGCATCTACTTCAAGACAGAGGAAGTCAAGAGGGTGGAAATATTGGCACACCACTAGGTGAGTTAGATCCAAGTGCTAGCATCTGGATACTTGAAACCAGTTCATTTACAATGCACTACACAAATATAGCGAAACCAAATATATATGTTTTACTTCCTCTAAGCCCCGACCATCTAAGTTGGCATGGCAGTATGGATGAATATGTAAAAGCCAAACTCAAACCAATTTATGGCATGAAAGAGGGTGAAGTTGCAATTATCCCTGAAGCTTACAAAGATGTAAAGACCAAGGCTCATCTCATTACCTATAAAGATGAAGAAGAGATTGCAGAACACTTCAACATAGACAGAGATAGAGTTAAATTCAAGGGTGCTTTCTTAGCTGATGCACTTTTGGCAATGGCTGTTGATAAGATACTTTTTGACAGAGTTAATTACGAGAAGATAAACTCCTTTACTTTAGATCCACATCGACAAGAAGAGTTAAGAGACTCTAAAAATCGTCTCTGGGTAAATGACACAAAAGCTACAAATATTGACGCAACAATGGCAGCTCTTAATCGCTACAAAAACTCTCCTGTACATCTTATACTTGGAGGAGATGATAAGGGAGTAGAACTTAATAAACTTTTTGATTATCTCCAAACCATAGATGTAAAAATCTACAATATCGGTTCAAACAAAGAAAAACTTTGTAACTTGGCAAAAGAGTATAGCCTAGCTTCTAAATTATGCCTAAATCTTAATGATGCCATTACAAAAATAGATGAAAATTTACTATCAAATGAAGTTGCCCTACTCTCTCCTGCTGCATCTAGCCTTGATGAATTTGCATCTTATGCACAACGGGGAGATGAATTCAGGGAAGCCGTTCTTAACATAAGCTAACTTTCAGTCCTCAAACAGTATAATTTCGCTCTTTAAAAGATGGCCAATTAGCTCAGTCGGTAGAGCAACTGACTGAAAATCAGTGTGTCCTTGGTTCGATTCCGAGATTGGCCACCACTCTTTTAAAGCACTTACAAAATTTACCGTGGCCAATTAGCTCAGTCGGTAGAGCAACTGACTGAAAATCAGTGTGTCCTTGGTTCGATTCCGAGATTGGCCACCACTTCTAAAGAAAAAATAACCAACAGAATAATTTATTGTGTTTTATTTGCTATAATAGCAAGTACAATGGGGCTGACCTGGTTTCGACGGGATCAAGTGGCTCTCAACTGCATGTCGGACTGAGCATCTCCGTTACACGGCTCATAATTGCTTAAACGCAAACAATACAAATTATCGCCCAGCTTTAGCAGTAGCTTAAGTTTTACCCCCTCTTAGAGGACGGGCTGCTTCACCGATGGACTCTAGATAAGTCGGATTCGAAGTATTATAATGTCCCCCTTTGTCAAGACCACTTAATCAAACACTCTTATTTCGCTCATCATGCTACTTCTAGTAACTTTTCATTTTTAAACTCTAAATTATTTATAAATTTATCATAAACCTCATTAGG
>JAYELK010000095.1:0-12960 GCA_034717415.1 Campylobacterota bacterium | reverse complement strand
GAACAGTTGGCATTTTATAAAAAAGCTCACCATAAAGACAAGGTGAATAGCGAAGCTAGAGAGGGTGCCCTGGGGCAGAAGAATTATCAAGTTTGGGAGGAGGGTTATCAGCCAAAGTTACTACAAACAGATGAGATGATGATTAGCAAAATAAAATATATACATGAAAATCCCGTAAAAAGGGGTTATGTTGATGATGGAGTTCATTGGCGATATAGTAGCGCTAGGGATTATGAAGGTGTTAGTGGTTTGATTGAGGTTGATAGGTTTTGGTGATAATAAATAGGATTAAGATACATTAGGATTAACATACATTACACCTCGGGAGAGGTGTAACGAGAAATCAACGCTACAGCAGATGTGGATTAAAATAATTTGACCTTTTTTATAAAAGTATAGCAAAATTTATGTAGAATTTTGCATCTGAAAAATAGGAAAATTATTTATGCTTAAAAAAGTAATTATATGGTTTGTTGCCTCTTTCTTTTTGATACAACTTATTCAAGTTGATGTAGTTGAATCTAAAGAGATTGATTTAAACTTAGAGATTCAAGCACCTGAAGAGATTATGACGGTGCTTGAGAGTTCTTGTTATGATTGTCACTCTTATAAGACTAAAATGCCTTGGTATGGGCATATAGCACCTTTTTCATGGGAGATTCGAGGAAATATTAACGGTGGTAGAAAATGGCTTAATTTTCAAGAGTGGGAAAATTATGATGAAGATAAAAAACAGAAACTTTATCAGAAGATATATGAGAGTGTAGGCTTTCGTATGCCAATCTCTATCTATGTGAGTATGCACAGTGATGCAGAGCTTACAAAAGAGAAAAAAGCAGTGATTGAAGAGTGGGCTAAGAGTTATATTAGAGAACAAGATTGATTTCCACATGCCATGGCATGTGGAAATATAACCTATTTACTCTCTAAAATCTCAACAGAGTTGATAGCATCTTGACCTTGAATCGAGTCAAGAACTGTGAAACTATCAGCATCATCTTTATCTATTCCACCAAAAACAGTGTGAACACCGTCTAAGTGAGGGGTATCAACAAAACAGATGAAAAATTGGCTTCCACCTGTATTTGGTCCGGCGTGAGCCATTGATAGAGTTCCTCTTGTATGTTTTGTAGTGTTTAGTGCTGTTTCACATGGAATCGACCAGTCTGGTCCACCGGTTCCAGTGCCTTGTGGGCAACCACCTTGAGCCATAAAACCTGGGATTACACGGTGAAAGCTTAGGTTGTCATAAAAACCACTTTGAGCTAAATGTGCAAAGTTTGCAACAGTATTTGGAGTTTCATCTGGGAAAAGTTTTAACCAGATGTCACCCTTTGCAGTTGACATTTTTGCCCACTGAAGCTTACTTAGCTCATCTTTACTTAAATCGTAATTTTTTAATTCAGTTCTTCCAAACATTTTATACCTTTGATTTTTTAATTTCGTAATTATAGTTAAAGTTTACAAATGGTGTTATAATTCTTCAAATGAAAAATATGTTAAATAAAATTAATAGATTCGTTTTACTTAAAATTCACGGTATTACGATAAAACAGGCAAATATATTTACTACACTGATTATCTTTGCATTTACAATCATTTTTGCCTATCTTTTAGTAAAAGAAAACTACCGTGATTATGAAAGAACTCTACTGAAGCAATATAGCAATCAGATTGGTCTAAACAGAGTAGTAGAAGTTGAAAAAACAGAAAAAAGATTAAAAACTCTACTTATTAAAAATACTCTTGCTATTGTTACTTTGGCATTTATACTTTTTGGTGTTATGGTTGGGTTTTACAAAATTTTCAGCACCTTGCTTCAAAGAGATATTCAGGTTTTTTTAGATTTTTTTAGAGATACTGCACATAACGAACAGGTTTTAAATCCACATGCCATCTTTTTTAAAGAGTTTAAAATAATGTCTAAATATGCGAATAGTATGGTCTATACGATAAGTGATCAAAAAGCGTCACTCAAAGAGTTAAATAGAGATTTAGAAGATAAGGTAAAAGCTAAAACTCAAGATTTGGAAAAGATTTTGGAAGCTCAAGAAGAGTTTTTGAGATATACGGTTCATGAGACGAATACACCTCTTAGTGTGATTTTAACTTCTTTAGAACTCTATGAGATGAAGCATAAAAAAGATAAGCATCTCTCAAAAGTTGAAGCTGCTGCAAAAAATATATTTAATATTTATGATGATTTGAGTTATTTAGTAAAAAAAGAGCAGGTTGAGTACCCTAAAACAGCAATTGATATAGAAAAATTTATAAAAAGTAGAGTGGATTTTTTTAGTGAAGTTGCAACTCTTTCAAAGGTGGAGTTTAACTTTATTTCTGAAATAGAAGATGTTTATATGTATTTTAATGAAACAAAATTGCAGAGAGTTGTAGATAATACTCTAACAAATGCTATAAAATATACCTATCAAAATGAGGTTATTGATGTTGTTTTAAAGCACTCGGCTTTACACTTGGATTTTTCCGTAGGAAGTTGTTCTCAACCCATTAAAGATGTTGATAAGATATTTGATGAGTATTATAGAGAGGGAAGTAAAAGTGACAAAGCTATTCATGGTTTTGGTATAGGCTTAAGACTTGTTAAAAATATTTGTGATGAAGAGGGTGTAAATATCTCTATCGCATCTGATAAAAAAAGAAATATTTTTACATATAGATTTAAAGTTATGGGGGAGTAATGAAGATACTTTTACTTGAAGATGAGATAATGTTAAATGAGTCTATTTGCGAGTATTTAGAAGCACTTGGGCATAGTGTAGAGAGTTATTTTGATGGTCTTGAAGCTTTTGGGGCTATAAAAGAGAAATCTTACGATTTGCTGATTTTGGATATAAATGTACCAAATATGGATGGACTTACTTTTTTAGAAAATATTCATAAACTAAAAATTCATACACCGGCTATATATATTAGTGCTTTGGTAGATATTGAAGATATATCTCGTGCTTATAATCTTGGTTGTTTTGATTACTTGAAAAAACCGTTTCATCTTAAAGAGTTGGCACTTAGACTAGATAGAATAGTCCTGTCACATGAAGTTCCTCGTGTTCATCTTCGTCTTTCAAAAAACTATAGTTATGATCAAGAACACTCTACTTTACTCTTTAATTCTATACCTCAAACTTTGACTAAAAAACAGTCTCAAATCATTGATCTGCTGGCTAGAAATAGAGGCAGAGTGGTTGATTTTGAACAGTTTCAAGAGTATGTTTGGAGTGAAACTATAGTGGATAATGCGACCATCCGAGCTGAGATAAACAGACTTAAAAAAACTCTTCAAGAGGGCGTAATTCAAAATATTCGTGGCATGGGTTATATGATAGATAAACCGTGATAACTGTTACTTATCTCTACACTAACAAAATAAGAGAGTTAATTATTTTATAAATAACCTATTGCTATGTTCATGCTATTTTTCTTTTTTACTATTGTGGTGCTTAATAATACTAAGGGAGATTGTATATGAAAAAGCATATAGCAATAAGTGCAATAGTAGTAGGACTTTTAGGTTCAACTAATCTTTGTGCAGCTGAAGAGTTGAGTTCAATGTTTTCAGAGGGTAAGGTAAGTGGTCAGATTAGAGAGTATAGTATCTCTAGGACTATGGATTATAGTAGTTCCACAAAAGATGATTATACAAGAAGTGCGAATGCAATTGGTGGTCATTTGAAGTTTGAGACGGCTGATTATAAAGGGCTTAGTTTTGGTACTGCGTTTTATACAACAAATGGATTTTTAATACCAGATGATAAAGCACATACTCATTCAGGTGGTGGAACATACTCAAAAATTGATCCAACTCTGCTTGGTCAAGATAATGATGGTTACTCCATTCTAGGTGAGGTATATCTTAACTTTAAATATGGCAACACAGCATTTAAAGCCGGTCGTCAAAAGTTGAGTACACCTATGGCTGGAGCTGATGATGCTAGAATGATTCCAAATCTATTTGAAGCATATGTTTTAAGTAATACAGATATTCCTGACACTACTTTAATAGTTGCACATGCTACAAAATTTGCACAGGGTACTTTTGGTCGTGCATATGCAGGTGGAGCAAATGCAGCAAATACAATTTTATCAGCAACTGCTGGTTATTCTGCTGTTGATAGTAGAGATCAAGTTGGTGATTTTGTAAATATGGGAACTTATGTTCTTGGAACTGCAACAGATGGTGTATCAGTTCTTTCTGCTACTTATACAGGAATTAAAAACTTAAAAGTTCAACTTTGGGACTACTACGCTTACGATATTTTAAATGCTATCTATGGTCAAGTTGATTATAAATGGAACTGTCTTATAAGTGATAGTGTTAAACCTTTTGTTTCTGCTCAAATCATTAAAGAGGATGATGTTGGAGATAAACTACTTAAAAACTTAGGTGGAAATGGTAAGATTGACAGCATGTACTGGGGTGCTAAAGTTGGTGCTAAAGTGGAAAACTTTACAGCTTATGTGGCATATTCAGAAGTAGGCAACAATTCTGATACGGATGAGGCTTATTCAAATGCGATTATCTCACCATGGGGAGGAATGCCAGCATTTACTCAAGGTATGGTGACTCGTCATGTTTTCTTAGCAGGAACTAAAGCTACAAAAGTTGCAGCGTCATACAACTGGAAAGCATTTGGTCCAGACTTAAAAACTGTTCTTTACTATGCTAACTATGATATGGCAGATAATAATGGTTACACAAGTGATGATGCTAGTGAAACAGGATTTGATTTTATCTATAAACCGTCATATGTTAAAAATCTAAATCTTCGTCTTCGTGGAAACTTTGCAGATGACTTCAATGTAAATGCAACAGGTGACACAGTTGGCTGGAATGAGTATAGATTTATAGCTAACTATAACTTTTAATATTGAGGAAAAAAAATGAATAATGAACTCGTAGAAAAAATCAAGGCAAATCCGGATTATCAAGAACTGGTTTCAAAAAGAACCAGTTTTGCGATAAAACTATCTGTTGCTATGTTGGCTGTATATTTTACATTCATACTGACTATAGCATTTAACCCATCTGCATTAGGTACACCTATGTCTGCAGACTCTGTAACAACTATAGGTATTCCTATCGGTACAGCAATCATCGTATTTGCTTTTATCTTAACCGGTATCTATATAAAAAGAGCAAATGGTGAGTTTGATGATCTTAACAATAAAATCAAACAAGCAATAAAGGAAGACTAGATGAATATGAATAGAATATTTTTATTTTTAATATTGGGAACAGTTGCTGTTTTTGCAGGTGGTGCTATTGAAGGTGCAGTTGAAAAACAAGCACTTAACACATCTGCAATTGTTATGTTTGTAATTTTTGTTGGAGTAACTTTAGGTATTACTTATTGGGCTGCTAAAAAAACAAAAAGTGCAAAAGATTTTTATACTGCTGGTGGTGGAATTACTGGTTTTCAAAATGGTATGGCGATAGCTGGTGATTATATGTCAGCTGCTTCATTTTTAGGTATTACAGGACTTGTATATCTTAAGGGTTATGATGGTCTTATCTACTCTATCGGTTTTTTAGTTGGTTGGCCAATTATCCTTTTCTTAATTGCTGAACCTTTAAGAAACTTAGGTAAATATACTTTTGCCGATGTTGCTGCTTATAGACTTCGTCAAACTCCTATCCGTACACTTGCGGCATCTGGTTCTATTGCAACTGTAATTCTTTATCTTATTGCACAGATGGTTGGTTCAGGTAAACTTATTCAGCTTCTGTTTGGTCTTGAATATGAAGTAGCTGTTATCCTTGTTGGTGTTTTAATGATGCTTTATGTAACATTTGGTGGTATGCTTGCTACTACTTGGGTACAAATTATTAAAGCATTTCTTCTTCTTTCAGGTACAACATTTATGACCGTAGCTGTTATGGCTCATTATGACTTTAGTTTTGCTTCTCTGTTTTCACATGCAACTGAACTTAAAGGTATAGAGATTATGAGTCCCGGTGGATTGGTTTCTGATCCAATATCTGCTATCTCTCTTGCTATTGCTTTGATGTTTGGTACAGCCGGACTTCCTCATATCTTGATGAGATTTTTTACAGTAAGCGATGCAAAAGAGGCTCGTAAGTCAGTTTTCTACGCAACTGGTTTTATCGGTTATTTTTATATTTTAACTTTTATTATGGGATTTGGTGCTATTGTACTTGTTTTTCAAAACCCAGAGTATTTAGATATGGCTAAACAAGCGATAAGTGGTGGTTCTCCGATCCTTGGTGGAAATAATATGGCTGCGATTCACTTATCACATGCTGTTGGTGGTGACTTTTTCTTAGGATTTATCTCAGCTGTTGCATTTGCTACGATTTTAGCTGTTGTATCTGGTTTAACACTAGCTGGTGCATCTGCAATCTCTCATGACCTTTATGCTTCGGTATTTAAAAAAGGAAATGCTGATTCTATGGCAGAGATGAGAGTATCTAAAATAGCTACTATCGGTTTAGGTATTGTTGCTATTATTATGGGTATCATGTTCGAGAAACAAAATATCGCATTTGTTGTCGGTCTTGCTTTTGCTATTGCTGCATCTGCTAACTTTCCAGTTCTTTTCCTTTCAATGTATTGGAAAAAACTTACAACTCGTGGAGCAGTTATTGGTGGTTCTTTAGGACTTGCAACTGCTGTTTTACTTGTAATACTTGGTCCAATTGTTTGGGTAGATATTTTAGGAAATGCAGAAGCTATTTTTCCTTATAAATATCCGGCACTTTTCTCTGTAACAGTTTCATTTGTAGCTATTTGGTTCTTCTCAGTTACTGATAGTTCTCATGATGCAGAACTGGAAAGAGAAGCGTTTGAAGCTCAATATGTTAGAGGTCAAACAGGTATCGGTGCAGAGGGTGCGAGCGAGCATTAATCTATATGGCATGTGGAAATTTCACATGCCATATATACATTAGGAGAGTAGTTTGAGTATTTTAGATCAAAGAAAGTTAATTGAGTCTATTCATCCTTTTGAGTTACTCGGTTCAAATGAACTTGATAACTTGATGAAAAAAATAGATATAGCTTACTATCCAAAAGAGACTCTTCTTATATCAAAAAATCTACCTTCAATCGCTTTTTATATTATTATCAAGGGTTCGGTGTCAGAAGTAGTAGATAATGAGATACATAATGTCTATAGTGAGGGTGATAGTTTTGATGCTGATGCTTTGATATATGAAAAGTGTGAGGGCAAGTTTGTAGTTGATGAAGATTTGATTTGCTATGAGATTAAAAAAGATGATTTTCTTGATTTGATGCAAAACAAAAAGCTACAGAGTTATTTTTTACAAGATTTTATCTCACGACATCAGCAACTGAAAAATTATGATGCAGGAAGTGATTTAACACCTTTTTTAATCTCTAAAGTTTCAGATATGTTTTTGCATTCTGCTTGTGTTGTAGATGCAGATGAAACTATATATGATTCATTGCTAAAGCAGAGAGATTTGAAATCTAAGATGATTATTGTCAGTGATGGTGATGATTATCTAGTTGTTACAGATACAGACTTAAGAGAAAAAGTGCTTTTAGGTGATGTAGATATTCACGATTCTATTAAAAAAGTTGCTACATTTGGTGTTATTAGCATAGATATAAATGACTTTTTGTTTAACGCTTTGCTTATTATGACTCATAGTGAAATCAAGAGAGTAGTTGTTAAAGATGATGGAAAAATAGTTGGTGTCTTAGAACAGTTAGATCTGCTTAGTTTTTTTGCCAACCACTCTCACCTGATTGCTGTTCAGATAGATAAAGCTAACAATATTGATGATCTTAAAAATCTTCAACGAGACTTAAAAAATCTTATAACTACACTTAGAGCAAAGGGTGTCAAAGTAAGATATATTACAAAACTTGTCTCAGCACTAAATCAAAAAATCTATAAAAAAGTTTTTGAGATGTGTGTTGATGAGAAGCTAAG
The DNA here is from genome assembly GCA_034717415.1 of Campylobacterota bacterium. GTDB lineage: Bacteria > Campylobacterota > Campylobacteria > Campylobacterales > Sulfurimonadaceae > Sulfurimonas. The sequence continues at coordinate 5,022 of JAYELK010000095.1, read as the reverse complement.
AGATAAGTGTGCTTTGATTGTTATGGGAAGTGAAGGAAGAGATGAGCAGAGTGTTAAAACTGATCAAGATAATGCTTTGATTATTCAAAATGGTGTTGATGAAAAACTTTTCGTCCAACCAATGTTAAAACTAAACAAATATCTACTTGAGATTGGATTTCCAAAGTGTGATGGTAATGTTATGGTTAGTAATGAGTTTTGGAGAAGAGATGTTAGCTCTTATAAAAAGTTGATAAACTCTTGGACTCAAACTATGGATGAAAATACTCTGCAACAGTTGAGTATATTTTTAGATGCTAAGTGTGTTGCAGGGGATAGTGATCTACTTGATGGATTAGTGAGTTATCTACATCGTACTTTTCACAGCAGGGATGATGTTTTAGCGCATATTGCTAAAGCAGTTTTAAGTTTTGAAACACCTATTTCAATATTCTCAGGATTTGTTCTTGAAAAAGAGCATAACAATAAACTTGATTTGAAAAAAGGTGGGATTTTTGCACTTGTTCATGGTGTTAGAACTCTCTCTTTAGAGTATGAAATCACTCAAACAAATACAATAGAGAGAATAAAAGAGTTAAACAACAGAGGCGTTATAGATAAAAACTTTGCAACAGAGTTGATAGAGAGTTTTGATTCACTATCAGCTATCAGGCTTAAGGCTATGTTAGAGTCAAAAGAGTTGCAAGAGAGTAACTATATAAATCCAAAAAAATTAGAAAAAATTCAGAGAGATCTGCTAAAAGATAGTTTTAAAATCATAAATAAGTTTAAAAAGTTTATGAGTTTTCATTTTCATCTAAATATGGTTTCATAATGTTTTTTTCTTTTATATCAAATCTGAAAACGAAAGCTAATCGTGCAAGACTTAAAGATAGAGAGTTTGAATTTTTGTTTGAAGAAGATAGAAGTGGTGAATATGTTGTTTTTGATACTGAAACGACAGGTCTTAATCCAAAAATAGATGAAATTTTATCTATTGGAGCAGTAAAGATAAAAGATAATAAAATTCTTACATCTGAAACTTTTGAACTCTTTATAAAAAATTCTTGTGAAATTAGTTCTAAAAGTATAGAGATACACCATATCCGACCTTGTGATTTAGAAGATGCAAAAACAACAGATGTTGCTATAAGAGAGTTTTTAAATTTTATAGGTTCTCGCCCACTTATAGGCTACTATTTGGAGTTTGATGTGAGTATGATAAACAAATATATAAAACCAATGATAGGAGTGACACTACCAAATAAAACAATTGAAGTTTCTGAAATATACTTTGATAAAACAATATCCCTGATTCCTCAAGGAAATATTGATTTACGATTCGATACAATTTTAAAAAAATGTAATGTACCAGATATGGGAGCCCACAATGCTGTTAATGATGCGATTATGACAGCTATGATATTTCTTAAGTTGAACGCCAAAGGAACAAAGTCCCTTTGACTACGCGGATAGCCGCTTTATAAAAAAAACAAAAATAAAGGAAAATAGATGTTAGAAGTTAAAAAGCCAGTTTTTAAGCCAAACAGAGAGTTTGCAAAAAATGCTAGAATTAAAAATATGTGTGAATACCATGAGTTGCAAGATCGTGCAACTGAAGATTATGAAGGTTTTTGGGGTGATTATGCTAAAGAAAAGCTTGACTGGATTGAGCCGTTTACAAATACTTTAGATGAATCTAATTTTCCGTTTGTGAAATGGTTTGAAGGTGGTAAGCTAAATGTTTCTGCTCAGTGTATTGACCGTCATTTAGATTCTCGTAAAAATAAAGCAGCTATTATTTTTGAAGGAGATAGAGGAGATAAGCAAGTTATTACATATCTAGACCTATTTTATAATGTAAATAAATTTGCTAACCTCTTAAAAGAGGATTTTGGAGTTAAAAAAGGTGATAGAGTTGTAATCTACATGCCAATGATTCCTGAAGCTGCTTACGCGATGTTGGCATGTGCAAGAATAGGTGCTATTCACTCTATTGTATTTGGTGGATTTTCAAGTGAAGCACTGAAAGATAGAATCGAGGATGCAGAGGCAAAAGTAGTTATTACAGCAGATGGTGCTTACAGAAAAGAGAAACCTTACATGCTAAAACCGGTTGTTGATGCTGCCATTGATGATAAATCACCAGTAGAAAAAGTTTTAGTTGTTGAAAGAAATAATGAAGATGTAACTTGGGTAGCAGGTAGGGATTACTCTTATAATGAACTAATCAAAACTAAATCTACTAAATGTGAAGCTGAAGTTATGGATGCAGAAGATCCTCTTTTCTTGCTTTATACTTCAGGTTCTACTGGTAAACCAAAAGGTGTTCAACATAACTCTGCCGGGTATATCCTTTGGGCTCAGATGACTATGGAGTGGGTATTTGATGTAAAAGAGAATGATACTTACTGGTGTACTGCTGATGTTGGTTGGATTACAGGTCATACATATATAGTTTATGGTCCTTTAGCTATGGGTGCAACAACAGTAATGTTTGAGGGTGTTATAACTTACCCTGATGCAGGTCGTCCTTGGAAAATGGTTGAAGAGCATAAAATAAACCAGTTTTATACAGCTCCTACAGCTATTCGTGTTTTACATAAAATGGGTGAAGATGAGCCTAAGAAGTATGACCTATCATCTCTAAAAGTTCTTGGAACAGTTGGTGAGCCAATCGATCCTCCTGCATGGAAATGGTACTACGAAGAGGTTGGTAGTTCAAAATGTGCTATCGTTGATACTTACTGGCAAACTGAGACAGGGGGACATGTAATATCTCCACTTCCGGGAGCTACACCAATCAAACCTGCTTGTGCAACATTCCCACTTCCAGGAATAATAGCAGAGATTTTAGACCCCCAAACGGGTAAAAAAGTAGAAGTCGGTGAAAAAGGTTATATGTGTATAACTCGCCCTTGGCCAGCAATGATTCGTGGTGTTTGGGGTGATGAAGAGAGATTTGTAAAATCTTACTTTGGTGATGTGAAAAAAGAGGGCAAAGCTGTTTATTTTACAGGTGATGGTGCTGTTTATGATGAGGATGGTTACATAACTATTACTGGTCGTACTGATGATGTTATCAATGTTTCTGGTCACAGAATGGGAACTGCTGAGGTTGAAGCAGCTATAAAAAAACATAATAATGTAGCAGAAGTTGCAGTAGTTGGTAAAGCACATGCCTTAAAAGGTGAGGGTATTTTTGCTTATATAGTTTTAAAAGGTGAAGATAGTTTAGGCGAGGAAGTTGAAATCATAAAAGAGATAAATTCAATTATCAAAAAAGAGATAGGAAATATTGCTCTATGTGATGATATGGTTTTTGTACCAGGATTGCCTAAAACCCGTTCAGGTAAGATAATGAGAAGAATTCTTCGTTCAATCGCTAAAGATGAAGAGATAACTCAAGATATTTCAACACTTGAAGATCCTAGTGTTGTTGCAACAATAGAGAGTATTGTTAAGTCTTGTATGTTATAAAACTACGCTTGGCATGTGGAATTTCTACATGCCATAACTTTTAAAATGCTATACTTTCACAACTAAACCAAAAGAGAAATATATGCAACTATGTGTAGCCCTTGACTTACCCACAAAAGAAGAAAATTTAGACCTAATCCAAAAGATAAAAAAGTATGATGTTTGGCTAAAAGTTGGACTTCGTACCTATATTCGTGATGGCGAAGAATTTTTAAAAGCTATCAAAAAAATAAACCCAGACTTTAAAATATTTTTAGACTTGAAACTCTACGATATTCCAAATACTATGGCAGATGCTGCTGAGTCTATTATGGGACTTGGTGTTGATATGTTTAATGTTCACGCATCTGCTGGAAAAAGAGCGATGAGTGAAGTTATGAATAGATTGCAGATCTATGAAAATAGACCGATAGTTTTAGCTGTTACGGCTTTGACTTCGTTTAGTGAAGATGAGTTTAGAGAAGTTTATGAAAAGACCATAGTAACTAAAGCTGATCAATTTGCAAAAGATGCGATGGAGAGTGGTTTAGATGGTGTTGTTTGTAGTGCTTTTGAGAGTGAGTCTATCAAAAAAATAACTTCAAAAAGTTTTATGACACTAACTCCGGGAATTCGTCCTTTTGGCGAAGATGCCGGAGATCAAAAAAGAGTTGCAGATATTGCATTTGCTAAGAGTGCTTTGGTTGATTTTATAGTGGTTGGTCGTCCTATTTATAATGCTAAGAACCCAGCTCAAGTTGTTAAAAGAATTTTAGAAGAATTTTAATTTTCTCTTTTTATTCTCTTTATCAACTCTCTATACTCTGCAGAATGGTTTGCAATTTTTAGTAGTATATTTTTATCGTTAAATTTATATACTCCTGTTTCATTTATAAATAGTTCTGCATGTAGATCTTCTCTGATTTTTAAATTTAGTATTTTAAAACTAAGATTATCTAAAATAAGTGGTGATTTATCACTATGTTTAAAATAGCTAAGAACCATATGATGACCTCCATTGAATTTTTCACGCACGGTAGTAATAAATAATTTGTTTTTATCAAATCCAAGCTTTATAAGTGAAAAGTATTTTATAATCACATAGTCTTCGCAATCCCCATAACCTATAGTTAGAAATTCTTTTGGTGTTGCCCAATGGTCTTCTTGTTTTTGTATGACACCATCATATTGAGGTAGAAGTTGATTTAGGTAGAAGTTAGTTCTAGATAAGCGTTTTGATTTTGGAAAAGTTTTTATTAAATTTATGTTTTTTTGATAATCAAGGACTCTATTTTTAGATATTTTTCCAAACTTTTTTTCTATGAACTTCAACTCTGTTTGTGTAAAGGTAGGATAACTATCAGCGAGTATAAGAGTTGATAAAAGTATGAATAACAAAGTTTTTATAGTAGTCCTTTACTTATTTGTTCATAATTATAGCTTGGCATCTGAAAATTAACACCCCAATCCCATAAAAAGCCATGAACAAAACTAGAACAATAATTGCTAGTATTTTCAAAAAGCATAAAAGAGAAGATATGGCAAGAAAATCAAGAGAAAAACTATCAAAGAAGCGTTCAATCA
>JAYELK010000094.1:0-13033 GCA_034717415.1 Campylobacterota bacterium | reverse complement strand
AACCTATGGTACTATTTAAACTAAACAGAATTTTGAAAAGCCGTATGCGGGAAATTCGCATGTACGGATTTGTGAGGGTTCTACCTACAACTAATACTTTGGTTGAGGGGTAGTTCTACTCGATGATAAAAAGATACACAACCAAAAAAATATTCGTCGGCAATGTGGCTGTAGGTGGTGATGCACCCATAAGCACTCAGTCTATGACATTTACAAAAACTCATGATATCGAAGCTACTGTTGAGCAGATAAGAAGGCTTCACTTTGCAGGGTGTGACATAGTTCGTGTTGCTGTTGTTGATATGGAAGATGCACTTGCTTTAAAGTCTATAAAAGAGCAAATCTCTCTACCTTTAGTTGCAGATATTCACTTTAACCATCGTTTAGCTATTGAGGCTGCCAAAGTGGTTGATTGTATCCGAATAAATCCGGGAAATATCGGCTCAAAACTCAAAGTAAAAGAGATTGTTAAGGCATGTAAAGAGAGAGATCTTCCTATACGCATAGGAGTAAACTCTGGAAGTTTGGAAAAAGAGTTTTTAAACAAATATGGTCCAACAACAGAGGCTATGGTTGAGAGTGCTGAGTACAACATAAAATACCTTGAAGATGTTGATTTTACAGATATTAAAATCTCTCTAAAAGCCAGTGATGTACAAAGAACCGTAGATGCTTACCGTACTCTTCGCCCAAAAAACAACTACCCTTTTCATCTTGGAGTGACAGAGGCTGGAACACTTTTTCATGCAACCGTAAAGAGTTCTATCGGGCTTGGTGCATTGCTACTTGATGGTATCGGCGATACGATGAGAGTATCTATCACAGGCGAGTTAGAAGATGAGATAAAAGTAGCAAGAGCCATACTAAAAGATAGTGGTGCAGTAAAAGATGGAGTAAATATCATCTCCTGCCCAACATGTGGACGCATTGAAGCTGACTTAGTAAGTGCTGTTGGCGAGATAGAAGAGAGAACAGCACACATAAAAGCACCTCTAAATATCTCTGTAATGGGTTGTGTAGTAAATGCCATAGGAGAAGCTGCACATGCTGATGTAGCCATAGCTTATGGAAAAGGAAAAGGTCTTGTAATGGTAAAAGGCGAAGTTGTAGCCAACCTAAGCGAAGATAAACTTGTTGATAGATTTATGATAGAAGTTGAAAAGATGGCAAAAGAGTATTAATAAGCTATAATAAACATATAAAATAAAAACAGGAGCATAAAGTGACTAAAGAATATATTTTAAACTTTTTAACAACTCACAAAAAAGAGATGCAAGAAACTTATGCTCTTAAAAAAATAGGTCTTTTCGGTAGTTATGCTAACAATACAGCAACCAATACAAGTGATATAGATATAATGGTAGATATGCCCTCAAGTTTTGATACTTTTTTTGATTTAAAAGATTTTTTAGAATTAAATTTAAAAAAACCTATCGATTTAGGACTAGAAAAAAGTATGCGACCTTTTATTAAAAACTCCATAAAAGATGATATTATATATGTCTAACAGAGAAACTGCTTTATACTTTTTAGATATTTTTATAGCCTACGATAAAATAAATCGTTATACAAAAAAGTTTAATAATGCACAAGACTTTTTACATAGCGAACTTGAATGGGATGCTACAATTAGAGAATTGGAAATTATTGGAGAGGCTACAAATCATCTACTAACACTAAATGTAATAAATATAAAACATCGAAGAATAGTAGATTTTAGAAATCAGATAATCCATGGTTATTTTGGGATTGATGAAGATATAGTTTTTGAAGTTATAAGAAATAAATTAGTTTTATATATCACTGACTTAAAAACTTCAAATATCAACCTTAGTAAAGCTATACAATTAGCTAAACTTGAACATAGTAATAATAAAAACATTTTATTATTACTTAATAATTTAGAAGAAGACAGATAAATGCAAGACAACCTATATAACCTAGCTTTTGAACGCTCAATTTTAAGCTCGATAGTTTTTGAACCTCAACAGTTTGATGAACTTAGTGTAGCTTTAAAACAAGATGATTTTTATCTTCCTGCTCATCAAGATATTTTTCATGTTATGACTCTTCTTTTACAAAAAGATCAGCCCATAGATGAAGAGTTCATAAAAAAAGAACTTATCAAGATGAAAAAATTTGATGAACAGGTTATGCTTGAGATTTTATCTGCTAACCCTATCTCAAACACTAAAGCTTATGTAGAAGAGATAAAAGACAAATCTCTAAAGCGTCACCTCTTAACTCTAACAACAGAGATAAAAAGAGTAACAGTCGAAGAGGAACTGCCTAGTGCAGAAGTTATAGATATAGTAGAGAAAAAACTATACGATATAACACAAGACAACCAAACAAGCGACTTTAAAGACTCACCAAAGATGACTTTTGACACGATGGAGTACATCAAAGAGATGAAAGCTCGTGGAAATAATGTTCTTGTTGGAGTAGATACTGGCTTTGCTGAGCTAAACAAGATGACTACCGGTTTTGGTAAGGGTGACTTGGTTATTATAGCTGCACGACCTGCGATGGGGAAATGTCTTGGAAAAGGCACCAAAATAGTCATGTTTGATGGAACACTTAAAAATGTAGAAGATATAGAAGTTGGCGATCAACTAATGGGTGATGATTCAACTCCCCGTAATGTTCTTTCACTTGCTCGTGGAAGAGAAAAAATGTTTTGGGTTAGGCAAAATAAAGGGATTGATTATCGTGTAAATGAGTCTCATATTCTTTCACTCAAGCGAAGTCGAAACGAGGGTAAACATAAACATGGTGATGTTTTAAACATTGAAGTTAAAGACTACAACCAAAAATCTAAAAAATTTCACTCAAACTATAAAGGCTATAAAGTAGGAGTTGATTTTAAAAAGCAAAACTTAACTATTGACCCTTACTTTTTAGGTCTTTGGCTTGGGGATGGGACTAGTTCAAAATTTAAAGATAAATCCTTACAAAAAAAACTTAGAGAGCTTGGAGTTTTAAACAACAAACATATCCCACATGCCAACATCCAAAACTCTGAAAAAAATCGTTTAAAACTTTTAGCTGGATTACTTGATAGCGATGGATATTATGACAAAAAATTTAATGTATTTGAGATAGTTCAAAAAGATGAAAACCTATCAAAACAGATAAAATTTTTAGCAGATTCTTTAGGCTTTAGAGTATCTATAAAAACAAAAAAAGCAAGAATCAAAAAAATCAACTACGAGTGTGATGTTTATAGACTTAGGATTGTTGGTGATTTAGATAAAATCCCTACAAAAATCAAAAGAAAACAGGCTAGAAAACTAAAAGCTGCGAGAGAAGTGAAACACACTGGCATAAAAGTAGAGTATGATAAAGTTGATGATTACTATGGTTTTACTATCGACGGAAATCATCTCTTTTTACTTGAAGATATGACGGTTACCCATAACACTTCTTTTGTACTAAACACTGTAAATTCCCTTATAACACAAGGCAAAGGTGTTGCATTTTTCTCACTTGAGATGCCTGCTGAACAGTTGATGCTTAGACTGCTCTCTATTCAAACATCTATACCTCTGCAAAAACTTCGTGTGGGTGATATGAATGATGATCAGTGGAGTTCACTAAATGGTGCGATTGATAAGATGAATAGTGCTAAACTTTTTGTAGATGACCAAGGTAGCATAAATATCAATCAACTTCGCTCAAAACTTAGAAAACTTAAAAATCAACATCCTGAGATTGAGATAGCTGTGATTGATTATCTTCAAATCATGAGTGGTGTTGGGAACCAAGACAGACACCTTCAAGTTTCAGAGATGTCTCGTGGACTTAAAATGCTTGCTCGTGAGCTAGAGATGCCCATAGTAGCACTTTCACAGCTTAACCGTGGTCTTGAGTCTCGTAATGACAAACGCCCAATGCTTAGTGATATTCGAGAATCTGGTTCTATCGAGCAAGATGCCGACATCATTCTTTTTGTATATCGTGATGATATATACCTTTACAAAGAGGAAAAAGAGAGAGAAAAAGCTGCAAAGGCAGAGGGAAAAGAGTTTACTCCTACCTATGTGGAAAAAGAGGAAGAGGAAGCTGAAATTATCATCGGTAAACAGAGAAATGGTCCAACTGGACATGTTAAACTTATATTTCAGAAAAAACTTACTCGTTTTGTGGATGCACCGGCTTATAACGCAGGAGTTGAAACTGTTTATGAAAATGTAGATACTCGCTCGGCAAATATAGATATGGGTGAATCATCAATCTCAATGACACCAATCTAAATGCTACTAGAAAAGCTCTCACTTTTTAACACAAAAAAAGAGTTTTTCATCTTTCTTATGGCATGTGGCTTTGTCCTATGCTACTCTCTTCTTATAGAGTTTAACAACTATAAAAATTTAACACAATTTGACTCAAATATTGTAACTGCTACAATTTTAAAACAGTACGAAAAAACAAAACTTACAAAAAAGGGCAAAACAAAAACCTACCAAGTTTTAAAACTAAAATCAGAACAAGGCTTTAGTTTTTATACAACTAAAAAGAAAACATTCCCACATGCCAAAGCTAAGAGATTAAAACTTGAAATCTGGGCGGGTAAAATAACTTTTTATGAGTTTATGACAAGTTTCTTTAGCTTCTCAAAAGTTATTCACACTTACAAAACCCCAACTCTAAAACAAGATTTAAACACTCATATATCTTCATCCCATAAAAATAAAGATATAGTTAGTATCTATCAAGCTCTATATACAGCTACTCCTCTGCCAAGGCATCTTCAACAAATATTTTCCACTCTTGGAGTTTCACATCTTCTAGCGATTAGTGGTTTTCACTTGGGAGTTTTATCTACTTTACTTTTTTTCTTACTAAAAACCCCTTACAAATTTTTGCAAAACAGATTCGTTCCTTACAGAAGCTATAAGGTTGATTCTTTTATTATCATCTCTTTAAGCCTACTTGGTTACTTACTATTCTTAGAGACTCCCGCTTCAATTTTAAGAGCTTTTGTTATGTTAGTTATCGGTTTTGTTTTGTACGACAGAGGATACAAAATCATCTCTATGTGGACACTTTTTTTAACAGCTATTTTAATTCTAAGCTTTTTCCCAAGACTCTTTTTCTCACTTGGATTTTGGTTAAGTGTTTCAGGGGTATTTTACATATTTTTATTTTTAATCCACTTCAAACATCTACATAAAATCTGGCAGTTTGTACTTGTACCTGTCTGGGTTTATATTATGATGTTGCCACCATCACTATTTATATTTGAAAATTTCTCTCTTTATCATCCACTCTCAATAATCTGGACATCACTCTTTACACTCTTTTATCCACTAAGTATATTTTTACATCTAATTGGCTTTGGAGATTTTCTCGATAGAAGTTTAATCTGGCTTTTAAATCTAAGTGCCGATAATTATAATATCAGTATATCTTGGCATGTAGGAATTTTATTTATACTTACTTCGCTTTTAGCTATTAGAAATATTTTGTTTACTTATATTCTCACTCTTATGAGTATCTCTATTTTTATATACTCTATCTATATAGGGAAGCTATAACTAATCTATAACCGATTCCATATTCCGTTTTAAGATATGTTGGATTAGTGCTATCTTCTTCTATCTTTTTGCGTATATTTTTTATGTGATTATCCAATAATCTATGAGATTTTACTGATGATACGAAGTCTGTAAGTCGTTCTCTTGATATAGTTATATTTTTATTATTTATAAAAAAAGATAAAATATCGTATTCTAAAGATGTTAACACAAGTGAGTTGTTTTTAAATAATATTTTATTGTTTTCAATTTTGAATATTTCGTCATTATTGCTTTTAATTTTTATCTTTTCACTTCTGCTTAAAAGTGCCCAAATTCTAGCTTCTAACTCTAAAAAATCTATGGGTTTGGATAAATAATCATTTGCACCATATTTAAATGCTTTTACTTTTGTGCTTGTTTCATTGTATGCGCTTGTAATAATTATTGGTATAGAGATATGATTTTTTATACTACTTAAAAGTTCAAAACCATTAAAATCTGGAAGATTTAAATCAAGTAACAATATATCATATTTTCTATTTTTAAGATATGATATACCATCCGTAACAGTGTAAACAACATCTACCTTAAAATTATTTTCTTCAAGAAAATCCTGCATCAAATAAGAGGTAGTTTCATCATCTTCAACTATCAATATATTTATCTTTTCAAGCATATTTAATATCCAAATTTTAGATTCTTTAGATTTTAACTAAAATTACTTTAGATTTATATTATATAATTATATATTGTGTTAATTCAATTAATTCAATAATATAAATTTTAGGTATTGATCATGGATAATATAAATGAAATTATAAAATATTCAAAAAATTTAAAACTTTTATATGTAGAGGACAATGAAGAAGCTAGAGAATCTACAATTATTATTTTAGAAGAGTTTTTTGATGATATAACTGTTGCTATAAATGGTGAAGATGGTTATGAGAAGTTTGAACAATTAAAAGATGATATTGACTTAATAATCACAGATATAAATATGCCAAAACTAAATGGCTTGGAGATGATTGAAAAAATAAGAACAATCAATAAAGATATCCCTATCTTGGTATTGTCAGCTTATAATGAATCTGGTTTTTTTATGGATAGTATTAAGCTTGGTGTTGAGGGGTATTTGCTTAAGCCTATTGATATTGAACAGTTTTTAGGTATGCTTGAGAAAGTTACACAAAAGTTAAAATTAGCAAGCCAAGTAGAAACAAACTTGCACTTTTTAAAAGAATATGAGAGCGTAACAAATGAAAGTTCAATCGTATCAAAAACAAATTTAAAAGGGATAATGACTTATGTAAATAAAGAATTTTGTAAAATATCAGAGTACTCAAAAGATGAACTAATAGGACAACGACATAATTTTATAAGACATCCAGATATGCCAAAAGAGGCATTTGAAGATATGTGGAATACAATACAAAATAAAAAGCAAACTTGGAAAGGGATAGTTCGTAATCTAACTAAAAGTGGTAAAAGTTATTATGTTGATGCTACAGTAAAACCAATTTTAGATGAAGAAAATAATATCACAGAATATATAGCAGTAAGAAATGATATTACAGATATTATGAATCCACAAAAACAACTTGATGATGCTATTAAAAATTCTAAAGACCCACTTATTGTATATATGAAACTTGAAGAGTTTGATACACTTGAAGAATTTTACGATCATGCTACTGTTGAATTGATACAAGATAAAACAACTAAATATTTAGAAAAAAATATACCACAAACTTGTAAATTTGAAAAAGTATATCAGCTTGGACATGGTGAATATGCGATGACAAATGAAAAAGCTGCTTGTATGGAAAGTGAAGATTATTTCATCAAACAACTAAAACTTTATCAAGAGATTATCGCAGATGGTGTGATAGATATAGGTGATGTTGATTATGATATGTCTGTAATAATTAGTTTAGCATATAGTGACAAAAAAGTACTGGAGAGTTCAAAGCTTGGTATTAGAGAACTTTTAAAAACTAAACAGGATTTTATAGTATCAAATAATCTAGCACAAATAGAACAGGATAAAGCACAAAAAAATATGGAAATAATTTCCATGGTAAAAAAGGCAATCAGCGAGTCTAAAATAATATCTCATTTTCAACCAATCATAAACAATAAAACCCAAGAGATAGAGAAATATGAATCACTTGTAAGACTTATAAACGATGATGGAAAAGTGTTCTCACCTTTTTTCTTTTTAGATACGGCAAAAAAAGGGAAGTACTGCTCACAAATTACAAATATGGTTTTAGATAACTCTTTTAGTGCATTAAAACATACTAATATGGATATATCTATAAACTTATCAGCTCTTGATATAGAGCTAAAATCTACAAGAGATAAATTGTTCAAACTTCTAGGTGAAAACAAAGAATATTCATCAAAAATAGTAATAGAACTTCTTGAAGATGAAAATGTAAAAGATTTCCAAACTATTACTGACTTTATTAATAAAGTAAAAAAGTTTGGAGTTAAAATAGCTATTGATGATTTTGGTGCTGGGTATTCTAACTTTGAGAGACTTTTAGATTATCGGCCTGATATTCTTAAAATAGATGGTTGTTTGATACGAGATATAGAAACAAATAGTTATTCTCGTTCAGTTGTAAAAACTATAGTAGCTTTTGCAAAAGAGCAAAATATCCAAACTGTTGCAGAGTTTATAGAAAATGAGGCTATATTTAATATAGTAAATGAGATAGGTGTTGATTATTCACAAGGGTATTATTTTGGGAAGCCTGAAGCTCTTGGAGATGACAATAAAAATGTTTAAAATAATATATACAGTAGTTTTTATAAATCTATTTACAATAAATAGTATAGCTGAAGTAATAACACCAATACCTTTGGAGATAAAATACAATAAAGAAAAAGCACTTTTAGGGAAAAAGCTTTTTTCCGATACTACTTTAAGTAAAGATGATACCATCTCATGTGCTAGTTGTCATATATTACAAGATGGTGGCGATGACAATATGCAATACTCTTTTGGAATTAAGGGTCAAATGGGTGTAGTAAACTCACCAACAGTATTTAATGCTGTTTTTAATTTTGCTCAAATGAGAGATGGTGCGGCTGCTAACTTAAAAGAACAAGTTCATCTACCTTTAACAAACCCAATAGAGATGGGGGCAACATACAAAGATGTTATCAAAAAACTAAAAAACAATAAAGAGTATAAAGAAGTGTTTAATACTCTTTATAAAGATGGGATAAATCAAAACAATATAAATGATGCACTTGCCCAGTTTCAAACAGCACTTATCACACCAAACTCACGATTTGATAGATACCTAAGAGGTGATAAAGATGCGATAACCAAAGATGAATTAGAAGGGTTTAAACTTTTTAAGAAAAATGGTTGTACCTCTTGCCATAACGGTGTAAATATAGGAGGAAATTTATATCAAAAAGTAGGAATCATAGAAACTTATATACATGATGAAAAAGATATATCACATGAATTAGGAAGATATAATGTCACCAAAAAAGAGTATCACAAATATTTAAATAAAGTACCAACTTTACGAAATATTGAGCTTACAGCTCCATATCTGCACAATGGAAGCCAAAAAACTTTAAAGCAAACAGTTGTTTTTATGCTTACATATCAAGTAGGGATAGAGCAAAGTGATGAAAATATTGATAAAATAGTTAAATTTTTAAATACTCTTACAGGTGAATTCCCATCAATTGTAAAGGAAAATTATGAAAATAAATAGTTATACTTTACCTTTGTTTATTGCTATTTTTATCATTGGTTTGGTTATAAATATATTAGATGGAAATAAAAAGATAAATAACTCTTTTGAGATATATGAAAATTTTACAAACTTAAAGACTCAAAATCATTTAATAGATAACTGTTTAAATACACCATCTTCAAAAAACCATGATATGGTTAATAGTTATATCACTAAAGGTATCTTTTTGATTGAGAAACTAGAGATATTTATATCAAAAAACAATATTAAAGATAAAGATATTATAGATACTTTTTATGGCATGAAAAATAAGTTTTTAATAAAAAAAGAGTTAGTCGATAGATGTAAAACTTCAAACTCAATATATAACAATACATATAAAAATATTTTACAATTCGGTAAATCATATCAAAAATCAAAAGTTTATAAAACAAATCTTCTTGTTAAAAATACCTTAATATCTCTTTTAAGTTCAAAAGAATTAGAGTTAAAAGAAAACTTAAGACAACTAAACAGATTAAGTAAATCAGATAAAGTAGTGACTCTTTTATATAAAAATATTGTTTTATATCAGAAGAACTTAAACAATATAAAAAGTTTACAAAAAACTGCAAAAAAGCTATATCTAGATGATGATATAACTATGTTGAATAATCTTATTACAGTTTATAATACAAATATTATCTCTGAAACAAAAATTAAGATTTTTATATTTATTTTTACTTTGGTACTACTTTTGGCTATAAATATCATCTTAACAGTAAAAATCAAAAAAACATTAAAGTTTTTAGATAATAAAACAAAAGAGTTAGAGCTATCTTATGAAACAATAGATAAAAATGTGATAATGTCAAAGACTGATTTAAACGGGGTTATTACAGATGTAAGTGAAGCATTTTGTCAAATATCTGGGTATTCAAAAAAAGAACTTATTGGCTCTAAGCATAATATCATACGCCATAAAGATATGGATAGTGATATATTTAAAAACCTATGGACAACTATACAAGAAGATAAAATATGGACAGGTGAAGTTAAAAATAGAAAAAAAGATGGTGGATATTACTGGACTACTGCTATTATCACCCCTATTTATAAAGATAATATAAAAGTAGGTTACACATCAATAAGAGAGGATATTACAGACAAAAAGACAATTGAACAATTAAATAACTCACTAGAGAGTAAAATAAAGCTAGAAGTTGAAAAAAACAGACAAAAAGATCAACAAATCATAGAGCAAAGTCGTTTAGCCCAAATGGGAGAGATGATAAGTATGATAGCACACCAGTGGAGACAACCACTTGCTGCTATTAGTAGTACTAGTGCAGGTATAAACTTAAAAGCAAGATTAAATAGTTTAGATAAAGAAACAGCAATAAAGCTATCAAATAAAATATCTCAATATTCTCAGCATCTATCTACAACAATTGATGACTTTAGAGAGTTTTTTAAACCAAACAAAGAAAAGAAAGAAAGTACTTATAATGAAATTGTAAAAAGTGTATTAAATATAGTGGAAACTTCAATAGAAAATAAAAATATAACTCTCAATAAAAATTTACAATCAGATATAGTTTTTAATACATACCCAAATGAATTAAAACAAGTAATTTTAAATCTTATTAAAAATGCAGAAGATATATTAATAGAAAAAAAGATTGAAAATCCAACTATTACTATTGAAACAAATGATGATGAACTAATCGTTAAAGACAATGGTGGAGGGATACCTGATGATATAATGCCTAAAATATTTGATCCATATTTTTCAACTAAAACAAAAAAAGATGGTACAGGATTGGGGCTTTATATGTCTAAAACAATTATAGAAGAGCATTGTGGTGGGGAGCTTAGTGTGTCAAATGACAAAGATGGAGCAGTATTTAAAATCATACTTACTGAAACAAAATGAGACAAATCAATAAAAGTATGGTAAAATATGGTAAATATTATATGAGGATTGAAAAATGACTAAAAAAATGACAATTACACTTGAAGAAAATCTAGTAGATGAACTAAGCTCTTTGGCTTTAGAAACTGGAAAGAAAAAAACTCAAGTTATAAGAGAAGCACTACAGGATTATTTTGATGTTAATGCAGTAACTAAAACAGTACAAGATTATAAAATGGGTACTTTAAAAACAGTATCCCACGATGATGTAAGAAGCTCTCTTGGCTTATAATATTCAGTACGATCCAAAAGCTATTAAACAATTCCAAAAATTAGATAAAACAATAGCTGGTGATATATTAAATGGCATTGAAGAATTTTCTTTAAATCCAATACTAACAAAAATAAGAAAATTAAAAACACCTTTTGATGGTGCTTATAGACTTAGAATTGGTGATTATAGAGTGGTCTTTTATCAAGAAGATGACTTAATGCTTATATCTAAAATAGCTCATAGAAAGCAAGTTTATAATTAATGATACTAAACAAAAATAAAATTAGGGGCAAACAATAGATGAAAACATTAAATATACAATATTCTGGAGATAAAGCCTTAAAAGAGTTTATGGAAGAGAACAATATTCTACAAAAGCAGAATGTATTATTACAAATATTTACAGCTATTTGTGAAGTTGAATTTATAGAAGAGTTAGTCTCATCTATTAAAAAAACAGCACCAAATATAAATATCATAGGTGCTACAACTGATGGTGAGATTATAGAAGAAAAGGTGGTGTCTCATTCAACTATTTTATCTTTTAGTATTTTTGAAAATACTAAAATAAAACTCTACACCACAACTGCTCAAAAAGCAAGTTTTCAAACTGCTAAAAGACTTTTAAAAAAGATTGAAGATGTAGATGATGCAAAAGTTGCTATAGTATTTACAGATGGATTAAATATAAATGGTGAAGTATTTTTAAAAGCATTTAATAAGCATGTCCCAAATCTTACAGTTGCAGGTGGTTTAGCAGCTGACAATGCACAATTTAATAAAACTTATGTATTTACTGGCGATGGTATTGTAAATAATAGTGCAGTTGCTGCAGTATTGTATAGTCCTGATTTAATAGTAAATACTGCATTTAGTTTTGGTTGGGAAATCATAGGAAAAGAGTTTAGAGTTACTAACGCTATTGAAAATAGAGTTTATACTATAGATAATCAAACACCAATAGAGTTATATAAAAAGTATTTAGGAGATAAAATTGGGGGGCAACTTCCAGCTACTGGCATAGAGTTTCCTCTGATTTTAAATAGAGATGGTATAAAAATTGCAAGAGCAGTTGTAGCAAAAGAGAGTGATGGCTCTTTAATTTTTGCAGGAAATATAAAAAAAGGTGATAAAGTTTCTTTTGGATATGGAAATGTTAAACATATTTTAAATAATATTACTGATACTTTTGATGATATTATCCAAAATCCAGTTGAATCAATCTTTATTTATTCTTGTATGGCAAGAAAAAGATTGCTAGGCGATGAGATACAAACAGAGATAATGCCATTGTCAAAAATAGCTCCCACAAGTGGATTTTTTACCTATGGTGAGTTTCATAATTGTAATAAATTAAATTCATGTAAAAACCAACTTCTAAATCAAACTATGACAATACTTGCACTTAGTGAAGATAAAAATAAAATTAACTCAAATCAAACTATACAGATGCCATCATTAAAGAAAAATATGCAAACAGTAGAAGCATTTATACTACCCCAATTAGTCAAGACAACTTTTCCAAAATCCTTATTCCTTCCTAAACTGTAACTTTATGCTACACTTTCCTCATTATTATCAGCTATCTCCTTGTTAATTTTCAAACTCTCAAAGT
>JAYELK010000093.1:0-13063 GCA_034717415.1 Campylobacterota bacterium | reverse complement strand
CCTATGGTACTATTTAAACTAAACAGAATTTTGAAAAGCCGTATGCGGGAAATTCGCATGTACGGATTTGTGAGGGTTCTACCTACAACTAATACTTTGGTTGAGGGGTAGTTCTACTCGATGAAAGCACTATTATTAACACTTATTATAGTCATATCTCAACTTACAGCGTCGCAAAACTTAGTTTTTGGTGCGATTTCAACAGTCGAACCCAAACTAATGAAAGCAAAATTAACACCTCTAATAAAAGAGATTGAAAAAGTTACAGGAGCAAATATTGAGTTTCAAACAGGTTATGATTATACTGACACTATCAGTAAGTTTGCTGATGGTTCGTTTGACATAGGTCTGATAGGTCCTGCTCCATATATTCGTGTAAAAAATATAGATCCAAATGCTCTGAAAATCATAGCGAGCATAAAAAACTCTGAAAAATCTCCATTTAGAAGCGTCATAATTTCCAAAAAAGGTTCAAAATTTTTAAAACACTCAGACCTTAAAGATCAAAATTTTGCTTTTGGTTCTCCTGAATCCACACTCTCTTACTATGTACCAAAATCTATGCTTATAGATTCAAAGACTTTAAAAGAACTCAGATACTACGATCTGCTAGGACGACATGACAGAGTGGCACAATATGTCATAATGGGAAAATATAGTGCCGGAGCAGTTAAACAATCAGTAGCCAACAAATACTCAAAATATCTTCAAGTAATTGCAACAAGTGAAGCGATGCCAGGGTTTATGATAGTTGCCAATTCTAAACTTGACAAAAATTTAGTTTTAAAAATAAAAAAGATGCTTCTAAACTTAGAAGATATAAAGATTATTCAAAATATAAAAAAATCTGCTGTCGGATTCCAAGAGAGAGAAGATAGTGACTATGATAAACTAAGAGATATTATGGATAGTGTAGATAACTACAAATAATATAACTACTCTTAGGAAGTGGTGCTTTAGCTCCACCACTCTTTAGGTAAGGCTAAAGCCACACTTCCACATGCCACAGAGTTTATTTTAAAAGTTTCTTCCAAGCTTTTTCAATCTTAGAAACAAGCTTTTTAGTTATGCCTTTTACTTCATTTAAAATAGAACTATTTTGATGTAGGACACCTACAACTTCATCTACCGTTTCAAAGTGATTTATAATATTTTTAACTTTTTTCTTACCAATACCATCTACTGATCTTAAAAAATCACTTAACTCATCTACACTTATCTTTATATCTTCCATAGCAGACTCTGAACTCTCATCTGTTGTAGGATGTGGTACATCTTTAGCTTTTGGAGATTTAGACTTCAATGATGAAGTTGGTTTGAGAGCAAGTTTATCCTGATAGTTGTAGATTTCACTCGGCCACTCTTCTGAGTATCTTCTCTTAACATCAAATATTTTGTATTCTTCATCTAGTTTATGAAGGTAAACTTTTTTGCCACCATAGTTCTTTTTCTTTTTACCAAAGTAAGCACCGTCATAACTAGGAGAAAATTTACCAAAGTGAATATGTCTAAGAGTTCTAAGGATTGAAGCATCCATCTTTCCTAACTCTTCCCAGTTAAACATTGGCATGTGAGGCTTTCTAAATCTACCCTCACTTAAACTCCACATAATATACTGAGCAATCCAGTCTCTTATGTATGGGAACGCAGCAAATGCAGTAGCACACTCTAAGATGCGAGGCACACCATCCACACCATAAGCAACATCACATGCCCAATACTCAGCCTTAGCAGCTTTAGAAACTCTAACAGCTAAATCAAGAACATTTTTTGGAACATCCGTATAGTCCATACTTCCACCTTGAGAAGTATTAGTCAGCCACTCACCCTCTGGAGCGCGTCTCCAAAAAGCACAAACTGGTTTATGACCTATCAGCATTACACGGATATCAGCCTCCATCGGTACAAAATCCTGCATATATTGAGGATGATATTTTCTATCATCAAGAAGTTCTCTTGCCTCTTTATAGTCATCAACTTTATGAACAAAGTAACCACCGTAGTTTGAGGGTCCGTAAGATTTTTTAATGATTTTTGGGTATTGGCATTTCTTTAAAAATTTATCTGCATTTGCATGATTGTAGTAGATATATGTTTTTGGAATTGGAAGGTCATATTTCCAAGCAAATCTAGTTACATTCTCTTTTGATTTGTTAGAAAACTGAGTATCCATCGATGGGATAAATCTAACATGTGGAAGCTCTCTAGCAATCTCACGAAAAGTTTCATAAGCAGTAGCAGGAATATTACCGATAAGAATATCGATCTTTTTTCTTTTTACCTCTTTGATAAATCTGGCTTTATCATTTTTCCAGTGGTAAGTTACCGTCTCTATCTTGTTTGGCCAACCCTTAAAGTTTGAGTGGTCAAAAAATCTCAGTACATAATCAAGATATAAAAATCCTATTTTTGGCAGTTGTTTGTTACTAAGTCCCATCTTATTTCCTATTTTACTTTTTCTAAATATTCACAATCTACAGTGTTTACTTTGATTAGATCACCCTCAAGTACATGATAAGGTACTTGCACAACAGCACCAGTCTCAAGAGTTGCAGGTTTTTTACTTCCACTTGAAGTGTCACCTTTGAAGTTTGGAGGAGTCTCACTTATAGTCAGTTCCATAGTTTCCGGTGCTTGGACTGAAATAGCTTTGTTTCTAAAGAAAACAATATCTACATTAACTCCATCTTTAAACCATTTTGAAGCATCATCACACTGTTCATAAGATAGACCTAGTTGATCATAAGTTTCATTGTCCATAAACTGATACGCATCACCATCATCATAAAGATACTGCATAGTTTTAAACTCAATCACAGGAACTTCAAACTTATCTCCGGCATGAACAGTTTTTTCAACAACTTTTCCATTTAAAAAACTCTTCATCTTCATACGAACAAATGCCGCACCCTTACCTGGTTTAACATGTTGAAATTCCACCACTTTATATGGTACTTCACCCACAATTAAACGAACATTTTTCTTAATATCACTCATCCCAACAGTTGCCATCAATACACCTTGCAAAATATTTTTAGGCATTTTACAATAAAAGGACTTAGAATGCTATAATGTCATAAAATTTACATATTTTAGGACTATACAACTTATGGAATTTACTCTAAATGCCACCTCAAAAAATGCTCGTGCATGTACAATTACAACAGCTCACTCAACTATAAAAACACCGGTTTTCATGCCCGTTGGAACACTTGGAACTATCAAAGCACTTGATATGGATGATGTTTTAAATCTGCTTGGTGCTGAAATAATTTTAGCAAATACTTACCATATCTACCTACGCCCTGGAGATAAAACAGTTGCCAAGATGGGTAAACTTCATGGCTTCACTACCTACCCTAAAAGCTTTTTAACAGATAGTGGTGGTTTTCAAGCATTTTCTCTTTCTGATATATCTAAGCCTAAAGAGAATGGTATAGAGTTTCGCTCACATATTGACGGCTCAAAACACTTTTTTACACCTAAAAAAGTTATAGATATTCAACACAATCTTGGCTCAGATATTATGATGATTTTAGATGATTTAGTGGCACTTCCTGCCACTCAAGAGCGTATAAAATTATCAATAGAGAGAACTACTGCATGGGCTGAAGAGTCTATCGAGTATTTTAGAGCTAAACAAAAAGAGGGAATTGGGACTGAGCAAAATATCTTTGCAATTATTCAAGGTGGGACAGACAAAGCATTTAGAACTAAAAGTGCAACTGAGTTATGTGCCTTAGACTATGATGGATTTGCTATCGGTGGGCTTTCAGTTGGTGAGTTAAACAACGAGATGTACGACACGGTTGAACATACAACTCAGTATATGCCAAAGGATAAACCTCGTTACCTTATGGGTGTTGGAACTCCAGAAGATTTGATAGAAAACATAGAGAGAGGCATAGATATGTTTGACTGCGTTATGCCGACAAGAAATGCAAGAAATGGTACTCTATTTACATCATTTGGTAAACTCAACATCAAAGGTGCAAAATTTAAAGAGGATGAAGCACCAATAGATCCAGAGTGTCAATGCCTCACATGCCAAAGGTACTCAAGAGCCTATCTAAACCATCTATTCCGTGCAAGAGAGATAACATACTTTAGACTAGCAACTATCCATAATCTTCACTACTACCTAAACCTTATGAAAGAGGTAAGAGAAGCAATTTTAGAAGATAGATTTAGCGAATATAAAAAAGAGTTTTATAGAAAAAGAAAAAACTAATCGGAAGTGGTGCTTTAGGTGAGGCTAAAGCCACACTTCCAAAAAGTCTTAATTTAGGACTTCTCCACTTAGCTCTTGTCCATCATAAAGTGACTGTTTATTATCTACAACTCTCTTAGCATGTGGATTAAAAAGCACTAAGTCTGCTTTTTGTCCTACTTCTATAGTTCCGACATTTTTTCCCAAACTTCTAGCAGGATTTTGTACTGTTAATTTTATAAGCTCCCCCATACTAATCATCCCACTCTCTACAAGTTTAGTATAGTAAAGAGGAAGTGCATCACTAAGGGCTTCACAACCATAAGCTGCATCATAAAAAGCCACCTCTTTGTTTAGAGGAGAACTTGGTTGGTGTAGCGTAGTCAAACAATCTATTTGAGAGTTTTTAAGAGCCTCTTGCAGAAGTAGCAGATCACTTTGGCATGCCAAAGGTGGGTCTAGTTTTGCAGTTGTATTAAAACCCTCACATGCCTCATCTGAATTTATTAAGTGGTGGATAGAAACTTCGCATCTAACATCTACGCCATCTTTTTTGGCTTGATTTATTAGGTAGATTGAGCGAGGAGAGGCGATAGACTTAAATAGTATCTTGATTTTAAAATGTCTTGCAATCTCAATCACACGAGAAACATGAAGAACTTCACTAAGGTCGGGAATCCCAGCTAAACCAAGTTTACAACTTATATCACCATCAAGCATAACACCACTACTAATCAAGGAGTTATCTTCTGCTTTACAAAAAAGAGTACAATCGTACATCTGAACATACTCTGCTATCTTAATAACTACATCATTTTTTGCAATGGTACTCATATATGGCACGATTGCTCCACTTTTTAGTAAAATCGCAATATTACTTAGAGTAGAATCCTCTTTTAGTGTGTTTAACATTAGGTCAATTTTCGCACCAGCTATATCACGCAGACCATTTTGAGCAAACTCTAAAACAATCTCCCCATCTATGGCAGGAGTGCTATCAGCATTCAGAACTACATGCCCTACCCCACCATGCAGAGCTTCATCTGAAATAGCTTTAATATTTTTGGCATTAAGAGTAGAATCTTGAAGTCTGACATTCAAATCCACTAATGATGGCATAAGATAGGCACCTTTTGCATCTACAATCTCTATATCACTCAGACCAGAGCCTATCTCACTAATAATCCCATCTTCTATGCGAACATCAGCATTTTTTTCGCCGTTAACATCACAAATAATTGCATTTAATATAACCATTTCAGACCACCTTAGATATAATGGCATAATTATACCAAAATAGGATTTGCATGAAAATTTTAGTTAGTGCTTTAGAACACTCGGCAAATGTACACTTGAACTCCTTAAAAAAAGAACTTAAATCTACGACAGAATTTGTTGGAATTTTTGACAGTGATTTGGGTGAAAGCATTATTGACCTAAGAAGCCTTGCAATCATGGGGTTTGTAGATGCTATAAAAAAGCTGAGATTTTTCTTTAAACTAAACTCTCAAATGGCAGAGTTAGCATCTGAAGTTGATAAAGTTCTGCTTATAGATTCATCAGGTTTTAATCTGCCACTTGCCAAAAAAATCAAAAAAAAGTACCCAGACAAAGAGATAATCTACTACATTTTACCACAAGCTTGGGCATGGAAGAAAAAACGCATACCAGTTTTAGAACGCACCATAGACCATCTCTGTTCCATCTTGCCTTTTGAAAAAGATTACTACTCAAAAAATGCTCCTATAACTTATGTAGGACATCCTCTTTTGGACATCATAAAAGAATACAAAGAGGAGTTAAATGAAGAGATTGGGCATGTAGCTTTTATGCCGGGAAGTCGTAAGGGTGAGATAAGAAAACTTATGCCAATCTTCAAAGAGGTTGTTAAGAAACTTGATATTGAAGCTACAGTTATCATCCCAAAACACTTTACTAAAGAAGATATAAATGAACTTTACGGTAACCTATCGGAGTTTAAAACTGCTCATGATGCATATAAAACACTTTATGAAGCAGACTTTGCATTTATCTGTAGTGGAACGGCAACACTTGAAGCAGCACTTATAGGAACTCCTTTTGTGCTTAGTTACATCGCCAAGCCACTTGATTATTTTATAGCTAGTAAGCTTGTAAAACTAAGTCATATTGGACTTAGTAACATTATGTTTAGTAAGTTAAAGGGCAGAGATTTGCATCCGGAATTTATTCAAGAAGGTGTCACTGTGGATAGTCTCATAAAAGCTTATCAAGAGTATGACAGAAGTAGGTTTTTAGAAGATTCAAAAGCATTAAGAGGCTACTTGCAACACGGTAGTTCAAAAAGAGTAGCATCAATTTTAGAAGGCAAAACATGAAAATTAATTTTATAGATTTAAAAGCACAATACTTACAATACCAACAAGAGATAGATAGTGAAGTTTTAGAGGTATTAGCTTCTACTCAGTTTATTGGTGGAGAGAAGTTAAACAGACTTGAAAACTCCTTAGCAACTTACACAGGTTCAAAGTTTGCCATCGGTTGCAGTAGTGGAACTGACGCTCTTCTACTCTCTCTTATGGCATTAGATATTGGTGTAGGCGATGAAGTTATCACTACACCGTTTACATTTATAGCAACTGCTGAAGTTATTGCATTTTTAGGGGCAAAAGCTGTTTTTGTTGATATTGACGAAAAAACTTATAACATTGATGCTACTCAGATAGAAGATGCTATTACAGAGAGAACAAAGGCTATTATGCCGGTATCTCTTTATGGTCAATGTGCAGATATGGATGCAATCAATGAGATAGCTAAAAGAGGTAACCTACCAGTTATAGAAGATGCTTGTCAAAGTTTTGGTGCTACTTACAATGGTAAAAAATCTTGTAACCTTTCAACTATCGGCTGTACAAGTTTCTTCCCTTCAAAACCACTGGGTGCTTATGGTGATGGTGGAGCAATATTTACAAATGATGAAGAGATAGCTACTAAAATCAGAATGTTATTAAATCACGGTCAAAATGAGAGATACAAGCATAAATATATAGGCATAAATGGTCGCTTAGATACCCTCCAAGCAGCAATACTCAATGTAAAACTAAAACACTTTGACAATGAAGTTAAGGCTCGTGATGAGATTGGCTCAAGATATAGTGACATGCTTGAGGAAAGCGAAGTTATCACTCCAAGAGTCGAAGAAGGAAATAGCAGTGTATTTGCTCAATACTCAATCAGAGTTAAAGATAGAGAGGCGATGGTAGAAAAACTAAGTGCCAAAGAGATTCCAACTGCTGTTCACTATCCGGTTCCTCTTCATCTCCAAGAAGCATTTAAAAATCTAGGTTATAAACAGGGAGACTTTCCAGTTAGTGAAGAGGTCTCAACTCAGATCATGTCACTTCCAATGAGTCCCTACTTAACAGAGGTTCAACAAGATTTCATCATAGAAACTATTAAAGGCTAGAGATGCAAAACATAGCGATTGTCGGTTTAGGAATAATGGGTAAAAACCACTACCGTACTTTAAAAAATTTAGATAGTGTGAAAATCGTTGGGCTTTGTGATGTTGTCAAAAACGGTGAGTTTGAAGAACCATTTTTTACAGACCTCAACTTGATGTTAGATGAGACAAAACCAGATGCAGTTATCATTGCCGCTCCAACTTTTTTACATAAAGATATAGCCTTGGCATGTGCCAACAGAGGTATAGATATATTTCTGGAAAAACCTGCTGCTTCAAGCGTAGAAGATGCAAAAGAGATACTTAACTTTGTTGAACAAAGTGGCATTAAAAGCTGTGTCGGGCATATTGAAAGATTTAACCCTGTTGTAAAAGCTCTTATGGATGAGATCCAAAACCACGAGATACTCTCTATCTCCATAACTCGCAGTGGATCATTTCCCCAGCGAATCGCAGATGTTGGAATCTTAACTGATCTCTCTGTTCATGATAGTGATTTGATTAGATTTATAACTAAGAAAAACATAATCAAAAGTGCTGTATTTAAGTCACAAAAAATTCATAAAACTCATGAAGACAATGCTATTTTAGGATTTGAATTAGAGGGTGAAGTTGTAGGTGACATTGCTACAAACTGGCTAACTCCATATAGAAAAAGAACGATAGCAGTAGCATGTAGAGTAGATGCCGAGAGTAAGATAAAATATTTTGAAGCTGATCTTATTTCACAAACTCTAAAAGAGAGAGTAAATATCAACCCTAACTCTCACATCACAAGAAACTGTTTTATCCAAAGATGTGACGCTCTACATGATGAACTTGTAGCTTTTATTCATTACTTAAAAACTGATGAAAAAGGCTCACTTGCCACAGTTAAAGATAGTATTATAACGCTGGAGATTGCAAATGATTCATAGTTCAGTAGTCATAGAAGATGGTGCAAAAATAGCAGATAATGTAACAATAGGTCCATTTTGTTTTATAGGAAAAGATGTAAAGTTATCAAAAGGTACTCAGATAGAATCAAATGTCATCTTAAAAGGCAGATTAACCGTTGGTGAGAATGTAAGAATCTTCAGTTTTACGACTATCGGACACGAAAATTCAAACATCAAAATAGGCAAAAATACACACATAAGAGAGTTTGTCCAAATAGGTTCTCAAGAGAGCGAAACTACAAAATCTAAAAAAATAGTTATAGGAAGCAATAACTTTTTAATGGGATATGTACAGATACTTAGTGGCGTAGAGATGGGTGAGTACTGCATACTTACAAATGCTGTTAGGCTTTATGAAAATGTTAAGTGCCAAGAGAGAGTAATCATAGGTGGACTTAGTACCATAGAAGCCAACAACACTCTTGGAACAGGCATTATGATTGGTGGAGCATCTTTCGTAGATCATGACATGCCACCTTTTACTCTAGTTGAGGGAAACAAAGCCAGTGTAAAAGGCTTAAATGTAATCGGACTTAGAAGAAGACTAGAAAACAAAGATGACATAGAAGAGATAAAAGCCATCTTCAAAAGAGTTCTTGGAAGTAGTGTCGATAAAGAGTTAGCCGGTAAAATAGCTAAAACTCATGAAAATGAGTATGTAAGAAGATTTAGTGCTTTTGTAGCTGATAGTAATATGTGACAGTACAACAGACTATGTTTTAAAAAAGAGATATGATGCAGTTTAAAAAACTACCTATTGGTATTCAGACATTTAGCAAAATAAGAGAAGATGATTATATCTATGTAGATAAAACTGATATAGCCTTAAGGGTGATAGAGGATTATCAATATGTCTTTCTAAGCCGTCCTAGACGCTTTGGTAAATCTCTGTTTCTTGATACCCTTAGAAATATCTTTGAAGCTAAAAAAGAGTATTTCAGAGGGCTTGCTATAGAGGATAAATGGGATTGGAGTGTAAATTATCCTGTTATCAACATCTCTTTTGCAGGTGGAAAAATTGAGAGTAGAGCTGACCTTGATGATAAGTGGGCGGAAGTTTTAGAGATAAATGCGCAAAGATTAAAACTCTCTTGTGATGAGGTCTTTGATAGAAAATATTTCGCTAAACTCATAAGAGAAGCCTACGATAAATATGGACAAAAAGTAGTAATCCTAATAGACGAATACGATAAACCCATCCTAGACAATATCACAAACCCTAAAGTAGCCAAAGAGATTAGAGATGGGCTTGTAAACTTCTATAGCGTTATAAAAGGAAGTGATGAGTTTTTAAGATTTGCATTTTTAACAGGTGTGAGTAAGTTTACAAAAACATCTATTTTTAGTGGACTTAATAACATCACTGACATATCTTTGCATAAAAAGTATGGGGATATTTGTGGTTATAGCCAAAATGATGTAGAAACTACCTTTAAACCATACTTAAAAGATGTAGATATGGCTAAACTCAAATGCTGGTACAATGGCTACAACTTCTTAGGAAGTGATATGTACAACCCTTTTGATATACTACAGTTTATCGATAGAGAGCATCTATATAAAAATTACTGGTTCGAGACAGGCACACCTACATTTTTAATGGAGCTTATAAAACAAAACAACTATTTTTTACCAAACCTCGCAAACCTAAAAGTTGATGAAAAACTTCTTAATAGCTTTGATATAGAAAACTTAGACCTTGAGGTAGTGCTTTACCAAGCTGGGTACTTAACTATTGACAGTGTTAAAGAAGATGAAGATGGAGATATTATCTACACTCTAAAAATACCAAATAAAGAGGTTAAAGCCTCTTTAAATAAGTACATTATCTCCTCTATTTACAAAGACAATACACTACGAGCTAAACCACTCAGTCGTGCTTTAAGAGAAAAAAACTTAGAAAATTTTAAAGATGCTTTGATCTCAATCTTTGCATCTATCCCATACAACAACTACACCAAAAACGATATGCAAACTCATGAAGGATTTTATGCAAGTGTAGTCTATGTATATCTTCAATCTCTAGGACTAGATATAGTAGGGGAAGATGTAACCAACAGAGGTAGAATTGATTTAACGATTATGATGGATAGTGCAATCTACATAATTGAATTTAAAGTTAACAACAATCAAAATGCTCTAAAACAGATCAAAGAAAAAAAATACTATGAAAAATATCTAAATTATAACAAAGATATATATCTTGTTGGTATTGATTTTAATACTAATGATAGAAATATAAGTGAGTTTGAGTGGGAAAAGTATCAGTAATAATTTGAAATTTAGTTCCTGACCCTAAATTTCAAATTTCCTAAATATTATTTAGATGAGTCAAAAACTCATCTGCTTCAACAAAACCTACAATAGTTTTAGACTTTATAACCCTACTCTCTTCATCAAAAAAGATGATAACTGGGGGACCGAAAACTCCATACTTTTTACTTAAATCTTTCTGCTCTTGTTCATTTGCTGTTAAGTCTGCTTGTATTAAAACAAACTCTGTAAGTTTAGCTTTTACATCTGCATCTGCAAACGAAACTTTTTCAAGTTCTTTACATGAGCTACACCAGTCAGCATAAAAGTCCAACATTATCTTTTTACCACTATTTTTTGTTAATAACTTATCTAACTCTTTTATAGATTTGACTTTTTCAAATTCCACATGCCCTGCTTTAGCTTTAACCATAGAAGAGACTGCTTGTGGTTTTAAAAACTCCAAAGGTCTAGCCATGCTTGTTGAACCACCTAAAACACCAACTAAAAGAGAAAAAGAGTAGATAAAAAGCACAATAGCGATACTCTTTTTAAAGATATGAACACCTTTTTCAAAAACACCTAAGTAAACTGCAAAACCGATACCAAGTATGCCGTAGAGAAGCATGGTTACATAATCATCTACAACTCTTTCTAACATCCAGATAGCAACGCCTAACATCATCACACCAAATGTAGCTGAAACCATAGTCATCCACATGCCAGGCTTTGGCATAAACTTACCAGCACTAACTCCAACTGCTATAAGAGGAAGTCCCATACCTATACTCATAGCAAAGAGTGCCATCCCACCTAGAATGGCATCTCCTGTTTGACCGATATAAACCAAAGCACCGGCAAGTGGAGCTGCAACACAAGGTCCAACGATAAGAGCCGATAAAAAGCCCATAATAGCCACACCGATATATCCACTACGACTAGAATTTGAACTTACTTTGGTTACTAACGCATCAGGTAATTTCAATTCATAAAAACCAAACATACTAAACGCAAGTGCTACAAAAACAGCAGAAAAAGAGTAGATAATCCAAGGAGTTTGAAGAGCAGCTTGAAGATTCGCTCCAAAAAGACCTGCTAAAACTCCTGCTATGGTATAAGCAACTGCCATAGCTAAGACATATACTATAGAAAGCATAAAAGCTTTTGCAGTTGTAATTCCCTTGCCTTGAGAGATAATCACACCAGAGATGATAGGAATCATAGGAAAAACACATGGAGTAAGTGAGAGTAAAAGACCAAAGCCAAAAAAGGTAAAAAGAACGATAACGATATTACCATTTTTCATAGTATCGGCAATAGCATCACTCTGGGAGAGTTCATCACTACTCACTTCTATCTCTTTTTGTATATTTTTTATCTTAGGTTCTTTTTTTTCAAGAGAGAGTGAAAGTTTTGAGCTATCTATATCAAATTTGTAACTTTTTGTAATTGGCTCATAACAGAGTCCCTGCTTAGAACACCCTTGATACGATAGTTCAAACACAATCTCTTTAGTGCCTGAAACTCCCATACCTTTTTTTAAAGTAACTATAAAACTGGGAGATTTTAAATAAACCTTATCACCATGATAATCAACAGATTTTGATGATTTAATCTCTTTGACACTTAGAGTAGAACCATCTTTAAGCTCTAATTTCAGACTATCTGCATATATGTATATATCTTTAGCTATCTCAACACTAGCCTCTATCTGCATCTTATCATTGACTATGGCATGTGCTATAAACGCCTCATCAGGCATCAAAAACTTTGGTGATGCACCAAGCAACAAAGCAGTAGAGAAGATAAAAAGTATAAATTTTTTCATAGATTTCTTTCAAATAAAATAGCGTAATTATAACTTCAAAAGATTAATAGTTGAGTTTTAGCCCAGATAACAGATGGCAAAATGATATATTTATTATATGTTATTTGAAATTTGGTTCCTGACCCCAAATTTTTTTGCTTGCGTATAAATGGAAAGATAACTCTCTTCTTTGATACATTTTTCAGATAAACCAAACAGAGCAAATTTAGCTGTAGTTGAACTTTTTATACTGTTTAAATTGCCTGTTAAGAGAAGTTTTTCTATATATTTTTTACTCTCTACTCCATCAACTTGATAGGTTGTTGTAGAATCATGCTCGTTTTGTTCCACTTCATAATAATTAAACAGATCCTTTTCATCAGATATAGAATCTTTAAATTTCTTTAAGATAA
>JAYELK010000092.1:0-2608 GCA_034717415.1 Campylobacterota bacterium | reverse complement strand
TTTGAGAGTTTGAAAATTAACAAGGAGATAGCTGATAATAATGAGGAAAGTGTAGCATAAAGTTACAGTTTAGGAAGGAATAAGGATTTTGGAAAAGTTGTCTTGACTAATTGGGGTAGTATACTTTAACTCTCTTTTTAAAAGTTTTGGCTGGGAAGATTTTACTCAAAACAAGCGCTGACATATCCAACAACTCTATTGGTATCATTACTAGCATCTGCACTTGTTCTATAATCTAATATAGTTGGTTTTAGAGCCAGTTTTTTTGCACTTCTTAAGATCGCTTCAACACCAATAATTCCACATGCTTCACAGCCATTATGCAGAGTTTTAATATCTAGGTAATCAATAGCATTTAGACAGATATTATCAATAATATTTGCATCTTTAAGTGCGTGAAAGTGGCTTAAATCCGTACTGATAATAACCCCACAATCTTCACTGCTTAAAACAAAATCTATAATCTCAGAGAGAGTGCTAGGCTGAACTCTCCCATAAACTAACTCTACAATCTTAGCATCAGGGAGATAGTGTTTTATAAAAGGAAATTGTACTTCTGTTGAGTGTTCGGCATGTAGATTTAAAATTGTTTTTAAGTTAAATCTATCTTTTAGTTTATCTACTATGGATGAAGAACTCTCTATATTTCCAAAAGGTGTTTCATAGTTTTCATCTTCACAAAGACTGATTCCATCAAAAGCCACCCTGTGTGAGGGTCCAATAACTACAAAATTTTTAGCAGTAGAGGTATGTAAAATCCTATAAGCTATGTTTGCACTGTATCCAGAGTAAACATATCCAGCATGTGGAACTATGATGGCTCTGCTTTTTATGTTTGGTAGTGAAAAATTCTCATCATAGACCTTGTTGAAATGTTCAAAATATCTATCTAAATCAGTAGCCCTTTGTGGGTAAAATGACCCAGCCACACTCATTTCCCTGTTCATTTCCAAACTCCTTTTATAATATTTCCACATGCTTTGCATTTTGAATCTTCTATATTTAACATGCCGGAACTAAATCCATCTCTGTCGATTAGTTTAGCACCACACTCATAACAGTAGGTACTACTGTCATTTTGGATATTGCCAAGATAGATATACTTTATGCCATAACTCTTAGCAATCTCTTTAGCTCTCATCAGAGTTTTTAGGGGTGTTGTTGGAGTATCAAGCATCTTATAAGTGGGATGAAAAGCACTAAAATGCCAAGGTATATCTTTGCCAAGCTTTGTAGATATAAACTCTGCCATCTTGTGAATCTCAGCGTCACTATCGTTAATATCTGGAATGAGAAGAGTTGTGATTTCTAACCATATATTGCTGTTTGCAAACTCTATAAGTGATTCTAAAACTCCATCAAGATTAGTTTTTAAAACTTTTTTATAGTAATCATGAGAGAAACTTTTCAGGTCAATGTTAGCAGCATCTAGCCACGAGTGCATATCTTGCAATACTTCATGTGATTCAAATCCACTAGATACAAAAACATTTCTTATGCCTCTCTCTTTTGCTAATACCCCTATATCTTTTGCATAAGGGTACCAGATAGTAGGCTCATTATATGTATAGCTTATACTCTCTGTTTTATGTTCTAGTGCTATATTTACAATATCTTCTGGCATGTAGATAACACTCTCATCAACGCTTGAAGTTTGGGATATAGAGTAGTTTTGGCAAAATGGACATCTAAAGTTACATCCAACTGTTCCAATAGAGAAAGAACTTGATGAGGGTAGAAAATGGTAGAGTGGTTTTTTCTCTATGGGGTCGATATGCATAGCACTAGGATGGGAGTAGGTCTTGTTAAAAAGCTTCCCATCTTTGTTGTAGTTAATCCCACATATACCATGCTTATCTTTGTTTAGAGTGCAGTAATGTTTACAAAGCAGACAAGTAATGGAGTTTTCATCTTTATAATGGCTGTATTTCATCGAATCTCTCCTTTATGGCATCAACTTGATAAGTGTATATATCGGGATGTTGTGAATATATAGTCGGATTTGAACCGGCTTTCATACTAAGGTGTTCTAAAAAATCTTTTGGTTTTGGAAGTTGTTCCCAGACTTGAGGCAAGAAAGTACCATGATAACCATCATGCTTTAAGATAAGTCCATCAATATGTGGTCGAACTTTTTTGACTAAATCATTAAAGTCAATATATTCTAAAATCTTTGGTTGGCTTAAAACAGAAACTTCAAGTGTCAAATGAGATAACTCATCACTACTAAGAGCATTAAATCGAGGGTCATGAAATCCAGCTGAAATGGCATTACTGACTATATCTTCCAAAAGTGTTTTATGAGCGATGATGGAGCCTATGCAACCACGAAGATTTTTATCATAATGAAGTGTTACAAAAGTAGCACCACTTTCATCTAAATAAGGGTAGTCATGAAGCAATTGCTTCTTATCTAAACTATACTCAACATCAAATCTACTAAGTATAGAATTTTTCGCAATGCGAAGTAAGATAGGATCTAACATGTCAAATCCTTTTGTATTGAATTGTAAATATTATATAACTTTTAAGTATATTATGTCAATAAAGGTAGTTGATATTTAAATTGTAGTGTGTAGAAATGATTTGAATGGTGTCAGAGGGGGGA
>JAYELK010000091.1:0-13584 GCA_034717415.1 Campylobacterota bacterium | reverse complement strand
GACATTTAAGAATTATAAGATAATCGTCTATTTACTAACTGGAAAATTGGACTTTTCATTGGTTAATAATAAATTTAGGGAGATTTAGGTTGAAAGTTACCCACACTTTTTTAGAAGGAACCTGTTTATGCTTAGAAGTGCAAGGTCTTACTCTCCAACATATCTTAAACTTCCAAAAAAAACAGATAATAAAATTTTAGCACTTGGAGCAAATCAAAAAAGTACGGTAGCTATTACACTAAATGATAAAGTAGTTTTATCGCCTTATATTGGGGATTTAGATGGCTTGTCTAGTATAGAGTATTTTAAATATCAGATAGAAACCCTAAAAAGAATTTATAACTTTGAGCCAGATATAGTTGTTTGTGATAAGCATCCTTTCTATGAATCTACAAAGTATGCCAAAGAGTTGAAAAAGCAAAATCCAGAGATAGAACTTATCCAAGTGCAACATCATTATGCTCATATCTTGGCTACGATGGGTATAAATAATATTACTTCAAAAGTCTTAGGTGTAAGCTTTGATGGAACTGGATATGGAGACAAGGTAGAGGATGTTTTGGGGCATAGTGTAACCCTTTGGGGTGGAGAGTTTCTTATTTGTGAGAGTTCTTCTTATAAGAGAGTAGGACACTTTAAAGAGTTTAGGCTTCTTGGTGGAGAGAAGGCTATAAAAGAGCCTAGAAGAGTCGCGCTTAGTTTTTTGTTTGAGTTATACGGTAGAGATGTTTTTGAACTTCATAACGATGTTACAGACTCATTTTCAGAGTATGAATTAAAAACACTCTATATCGCTTGGC
Organism: Campylobacterota bacterium; assembly: GCA_034717415.1. Lineage (GTDB taxonomy): Bacteria > Campylobacterota > Campylobacteria > Campylobacterales > Sulfurimonadaceae > Sulfurimonas. The sequence goes on along the minus strand of JAYELK010000091.1, from coordinate 12,784 downwards.
AAAAAGGTTTAAACTCACCACTTAGCAGCTCATGTGGAAGATTATTTGATTGTGTAGCCTCTATTTTAGGGCTTATTCAAGTTTGTAGTTATGAGGGTGAGAGTGGACTTTTATTAGAGAGTCTATATGATGAAAATATTGAAGAGTACTATCAGTTTTTTGTAGTTGAAGGGGTTATAGATTTTAGTACTATTTTTAAACAGATAGTAAAAGAGAATGATAAAAACAGAGCTGTGAGTAAGTTTTTTAATACAATAGTTGAGATTATATATGGCATCTATAAAAAATATAATCTGCCAATAGTCTTAAGTGGTGGAGTTTTTCAAAATAGAGTTTTACTTAGATTGGTTATGAGAAAGATTCCACATGCCATAGTTCCTAAAGAGTTTGTAAGTAACGATAGTGCTATCGCTTATGGGCAGATAATGGCAGTTATGAAAAAGGATATTTAAAGTTCAAAACTCTTTTTCATAAAAGTATTTATATCTTCTTTTTTTAACTCATGATTTACAAAAAGCTCATTTGCTAAAACACCTTGACCTAGAAGCATATCTGCTCCATCTTTAAAAGTGATGTTTTTTTCTTTTGCAAGGCGTAAAAATGGTGTAAGTTTTCCGTAGATTGCATCGGCAACAAACTTAGTATGGCTCAAAACTGAGTCTGTTATCTCTTTTGGAGCAGGTAGTTCTTCATCTTTTAGTCCTGCACTTGTTGTGTTTACAACTAAGTCATAATCTTGGCTTTTAAAGCTATCCCAAGTATGGCTCGTACAATTTAACTCTTTAAAGTATGAGAGTCGTCCCTCACTTCTATTTAGAACAGTGACTTTTATATCGTCTTGTAAAAACCTTGAAACAAGAGCTTTAGCAGTTCCACCAGCACCTAAAACTAAGATATTTTTAACATCTTTAAACTCTTCTATAGCAAACATAAAACCGTCTGCATCTGTGTTATAGCCGATAAGTTTGCCATCTTCATTTACAAGAGTATTTACAACACCTACTTTTTTTGCAAAACCTCTAACTTCATCACATGCCTTGTAGGCTTCCTCTTTATGTGGAACAGTGACATTTGCACCACTAAGACCAAGAGAGAAAAAAGTATCTTTTAGTTTTGAGGCATCTAGTAGATGAACTCTTGTGTAACAAGCTTTATAGTTTAGGTTTTTAAAAACACAGTTGTGCATAAGAGGGGAGCGAGAGTGTGCTACGGGATTACCAAAGATTGCGAAAAGTTTCATCTTTTACTCTTTTTTTGCATCTAAATCTTCAAGTGAGTGTATAAGTGCACCGAGTTTGTTTTCAACTTCTTGGTATTCAGACTCTTTTACTGAATCTGCAACTATTCCAGCACCAGCTTGAAGAACTACTTTGTCATCTTTTACCATAGCACTTCTAATAGTTATAGCACTGTCCATATTTCCATCAAAACCAAAGTAGCCTATGCTTCCACTGTAAAAACCTCGTTTTAGACCTTCATACTCAGCTATTAGTTCCATTGCACGAATTTTTGGAGCTCCCGTCATAGTTCCGGCTGTAAATGTTGCCATAAAAAGATCAAACATATCTTTATCTTCATCAAGTTCAGCAGTAACATCTGAGACTATATGCATAACATGAGAAAATCTCTCGATATGCATCATATCTTCAACTTTTACACTTCCTGTTTTTGCAACACGACCAACATCATTTCTACCCAAATCTATAAGCATAAGATGTTCAGCTAACTCTTTAGGGTCTGCTAAAAGCTCCTTTTCAAGTTCTTTATCATGCTCTTTAGTCTTTCCACGCTTACGAGTTCCAGCGATTGGACGAAGTAGAAGTTCTCCTTCGCTTAGTCTAACCATAACCTCAGGAGAAGAACCAACTATATTAAAATATTCATATTCCATTAAAAACATATATGGAGATGGATTTTTTGTTCGTAGTATTCTATAGAAACTAAAAGGATCAACTTTTATATTTCTAGTAAAACGGTTAGTCATAAGAATCTGAAAAACATCACCAGATTTTATCATCTCTTTTGATCTGTCTATCATATCAAAAAACTTGGCTTTAGAGTGAGCAAAGCTACCTTTATCATTGCCAATATTTCTAACTCTGTGTTTATATTGATAGTTTCCTTTTAAACTCTCTTCTATAGAGTCAAATCTATAGTTGAAATTTTTAAGTGTAGAGATAAGAGAAATTTGATGATTTTTATGAGAATATACTAAAATCATTTTAGGTAAAATCAAGTCTAAGTCTGGAGTACCCAGTTCATCTTTTAGATTGTCCATACTTGAGCCAAGTTTTGGTTCAAATACTTTAACCATATCATAACCGATATAACCTATGAAACCATCAACGAAACCTACATTTAACTTCTTTGTAGCTTCTTTATATATGGAACTGTCTATGCTTTTATAGTAGTTTTTTAAAAATGTAAATGGGTTTTCTTCTTTTATATGTTTAGTGCCATCAGCATCTGTATAGAGTGTCTTATCGTTTATATATTGAAGTCTCTCTCTTGCTCCGATACAGATAAAACTATAGTTTCCTTCACTCTGTCCGGCACTCTCAAAAAGATAACTGACTTCATCTTTAAACATCGCTTTTAATTTTGAATAAACAGCAATAGGTGCTAACTGGTCGAGTGTGAATTGTTTAGAGTAAATCAAAAAAAATCGTTTAAATTCTAACTAAAAAAGCACCTGCTTCAATAGAACTTCGTATAGTTCTTAAAGCACTTCTTGCATTTTTCTCGTTGTTAAATGGACCAACTAAAACTTTGTTTAGTGTTTTAGAATTTTTAGTTACTTTGTGATATTTGTATGTAAAACCTTTATCTGTTATAGATTGTAAGAATTTTTTATTTGGTGTATATTTTGAAAAAGAGCCAACTTGAACATAGTATGATTTTGTTGAAGTTGTTTTTACAACTGGAACTGCTTTCTTTTTAGTAACAACTTTTTTAGGAGCCTCTTTTTGAACCGGTTTACTCTCTTGAACAACAGCTACTTCTGCTTGACTCTCCTCTTTTAGTCTTTGGGCAATTTGGTCTAAATTATTATTGTTTGCACTCTCTTCTTCGATTACTTCAACTTCTTCAAATAGAGGTTCATCTTGAGTTTGCACTACGGTTTTTGCTTTTGGTTCTGGTGGAAGTACTGCTTGTGGAAGATTGTCTGTACCACTAGAAGTAAGAGTGTTCATTAACAATACAACTATTATCAAAATAATTCCAAGAGTTGCAACTGCTAAAATTATTTTTTTGTTACTGCTTGTGGCACCATCTCTGTTTAAGATAATGTCATTCAATTCATTTTTTTCTTGCATAATAATCCCCTATTTTAGTTCTATATCTAATGATACCAAATTACATGTGTTTTGACCAAGAAGCTCCACGCTCTTTTGCATAAACTTCATAAGGCAGAGTTAATATATTGTACTCATCAGGCATATCTGCATTTGGAAACATTCTCCACTGTTTTGGCTGTTTCGCAGCCAACTTCATAGAAATCATCTTACCAAGCTGTATAGCCTCTTGCAGAGTCGTATGACCTTTGTGTATATAAAGATGAAGATGACCCTCTGTCTTTGTTCTATATGCAGTAAAATTTATGTATCCCTCTTCACGAAGCAATAGTTGTGCCTTATGATAAAATCGCTCAGGATCTCTACCATTATAATCGATAACTATATTTTCAACTTTATTGTGCTTGTTTACAATAGAGTGAGCCACAGTAATCTCACCCTTTATATGCTTGTTGATAATTGCTTGATTTAACGGAGCATCTACTCTTTGGAATTTATTGTAGAAAGTGCGACCTTTAAATGTTAGTTTATCTACTACTGTATCTTTTTTTTCCCAGTAGTGGTCGCTAACTATCTTTATAAGTTTCATATCCATTGCAGTCAAAATAGTACCTCTTTAGTATGTTGGTTGGTTATATATTACAAAGTTTTGTGCTAACTCTTTTAACTCTTCTTTTATAGTTGCTTGAAGTTGAGTATTATTGATGTCGTCTAAAACATCAGCCATTTTATTTGCAATCAGTTCAAACTCTTTTTCTTTCATTCCACGACTTGTAAGTGCAGGAGAACCAACACGGATACCTGAAGTAACAAAAGGACTTCTTGTTTCACCTGGAACAGTGTTTTTGTTTATAGTGATACCGGCATTACCAAGAGCAGCATCTGCATCTTTACCACTTATTTCACGACCTACAAACGATACTAAAACAAGATGGTTGTCTGTTCCACCAGATACAACATCATAACCTCTTTTTATAAGTACATCTGCTAATACGGTAGCATTTGCTTTTACCTGTTTAGCGTACTCTTTCCATTCTGGTGAAAGATTATACTTGAAACCAACAGCTTTTGCAGCGATAACATGCACAAGGGGTCCACCTTGAAGTGCAGGGAAGATTGCAGAGTTCATTTTTTTAGCTATATCTTCATCATTTGTCATAATCATACCACCACGAGGACCGGCAAGAGTCTTATGAGTTGTTGTTGTAACTACATCGGCATGTGGGAATGGACTTGGGTGTTCACCTGCTGCAACAAGACCTGCTATATGAGCTATATCAGCAAATAAAATGGCACCAACAGCATCAGCAATCTCACGGAATTTTGCAAAATCTATCTCACGAGCATAAGCAGAAGCACCACAAATGATGATTTTTGGCTTAACAATTTGAGCAATATCCAGAACTCTTTCATAGTTGATGCGACCATCAAGCTCAACACCATAAGTAAATGAGTGATAGTTTTTACCTGAAAAACTAGGTTTAGAGCCATGCGTCAAGTGTCCACCATGACTTAAATCCATTCCTAAAATCTTATCACCGGCTTTTATCAGTCCTGCATAAACAGCACCATTTGCTTGACTTCCTGAATGTGGCTGAACATTTGCAAATCTACATCCAAAAAGTTCACATGCTCTATCTATTGCTAATTGCTCAACACCATCAGCATACTCACAACCTCCATAATATCTTTTGTTTGGATAACCCTCAGCATATTTGTTTGTAAATACTGAACCCATAGCTTCCATAACTGCCGGAAGTGTAAAATTCTCAGATGCAATCATCTCTAAATGGTCAGTTTGACGCTCTAACTCTTTTTCGCACAAATCATATATCTCACTATCATACTCTTTTAAAAAACTCATTATATTTCCTCTTCTTCGATTTTTTCTTCGTTATGTATTGGTTTCATTGCTGGGAAAAGTAGTACATCTCTAATAGAATGCTCATTAGTTAAAAGCATAACAAGCCTATCTATTCCTATACCTTGACCTGCTGTTGGTGCCATGCCATAGCTTAGTGCATCTATGAAATCCTCATCCATCTCATGTGCTTCATCATCACCTGCCTCTTTAGCTTCACCTTGACCTTTAAATCTTTCATATTGGTCTATTGGGTCATTTAACTCACTAAATGCATTTGCTATCTCACGACCTGCAATAAAAAGTTCAAATCTCTCAGTAATAGCAGGATTTTTATCATCTCTTCTAGCAAGTGGAGAGATCTCAACTGGGTATTCTGTGATGAAAGTTGGATCTATTAGTTTTTCTTCAACAAATTCATCAAATAGTTCTCCTTGAAGTTGTCCTAAGTTCATCTCTGGTTTCAGTGTAATATTTTTAGATTTTAAAAATGTTATAATTTTCTCTTTGTCATTAACCACTTCTTTTGGAACACCACCTACCGTTGTAAGTGATTCAATAAGTGGAAGTTCTGTTGAATTTTCAAAGTTAACTTCCATTTCGCCATAAGGTAGAATAGCTGGAAGATTAAGATGTTCAAAAAGATATTGAAAATACTCTTTTGTAATCTCAATCAAATCTTTATAAGTTTTATATGCCCAGTAAAATTCTATAGATGTAAATTCAGGATTATGTGTAGCATCCATACCTTCATTTCTAAAGTTACGGTTAATCTCAAACAGTGCCTCAAAACCACCGACTATAAGTCTTTTTAAGTAAAGTTCCGGTGCAATTCTTAAAAATCTATCAACACCGAGTGCATTGTGATGAGTAACAAAAGGTTTAGCATTTGCTCCACCGGCAATTGGATGCATCATAGGAGTCTCAACTTCTAAGAAGCCTTTATCTTCAAAAAAGCGTCTAGTCAGAGAGATAACTTTTGAACGAATTTGAAAAGTTTTACGAACTTCACTATTCATAATAAGGTCAAGGTACCTTTTTCTATATCTAATCTCTTTATCGGTAACACCATGAAATTTTTCAGGAAGTGGAGAGATTGCTTTAGTTAAAAGTTTAAACTCACTACAGTGAAGAGAAAGTTCGCCTTTGCCTGTTACAAAAGGAAAACCACTAACTTCTACAATATCACCAACTTCAATAAGTTTTTTAAATATATTGTTATAAAAACCTTCAGGAAGATTATCTCTAGTTAGATAAACTTGTAACATGCCACTCTCATCTTCTATCTTGATGAAACTGGCCTTTCCCATAATCCTAAAAAATTTAATACGACCACTAAGAGTATAGTGACGATGTTCATCTCTTCTGTTTTCTTTCTCTTGGATATCAGAGTTTACATTCAGATATTTTTCAATCGTTGTATTTCTACTAGAGTCATTTGAGTATGGATTGATCCCCTCTGCTCTTAAAAGTTCTGCTTTTTCAATTCTTTGTTGTACAAATTTATTTCTAAATGGCAATAGTCTTCCTTTTTATTTATCTCTATCTTGACACTTTTTACAGATGCCGTAAATCTGCATAGAGTGGTCACTCATTTTAAAACCTAAAGCATCAGCTATTTTGTGTTGTCTCTTCTCTATCTCTTCATCTACAAACTCTGTAATATCTCCACATTCGGTACATATCATATGATCATGATGCTCTTTTGCTCCAAGTTCATATTTTTTGCCTTGAGCACCAAAAGATAGAGAGGTAACAACATTGGAATCTTCTAAAAGAGAGAGAGTTCTGTAAACTGTTGCAATACCTGTGTTTAATTCCGGATACTTCTCTTGTATAAGATGATGAAGAGATTCAGGAGTAAGGTGTTCATCAGAGTTATATAGAGTCTCTAAGATAACTTCCCTTTGGATTGTAAATTTAAGAGAATTTTTTTTAAGTAGAGACTTAAAGTTGTTTAAAAGTTCTTCATATTCAATAGTTCTATCATCAAAATCGGTATTAATATTATGCATGATTTTTCCTCTTTATTCTTTGTCGTTTATTTTAATATCTTTTGCAATTTCTGGCATACTCTCTTTTATCTGCTCTTTAGCACTATTAACAATTTCAAGAGTTGATTTTTCTACACCTTCTTCTGCTTTTTCTTGCAATATCTTTTTAGTTTCATCTATAGTTGCATTAATATCATCTGATATTTCAACTGGGTCAAGTTTCATAATGAAGCCACCGGTTTGAACTAAGATAGGAAATAAGATACTGTTTTTCATACTTGAATCTACGCTTGATTTGACAGCTTTTATATTGTAAGCAGCATGTGCAATTACAGCTGCAATAAGAAAAAATTTACTTGCACCAAAAACAAAACCTAAGATCTTGTCAATAGGACCTAATCCACTCATTTTACTAAGTTTTTTAAATGCGTACCCAACACCTATCATCAGAAGCCAAAAAGTAGCTAAAGTGACTAGAAAACCTGTGAAATTGATGGCTGCACTGTTTTGAAACTTAAAGATTATATCACTTAGATATTGACCTACATCATTACCTACCCGAGAGGCTATAAATATACCACCAACTATACCGAGTAAGCCAAAAACCTCTTTAAAGAAACCGTTTAAAATTCCTTTTAAACCTAAAAGTAGAATAATTATAGAAGCTATAATATCAAAGTAGTTAAATTCCATCTTTTACATCCGAACATACTTGATTTTTACCATTTGCTTTTGCTTTATATAGTGCTTTGTCGGCTCTTGAGATTAAGCTATCAGGAGTATCACCATCCTCAAGTTGAGTAGTTCCCATGCTTATTGTAACATCTAAGGAGTTACCTTCATATATAAGATTGTTACCACTAATCAGTTTTAGTAGCCTAGATGCTATCTGCATACAGCTCTTTTTATCAATGCGATTGAGTATAATAACAAACTCTTCACCACCATATCTAAAGATTTTATCACCATCTCTTAGAGTTTTTTTAATAATATTTGCAATAAAGATTAAAATTTTATCTCCAGCCACATGACCATGTGTGTCATTTATAGCTTTAAAATCATCAATATCCATCATTAATAGATGCAGTTCATATTTTAGATTTTCTTTTGAACAGATGGTTTCCAAATATGTTGATAATGCTCTTCGATTGAAAATTTGCGTAAGTGAATCTAAATTAGATGTTTTTTCCAGTGTTTTAACTTGATTTGTAAGTTGTGTAATAAGCTTGTTTGCTTTGATAACTTCATCACTCATATGTTGTTGTATATCGTTAAATTTATTAGTAATTGAATCTAAGTCAATATGAGGTTCTTTACATTCATTTAGAGTTTTTACATGTAGTTTAGTTAGCTCTTCAAATCTTTCATTTGTATTCTCATAAGATGAAATCCCCTTTTTGGCAATCTCTTTGTATGCATTTGAAAATGCTGATTTTGCATGTTCGATAGAGTCTATCTTACTATCATCAATACTAGTTAAGACATCGACGGAATCTTTTAAGTAGTTTAAAATCTGTTCTTTTGTTGGACTCTTTTCCAGATCGATTTGTTCAATTAGATTTTCACACATTTGAGTAACAATAGATTTGAGGTCATCTTTTTGCATAGCTACACCTTTGGAAATATTTCGTCATTATACATTGTTAAGCATAAAAAAAGCTTTTATCCAATCTTTAACACTAAAATTATATGGTTATATTTTGGTTACAAACTCTTCAAAAACAGACTAATCAGACTTAATTTAACTCTTTTTGGATATAATCCCAAAAATTATTTACATATTAAGGTTTTATTATGAGTATCTGGAGTCCATCAAGCTGGCAAAATAAACCAATTTTACAACAACCGACTTATCCAAGTAAAAGTGAGTTAGATAGAGTTTTATCTGAGTTAAAAAACTATCCGCCACTTATTTTTGCAGGTGAAGTTCGTTCACTAAAGAGTCAGTTGGCAAGTGTTGCTAACGGAGAAGCGTTTTTACTTCAAGGTGGTGATTGTGCAGAGAGTTTTAGTGAATTTCACGCTGATAATATTCGTGATACTTTTAAGGCTTTAATGCAGATGGCTGTTGTTATGACTTATGCTGGGGGACTTCCTGTTGTCAAGGTAGGTCGTTTAGGTGGTCAGTTTGCTAAGCCTCGTTCATCAAATACAGAGACTTTTGACGGTGTTACACTAGACTCTTATCGTGGTGATATTATCAATGGGGTAGAGTTTACTAAAGAAGCTCGTGTTCCGGATCCTGAGAGAATGATAAAAGCGTATAATCAAGCAGCAGCTACTCAAAACTTGCTTCGTGCTTTTGCATCTGGTGGTTTGGCAGATCTGCATCAAGTACATAAGTGGACACAAGACTTTGCTCATCAAGGAGCTGTTAGCAAAAAGTATGAGGCATTAGCAGAGGAGATAGGAAAATCACTAAAGTTTATGGAAGCATGTGGAGTTACATCTAAAACTTACAGAACTTTGAGAGAGACAGATTTTTATACTTCTCATGAAGCACTTCTACTACCTTATGAAGAAGCTTTTACCAGAAAAGATTCTATTACCGGTGATTGGTATGATACATCAGCTCACATGCTATGGATAGGAGATAGAACTCGTCAACTTGATGGTGCTCATGTTGAGTATATGAGAGGTATTAAAAATCCTATTGGTGTTAAAGCAGGTCCTACTATGGATCCTGAAGATTTAGTAAGATTAGCACAGACTCTTAACCCTGAAAATGAAGCAGGTCGCTTAAATGTTATAGTTAGAATGGGTGCAGGCAAAGTTGGTGATGGACTTCCTCCACTTATCAAAGCTGTTGAGAGAGAGGGATTAAAAGTAGTTTGGTCTTGTGATCCAATGCACGGTAATACTATCAAATCATCAAACAACTACAAAACTCGTCCTGTGAATGCGATACTTACAGAGATGAAAGAGTTTTTCCAAGTTCATAAAGCTGAGGGAACTTTTGCAGGTGGTGTTCATTTGGAGATGACCGGTAAAAATGTTACTGAGTGTATTGGTGGTTCTTTCGTTGTAACTGAAGAGGATCTCTCTTCTCGTTATCATACACACTGTGACCCTCGCCTAAATGCCGATCAATCTTTGGAAATCGCATTTTTAATTGCAGATACTTTAAAAGAAGCACAGAGATAGATTAAGAGTTTATCTCTTCTTCTTTTTCCTCTATCGTTAAAAGTTCTTCAACTTTTTTCTCATAAATCTCTTCTAGTTCTTTTAACTCTTTTGCTAAGGCTGTTATGCCTATATCCTCATAACATTTTGGATTAGCTAAGCAGCTATTTTTTTCCTCTATTTCAGTTTCAAGTTGGTCTATCTCTTGTGGAAGTTTTTCTAGTGCAATTTTTTCTTTAAAAGTTAGTTTTAAAGTTTTTGGTTTTTCTCTTACAACTTCTTTGGGTTTACTTTCACATGCCAAGGATTCCATACTATTGAGTTCTTTTAATTCCCTCTCTAGTTCAAGGTACTCTGAATATTGCTGATAAGATTCTTCTATTCGTTTGTTGCTTTTAAATATAAAAAGTTTTTTAGCAATTTTATCTACAAAGTATCTATCGTGACTTACAATAATTACAGCACCACTAAAGTTTGTAAGTTGTTCTTCTAAGATGTTGATAGTGGGAATATCTAAATCGTTTGTAGGTTCATCAAGTATAAGAATATCTACATCTTGTGTAAAGAGAAGAGCAAGGGCGATACGATTTTTTTCGCCACCACTAAGGATACCTACTTTTTTTTCTAAAAATTCTCGTGGGAAAAGAAAGTTTTTTAGGTATCCATAAACATGCATATCTTTACCACGAACGCTTACTCTATCCCCACCATGAGGGCAGAAAGTCTCCACAAGATTTTTATCATCATCTAGCATCTCACGATGTTGATCGAAATAGCCTATCTTAAAATCACCCTGTTTTATCTTTCCACTTGTTGGCTCTGTGCGTCCTAAAAGGGCTTTTAGTAGAGTTGATTTTCCACATCCGTTTGGTCCTACTATGGCTATAACATCTTTTTGCAGTATGCGAGTTGTGAAGCTTTTCAATAGCTCTTTACTCCCGAGTGTAAGACCTAAATCTTCTACTTCAAAGAGCATTTTCTGTCTGTTTATACTTTTGTCACGGTTAAAGTGTTTTACTTCTCTTTGAAGTTCAATAGACATTTTTCTGATTTTAGCAGGGTTGTTTTTAGCATCAACTCTTAGAGTCATAAGTCTCTCTTTTCGACCCTCGTTTCTCTTTAATCTTGCTCGAACACCTCTTGCAAACCACTCATTTTCTCTTTTTAAAACACCAAGTAGATTATTATGCTGTTTTTGCAGAGTTCTAATCCACTCTGCTTTTTGAGTTAGGTAGTTGGAGTAACCACCACTATATTCACGAAGAGTACAATCATCAACTTCTATAGATTTAGTAGCGATTTTATCTATAAAGTATCTGTCATGAGAGATAAAAATAAGTGTAAATTTCTCTTTTAAAATCAACTCTTCTAAAAACTCAACCATATAAACATCAAGGTGATTGGTAGGTTCATCTAGGAGTAAAACATCTGGTTTTTGTAGCAAAAGTGAGGCTAAGGCAACTCGTCTTTGCTCCCCTCCACTAAGCAGAGTTATAGGCTTGTTTTCATACTGTTTTAGGTCAAAATGTTGGATAATTCTTTCTATTTTATCATCTAAATTCCAAGCATTATGATGCTCAATATAACGAGATAATTTTTCATGTTCATCTATAAGTTTTTTGTTTTGGAAATCATCTGCCAAAAGCAGTGAGAGTTCACTATATCTATTTTTTGCACTATTTAGTTCATCAAGTCCAGCTTCAACAGCCTCTCGAACTGTATGCCCATCTCTGAAATTAGGTCTTTGGTCTAACATCTTAACTTCTAAATCATTTCGTGTGATTCTATGACCACCATCATATTCGAGTGTTCCATTAACGATTTTCATTAGAGTAGATTTGCCACTACCATTTTTACCGATAATAACGATTCGTTCACCTTCATCTATATGAAAGTTAACTTCTGTAAGTATTTTCTGTGCCGAGTAGTGTTTTGATATGTTTTGTAGGTCTATTAGTGCCATGATATTTTTATAAACTCCCTCGTTTACGGGTTCTATTAATGTTTTTGCTTAAATTTCTTTCACATCTTTTACATCTCCACCTGATAGTTTTTTCATTTCAATCTCAACAATATCTAAAAAATCATTTTTGCTTTTTCTATCCATATTCTTTTCTAAAATCTCTAAAATATACTTTATTCCATTAGCATTTATTTTTTTAGCGCTTGCTAGATAATGAACAAAACCTATAGATTTTACATCATTAATAGAATATAATTTTTTTGCATTTTTTTTATGTGGCAGTAAACCCTTTTCTTCATACATCTTCAAGGTTCTAGGTTTTGCTGTAAGAACTTCAGCAATGCTACTAAGTGGTAAAACATCTTTGTTGTTGTTTAATAAAGCCATTAACACCCTTTTATTTTTGTAATTATACTAAAAAGAGCCACTTGCAAATTCAATTACATCAAGTAGCTAATACTTTGCTATAGTAATTTTTCGTCGTTAAAAAACTGCTACCACATTAATTTATAACATTTTACACTAAATTCGCTAAATTTCTTAAAAA
>JAYELK010000090.1:0-2670 GCA_034717415.1 Campylobacterota bacterium | reverse complement strand
AGGGTCTGTTACATTTAGTGCCAATTGAAAAAGTTCTTTAGTGATGGGAAGCTCCGATATTGATTTTAGATTTACATTGTAGCTGATTTTGGATTACCCACACTTTTTTAGAAGGAACCATATTTTTTAAAGAAAATCTACTCTACAACTAGGATATGAAGTTGATTTATAAACTCTTAATCGGTTATTTTCTTATCATTGCCGTGATTGGTACTTTTTATGCAGGAGTTTTGCTCTACACCGTAGAGAAAAATTCAGAAAACTTATCTTTTTATCGTGAAAGAGAGATAACTTCTTTTGTAAAAGTTTTAAATGCTGCAATTATAGAGAAGAAGAAATTAAAAGAACTTTCTCATATAGAAAATATTTTCAACTCAACTGTTAGTAAATTACCTCACATAAAAAGACTTACTCTTCATACACAAAATGTAGATACGCTGAGATATTTACATGTAATCAGTACGGTTCCTAAAATTTTAGGGACTCCTTCGCACAAAGAGGATATAGATGCTATTTTACGCAACAAAACAACTCTTCTGTATGAAACAAACGAAGATGGTGAGCATCTTATAGATATTACTTATCCTATAACCAACTGTGACGGTAAAGCAATTGCCGCAATTGGTGTTGCTGTCTCTCTAAAAGAGTCAGATGAAATATTAAAAAAAGCTATAAATTCCATAAAAGTTGATGCTACCAAAGCAATTTTTATTGCTATAACCATAGCTATAATTCTCTCTTATCTTTACGCTTATCATTACAAAAAAAATAATTTCTCCTCTGCAAAGACTTAAAAAAGCAATTAATCTCAACTCAAAAAAAGAGTTAAATGAAAATATAGAGATTGATTCTAATGATGAGATAGGTGAATTATCTGTAGCTTTTAATGAAATGGCGTATGAGCTTAATATGCTTCACTCTTCGATGGAGGAGCAAATAGACCTCAAATCCAAAGAACTTGAGAAACAATTTTTACAAGACTCTTTAACAGACCTTCCAAATAGAGAAGCACTTTTTAAAAATATGAAAAATATACCGAAATTTCATATAGCTATCTTAGATATATCCTCTTTTAAAAATATCAATGATGCTTATGGTGTTGAGCTTGGCAACAAAGTACTACAAAAATTTACCAAAAAAGTAAAACTGCAACTCAGAGCCCAAATAATTCCATAAGAATAAAAAATTTAAACTATCATTGCACTCAAAGCAAGTTCATTAAAAATTTACACCACCAATAAGGTGGCTTAAAATTTTTACTAAACATCCCTTAAGCACAAGCATAGATAAATTTTATAAATCCTTATGGAATTATTTGGGCAGAGGAACGGAACTAATATTATATCGCCTTGGTGCCGATGAAGTGGTAGTTTTAAATCCTTGTGTGCAGACAAAAGATAAATTTTTACAAACAATAAAAGATATAGTAAAAGATATAGAACATAATATATTTTATTTTGATGATCAGGATTTAGAGATAAATATATCTCTACATGCCGGAATATCTTTTGAGAAAGAACATGCGATAGAAAAAGCAAACACTGCAATTAAAAAAGCAAAAAAAGAACATTTAGACTATGTTATATATGATGAAGCATATCAGGAAGGTAGACACTTAACAAACATAGAGATGATTACAAAAATCAAATATGCCACAAATAACTATGGTTTTATCGCTTATTATCAGCCGATTGTAGATAGAGATAATAGTATCATAAAATATGAATCATTAGTCAGAATGAGAGACAATCAAAAAATCCTCTCACCTTTTTACTTTTTGGATATTGCCAAAAAGACAAAATATTATCAGCACATTACAAGGGCTGTAATCTATCAAGCTTTTAAAGAGTTCAAAGACAGAGATGAGTTTATCTCTGTAAATCTCTCTGCAGATGATATAATCAACAGTGACACCCAAGATTTTATAAAAAATCAGCTTGAAAATTTCAACGCTCCTCAAAGGGTAATCTTTGAACTTGTTGAGAGCGAAGATATACATGATATAAAAGGAATTAAAGAGTTTATCAGTTACATAAAGAACAAAGGTTCAAAAATAGCCATAGATGATTTTGGAACAGGTTATTCAAATTTTTCATATCTTTTGGATTTAGAACCTGACTATTTAAAAATAGACGGCTCACTGGTAAAAAATGTAGATACAGACAAAAAATCTTATGATATTGTTAAAACAATAGTAAATTTTGCACACACTCTGAATATAAAAGTTATAGCTGAATATGTACACTCTGAGGAGGTACTCAAGGTATGTAAAGAGTTGAGCGTTGATGAGTTCCAAGGCTATCTATTTAGTGAACCTTTAGCAAATCCAAAAAATTAAATAAGGCATTAAAATGAAAAAAACAGTTTTTATACTTCTATTGCTAATCATTCTGATTACAAGCATATATCAATCAGATATGATGAAATTTACTCCTTATTACAATCAAATAACAGAACAAAGAGTTCCTTTAACACTAAATCAACAACCTTCATCTCAAGCAGATGCTCATTTTGTTGGTTCATCTAAATGTGTAGAGTGCCATGATGAAAATCATAAATCATGGAGCCACTCACGACATCCAAAGATGATACAAGACCTTCTTAAAAATCCATCAGCAGTTGTAGCAGACTTCTCAAAACTCCCAAGTGACGCAAACTTTGCTCTAAAGG
>JAYELK010000089.1:0-2690 GCA_034717415.1 Campylobacterota bacterium | reverse complement strand
TTAAAATCTAATTAAGTTTTATTTAGTCATAATCTCATCTTGGTTTAATAATAATAATGATTATTATTGTGATTATAAAAAAGGTTTACAAGATGAACAGGCTTCAAAAATGCATAGATAGAAAAAGAGTCAATAGTTCTCGTCCAAGAGAGGCGATTTATAAAATACTTCTAAATTCTAAAGGTTGCTTAACAGTTGGTGAGATAGCTAAAAAGCTTCTTGAGCAATACGGTCAAAAAGCATCTACAAATACTATATATAGACATTTAAGATTTTTTATAGATTGTGAACTTGTATTTATGATACAAGATGATTTAAAAAAAGCATACTACTTCTTATGTGCAGATGAGGCAAAGATTTTTTCTATCTGCACTAAGTGTAACAAGATAGAAAATCTTGAGGTTAATGTGTGTAGCGAGTTTAAAGATGCTGATTGTATAACGATTCATGAAATATGCCAAGAGTGCAAGCAAGTATAGGTAAATCCGATGAAAGCTGATACTGATTATCAATATAATATTACTTTAAGTTGTTTTAGAATAATATTCTAATAACAATTATCAATCTTAAAATTGTATATCTTAAAGGAAACAGTATGCGTAAAATAGGTTTTTCAAAATTTAAAAATTCAACAAAAGAGATTCTTCCTAAAACTTATCAAGTTAATGAGATTAGATGCCAACGCAAGATGTTTTGTACAATGATTAACCAGTACCTATCCACCTCTTCACAATTTAATCTAAAAAATGCACATATATTTAAAAATGATCTGCTAAATATTTTTGAAGATAGAATTTTGTCGTTTTTTCAGTTTTATAGATTTAGAGTAGAAAAAGCACAAAAGATAGTTTATATATATAAAGAAGATTCTCTTCTGATAAATCAATACTTTAAACAGAGTCAAAATATGAAAATGAGATATATGTCTAAGAGTATCGGTTTTAATCCTGAGTTTAAACTACTTTACGGCTATTCTCATCCATCTATAGACCTAATCCAGTTAATCTTCAACGGTAAAGAGATTGAGATGATGCTTGATCTAAATGAGATATTTACAAGAACAGTATTTAACCGTATAAAAAAAGAGGAGAACAAAGTTGTGACACTCGACACACCTTATATTCATATCACCCAAGATGGACAAACCACAAGGCTTCATCCAAGATGGAAGCGTGTAGACCCTAAAAATCTTCAAAACAGAGATAGAGATATAGACGACGGATTGACCCAACTGAACAATAAGGAGATCGATCAATGCTATTTGCTATATCCAAAAACAGAAAACTTTAAGCGCCATATATTGGTTAAAGGAGAGTTATCAACTCAATTGAAGATAATTCCATACTCATTTACATTTTGTAATAGAAAAAAAGCGATTAGTCGCTAAATAGATAAAAGGATTAAATCATGTCAAAAATAGGACTATTTTATGCCAGTTCAACTGGTAACACAGAGGATGCAGCAAAGACGATAGCAGCAAATATAACGGGAATAGAGGTAGTACTTCACGATGTCTCTGATTGCCTTGATGATGCGATGCAAGAGTATGATTTTATTATTATCGGTGCATCTACATGGGGAGAGGGTGAGCTTCAAGATGATTGGGAAGAGTTTCTTCCAAATATCTCTAACACAGATTTCTCAGATAAAAGAGTAGCACTCTTTGGTCTTGGTGATCAAGAAGAATATTGTGATAACTACCTTGATGCTATGGGAACTCTCTATGATGCAGTTGTTGAGCAGGGTGCAACAGTCGTTGGTTCATGGTCTACAGATGGTTATGACCATGAGGAATCTACTGCAGTTAGAGATGGAGAGTTTGTAGGTCTGGCACTGGATGAGGACAATCAAGACGATCTTACAAATGAAAGAATCATAAAGTGGATAGAGCAGATTGCACCATATTTCAGCAAATAAAAGAGAAGTTAATTACCACGGCTTCCGTGGAAGTAAAAGGAAAAAAATGCCTACATTTTTTGTCATAAACGAACTGAACGAAGGTTACTCTTGGGAAGATTTTGAATTTTGTGATTTTGCTTATGATTATGCAGTAGATGCACATAATATTCCCGAGGAGTGCATTGAAAATATCGATGTCTCTCTTGATTTAAAAAAAGTAGAGATAACCCTTGTTGAAGATAGAGAGATTATACATGAGGATTGGTACTACTGCCTAATAAGGTTTGCTTCGTAATGATTAAGATTGAGAGTTCCCAGCGTTCCCCCATACTACTCTTTAAAACATATCTCTACCAGTATATGAAAAAAAACAATCTTCGTTACTCTAAACAACGAGAAGATGTTTTAAAGACTCTGCACTCTCTCTCTTCTCCTGTAACTGCCGAAAAACTTACAGAACTTATAAGTGAGGATAGTTACTCTGCTGCCAGTTACCCAACCATCATAAGACACATTAACTTCTATAAAGAGATTTGTTGGCTCACTGTTATAAATAGAGTGCATAAAAGATATATTCTTGTAAAGGAAGCTTTCCCTACAGCATAAGTGTTAGATTTAAAACTAAAGGAAAACGAAATGAAAAAAATTATTTTAGCAATTTTAATTGCTTTGTCGCCAATGATGGCAAAAGACTACATAGAGAAACAAAATCCATTTTTCAATGTAAAAAGTAGTGAGGGGGCTATGTTTCTACTTGATAGTATGCCTCATTTTATGGGTATGTATATGAA
>JAYELK010000088.1:0-2695 GCA_034717415.1 Campylobacterota bacterium | reverse complement strand
TAATAGTGATGGAGTCAAAAAGATGTAAAGAGTAATTTCATAGCCTGATTGAAGTGTTTCCAGATTCAAAAAGATGAGTTTTTTATGAATTTGGAAGTATGGAGAATGTTATGGAATTATTTGGGTTCTTTATTATTGCACAATTTTAATTAAGAACACTATATAATTAGAACAAAAATCAACTAAGGTCTTCAAATGCAACACCCAACACCAACTCAAAAAAAGATAAAACTAAATCCAAAGCGATATATAGTATCTAAAACAGATGCCAAAGGGATTATAGAGTACGGAAATGATTATTTTGTAGAAGTATGTGGATATAAAGAGTCTGAATTAATCGGGAAGCCACATAGTATCGTTAGACACCCTGATATGCCAAAAGTGGTTTTTAAAATGATGTGGGACAGAATAAACAATAGACAAAACATCATGGCTGTTGTAAAAAACTTGGCAAAAAGTGGAGACCACTACTGGGTTATAACAGAGTTTGAACCAAAAGTAGACCCTATAACAAATGAAATCATCTCACATACTGCTTTTAGAAAAGCTGCACCTCAAAAAGCAATAGATACAATGGCACCAATATATGCAAAACTCTTAGAGATAGAAAAAGAGGGTGGGATGGAAGCCAGTGAAAAATATCTTCGTGGATTTTTAGAAGAAAATAACACTACATATGATGACTTTGTTGATGAACTTGTCGGAAACAAGGGAATCTTCAAACTATTTTTTAAGGCTATGAAAAAAATGTTTTCATAAAAGAATAAATTTAGATAAAATACCTTTTTAAAGGATATTTTAATGGATTTACATGCCAATAGTGCCATTTCAAAGCATAATTTGAAAACTACGCTTATTAAAGAGAACATTGAACTGCCGGACAACTTTTTTTATAATATTCAAAAGTATAAAGAGCATCTTTTTAAGTGGAATAAAATCCACAACCTAACCGGTGCAAAAGATGAAAAAACCATAGATGAGTTTATCTATGATGCTATCTTTCCCCTCTCTTTTCTGCCAAAAGTAAAAAATCTTTTAGATATAGGAACCGGTGCCGGTTTTCCCGGTATGATTTTAGCACTCGGTCTTCCTGATACGGAGGTAACTCTAGTTGAACCTTTAACAAAAAGAGCCAGTTTTTTACAGTTTATAAAAGCAGATTTAGCTCTTAGAAATGTAACGGTTGTAAAAAAAAGGGTTGAAGATATGGAACCTGAAATCTTTGAACTTATAACTTCAAGAGCCGTAACTGACACAAAAATGCTTCTAAAACTGAGTGAAAATTTTCGCGATAAAAACTCAAAACTTCTTTTTTACAAAGGTGAAAAAGTTTTTGATGAAGTTGATGAAGAGATGCCATATAAAATTATAGAAACTAAGAAAAGACACTATCTACTAATGGGAGAAAATTTATAATGATACTAAAATTACTGCTTGTAATCGGGGTTATAGCTGTGGTCTACTTTTTCTTTATTAAGAAAAAACCGATAGAAGCTAAAAAAAATAAAAGCAATAAAAAAGAGAGTTCAAAACCACAGAGCAGTGAAATGATGGAATGTGTGGCATGTGGAACATATTGTGAAATAGACGATATGATTTTGAGCAATGCTAAATACTACTGCTCAAAAGAGTGTTTAGAGAGTTCCAAATGATAATCTATGGACATAGATTTATAAAAAGCGACCTGTTTTATCATGTTTTGGATATAGAGAGTATCTTAAACACACCTCCTTCATCTATTATCTTTACAGAGTTTAGCGAAGATAATTTAGAGATCATAACTCATGCAACTTCAAACCAAATAAGAGTGGCTATAAGTGTAACAAACATCACTCAAATCATATATGCCTCATCGTTCGGTGCTTCATTTATTATAGTCTCAAAAGAGTTGGCAAAAACAGCTCAAAATCTTGCCAACAACTACCTTTTTGATGCAAAAATACTCATCACTGTTGAAAATGAAGATGAGATAGAAGAACTTGCAATTTTAGGAGTCGATGGAGTAATTTTTTCAAATGCGATTATAAAGACAAACTCTTAAACATAAACATAAACATAAACATAATTAAAGTTTAAAATTGTTATAATTTTATGATTAAAAGGGATAGACAGGGTGAATGCAAAAGAAATTCTAAAACTGCTAAAGCAAAAAGGCTTTTATGAATTAAGACAAAATGGTAGTCATATTGTTATGACTAACGGCACTAATAAAGCGACCGTTCCATATCATGGAAAAGCAGATGTTAAAATAGGAACAATAAAAAGTATAGAAAAACAATCAGGAGTTAAGTTATGGAATACATAAGTTTTTTATATAAAGATAGCGATATAGGATACGAAGATAAGGGTAATGGATACAATATAATCATTCCTGATGTAGATGGTGCATATAGTTGTGGAGATGATTTTATTCATTCTGTTAAAATGGCTAAAGAAGTGTTAGAAGTATGCCTAGAAGATACAATAGATCTACCAAAAGCAAACACAATGGAATATTTTACAGATGAAAGATTAGAAGAGTTGGATATACCAACAAATGCAATACCACAAGTAGTAGAGTATTTGATACCTAAAAAGAAAAGAATAACAGTTAATTTAAATTTATCAGCATTAAATATAATTGATAATTTTATGAAATCTCATAATCTTAAAAATAGGTCGGCATTTTTAGAACAATCAGCTTTAAAAGTTGCTA
>JAYELK010000087.1:0-2753 GCA_034717415.1 Campylobacterota bacterium | reverse complement strand
ATGACAAATACAATTTTAATCGTAGAGGATGAAGAAGATATCCTAGACCTTATGGAGTACACCCTAACAAAAGAGGGGTATGATGTTATCACATGTATAGATACTTCAAATGTTCGTGATATGCTAGATGAAGAAGATGTCTCTGTGATACTTATGGATAGAAACCTGCCAAATGTTGAGGGTAGTAAATACATAGCCAAACTTCGCCAAGAGGGTTACAATCAACCAGTAATCTATGTAAGTGCAAAACATTCATCAGATGAGATAGTTGAAGGGTTTGATAGAGGTGGCGATGACTACATCACAAAACCGTTTAATCTCGATGAGTTAAAAGCCAGAGTTAAAGCACTTATCAAGAGAACTCAAAAGATTCAAGATATTATAAAATATAGGGATATTGTTTACTACTCCTCAAATAAAACTTTTTCTATAGATAAAAAAGATATAAAACTTACTCATCTTGAACACGACCTTCTTTTAGAATTTATGAAAAATCAAAATATACTTTTAAGTCGTGATATGCTACTTGATAGAGTTTGGAAAGACTCTGGCTCAAAACAATTAAAAACCGTTAATGTAGCTATAAAAAGACTTAAAGAGAACATAGACCCAACGGGAGAAAAAAACTATATTCAAGCTGTTCGGGGTGAGGGTTACATCTTTTGTTAAAATTTCATCAAATAGTTCTTAGAAAGTTTATATTTACTTTTTCTATACTTTTTCTGATTGTTGGTGCTATTGTTTACTACTGGGGTAAAGATTTCTACATAGCCCAAGCTAAAAATTCACTACTTCAAAACATAGAAATTCTAGCTTTTGAACTACAAAAAGATAGCGACCTTGATGAACTTGCTTTAAAAGTTAAAAAATCTCTCAACCTAAGACTAACGATCATCTCTAAAGATGGAACAGTAATAGCCGAATCTCATAAAGATAAATCCAAAATGGACAATCATAAATACAGAGATGAGATTATGCAAGCCAATGAAAAAGGGTTTGGATACAAAATAAGACACTCAAAAACTATCAATAAAGATCTACTCTATATTGCAAAAAAACAGACAACCAACAATAAAACTACATATATAAGGATGGCAAAAGAGCTTCAAAGCATAAATAAACAGATGCTCTCTCTTGGGGTAAAAATATTCACTGCTCTTATCATATTTTTTATAGCAATATTTGTCATTACATATAATATAAGTAAAAACATAGAAAAAGAAACTCTGAAAATTGTTAACTTTTTAACAGCACTCGCTAAAAAGAAAAAACCAACTTATATTAGTTCTGATTTTTCACAAGAGTTTTCACGCATTACTAAACTACTATCTAAAGTTTCTCAAATATTGGTTAAAAAAGAGAAACAAAAGTCTAAATTTACAGATAAACTTCAAGCATCTAACCAACAAAAAGATGATATTATTTCTGCTATTTCACATGAATTTAAAAACCCTATAGCTGTTATAAACGGCTACTCTCAAACACTTTTAGAAGATGAAAATATAAACCCAAATATTCGTAAAAAATTTCTGACTAAGGTTTATAACAACGGCATAAAACTAAGTAATCTCATAGACACTCTAAGACTATCGATTAAGCTTGATAGTGGCAAACAGTCTATGAACTATCTCAACATAAATCTTTATGAAGCAGTAGCTGAAACAGTAGATAATTTAAAATTAAACTATCCAAAAAGAGATGTAGTAATCAAAGGAGATAGAGATATAACAATCAAAGCTGACCCATCTCTTTTTAGTATTGTTATAAGTAACTTAATTGAGAATGCATTTAAATATTCTGAAGATGAAGTTATTATTAGTTTTGATAAAGAGAGTCTAAAAATTATTGATACGGGGATAGGAATATCTGAAAAAAATCTTGCAAATATTACAAATAAATTTTATAGAGTTCACGAAAACAGCTGGAATAACTCACTAGGACTCGGTCTGTTTATAGTAAAAAACATTGCGAACCTTCACAACTTTAAACTTGAAGTTCAAAGTGTAGAACATGAAGGTTCATCGTTTAGTATAAAGTTTTAAAATAGTTAACTAAAACTATTTTTTCTTAGCTTTCTTTTTAGTCGCTTTTTTCTTAGCAACCTTTTTAGCTACTTTCTTTTTAGCTACTTTCTTTTTAGCTGCTTTCTTAGCAACTTTTTTCTTAGCAACTTTCTTGGCTACTTTTTTCTTTGCAGCTTTTTTAGCTACTTTTTTCTTCTCAATTTTTTTAGCTACTTTCTTTTTAGCTGCTTTTTTCTTTAAATCTTTTGCCATTGGTGGCTCCTTAAAATAATTTTCTACTACCATTTAGTGGTAAATAGTAATAAATTATAGTTATTGTACATTTTTTATATAATAATGTCAATAAAATAAGGATATATGCTATAATTTATTCTCAAAACAATTTTTTAAGGTAAATCATGACTTTTATAGATTTTAAAAAATCACTACTTGATGCAGAAATAAGTCTGCCAAAATTCAGTAAACTTATCAAAGTAAGTGAGAAAAATATTCAAGGATATAAAAAAAAGGGAGAGGTCCCAAATACCATAGCTGTTATCGCTACATGTTTCGCCTTTATGCACAAACAAAACCTAGATTATAACTATATAATAGATAAACTTGAACTAAAAGCAAAAACTAAAAAGGGTGCAGGATTTGCAAAAAACCAATAAAACAGATAAAAGTGACATAAACCCAATATAAAATGTAACCACTTCGTAATATCACTTCAATATAATCGTTAATATG
>JAYELK010000086.1:0-2769 GCA_034717415.1 Campylobacterota bacterium | reverse complement strand
TAAGAGGTTTTTACTATGGGTAGACCTGTTTCCTTGTCAAAGTCTATTACAACACCTGTAGTACCATTAACATAACCTAGCTCATTGTTATTTTTTATAAACATAACTACTGCATCTTTTTTTAATGCCATTTCTTCTAAAACAAGTGAAGACTTAAATATCTTCTCAATATTTTTAGCTGACCCCTCTGATTTATATTTAAATTCATAAGATGGATTGTTAATCTTATTTAATTCATCGTTATTTATTCTATCAACATCTATATTATGTGTGTAGAGTTTTGTGGGTGTAAAATCTATTCCAAGATCTTTATGGTGTCTTGAGTTTAAAATATCATAAGAATTACTAGAAACATTACCACTTCTAATCTCATCTAATATACTAATAAGAACATTGTCATCTTGTCTAAATTTTTCTTGTAAGTAGCAAGTCTTTAAACCTAGCTCTTTCCACGATGGAGACTGCCAAGCAAAGCGTTTATCTGTTGAAACTCTTGATATTGGAGGAAGTTGAAAAAAATCACCTGAGAGTATTGTTTGTATTCCACCAAAAGGGGCATTGTTCTTTTTAAAAGCTCTTAATATTCTATCCATTGCCAAAAACATCTCAGGAGATACCATTGAGATTTCATCTACGATTAAAACCTTTAGTTTTGAGAATCTTGTTTGTAAGTATTTCTTTTCTAGTAGAGACTCAATATAGTAATCATCTATTTCAGAACGAATGCCAAGACTAAAATATGAATGTATTGTTTGCCCTTGTAGATGAGAAGCTGCAATACCAGTAGGTGCAACAATAGTTGGAATTATTTTTCTTGATTTTAGGTAAAAAGTGAATTGATTTAAAAGGTGAGTCTTACCGGTTCCTGCTGAGCCAGTAATAAAAACATTGTTGCCTGTTTTTAATATATTTAATGCAGTAGTTTGCAAATTAAACATCCTTGTTTTGTGTGATTATAACGAAATATTTTTACTTATAAACGTCTTTTCTATGCTTTATTTTAATAATAACCAAGAGGATTTCGTCATCAAGTATTTCATATATTACCCTGTAATCATTAACTCTGTAACGATAATATGAAGATAGCTCCCCAACTAATTTTTTGCCTATATATGGATCTTTTAGTAAATATGTTTTAATAGCCTCTAAAATTTTCTTTTGCCAATATTTATCAATTTTTTTTAAATCTTTACTAACCTTATCGTCAAATAAAAGCTTATATGCCAAGTGATTTTTCCAACTCTTCTAAACTAATAAGATTTCTATCTTCTGATTTTGATCGTTTTTGAGCATCGTAAAAGTCAGCCATATCATCCAAATAATTTTTTAATGCTTCTTTGACAAAAAAACTTTTAGGTCTTTTTGTAGCATTAGCTAGGTTTTCTAGTTGTGCTTCCATTTTATTTTCAAGTCTAACTGATAGCATTGCTTCCCTTTGTATTACATGTCATACAAGTATAGCATACTTTTTAAATATAAGTTGTCCAAAAATACGCTAAATCTAATTCTATCATTTTTGGAAAATAGATTTTACTGGTTCTAGTTTAGGGGTTCATTATAAAGTTGCTCGGCTTCGTAACTCTAATACAATCATCATATAAGTTTGTAAAAATTCTTTAACACCCTGCTCAAAATTAGGCTTACTTTTTTTTAGTTTTTTAGCATCTTTTTCAAGTTTATTTAGTAAAAGCATCAGTTGCCCTATATCCATAGCAAACTCTTCATCAAATTTATTAGAACAGTCTAATATAAAATCTTTAGAAAATTGATCTATATTATGGTGAAGCTTTAATATATCAAATATAAACGCAGGAAGAATATGTAATTTTTGCACGGTAGTAAAAGGTTTAGGGGTAATTACTAATCTCGACAATGCATCTGTCATATTTATATATTCATCAACAAGACCATCTCTTGAAGCACCAACGGTATCAAGTTGGGTAAACTCTTCATATGTAGTCAATATACTTTGAACTAGTTCTTCAAATAGATCTTCATACCTTTGTTTAAGTGTCCCGATTACAAGGTACTTTTGCATTAGGGCATCTACAACACTCTCTTTTGGAGCTAATGGAAGATGAGAATATTGTGCAAATAGATACATAATAACCTCAAAAAGATCTATATCAAGTTTGCTTTTTCTTATCTCATCTTGGAAGCTCTTTACTAGTTTTTTGGATAATACTAGATCTTTATTTACAGCATGCTTCTCACCTATCAAACTATCCAACAATTCGCTTTTTGCGAATTTATCTACATCTGGATATTTAGCAACTTGCATATCTATAAGACCCAATACTAAAAACAGTCTCTCAAATAGTCGCGTTTCTGCTATAGATGCAAAAATATCAAGCTTATCTTTATCTGCATAATCCAAAAGCTCAAGCGCTTCAATACCATCATCTAATATTGGATAACTATCAAGCAGTATAGCTGTATAAACTTCTGATGTTCTAAAGTCTTTATCTTTATCTCTTAAGAGCTGAAGCATAATAAGTGAAGAGTTGTGTACGCACATCGCTTCTTGGTGTCTATCAAAGTAGCCGATATTTATACCAAGCATTATATTAAAAAGCACTATATACTGCTCATGCTGATTTAAAGCAAGAAACTCTTTGCCCTTTTTAGTAAGGAGTAGTTTTCCTTTTTGTACTTTTATAAGCTTTAAAGTCTCTGCGACAACTCGCGCCATATTTGCACTAAGGTGTTCTTCTTCATAGAATCTTGTCTCTGCTCTTAAAAATCGTTGATCTGCTATAGTAGCAGCTT
>JAYELK010000085.1:0-14670 GCA_034717415.1 Campylobacterota bacterium | reverse complement strand
CTATATAATTGGTGCTGTAGCACTGCTTCTGATAAGTTTAGCAGTCTATATAAAATTTACAAAAGTGAAAAATGAAGCATGATAGCAATAGTTGATTACAATATGGGAAATTTAGCAAGTGTAAAAAATGCCTTTGCTAAATTAGGGGAGGAGACGGTGGTTGTTAGTGATCCGTCTGAGTTTAAAAACTATGACAAACTTATACTTCCCGGTGTTGGTGCTTTTGGTGATGCTATGGAGCATTTAAGAGAGCGAAATATGATAGATGCATTAAAAGAGTATGCTAAAAGTGGAAAGTATATGCTTGGTATCTGTCTTGGCATGCAGCTTCTTTTTGAGTCTAGTGAAGAGTTTGGCAGAGATGATGGTTTAGGAATTATAAAAGGTGATGTAAAAGCTTTTGATACAACTAAATTTAGTGAGCCTTTAAAAGTTCCTCACATGGGTTGGAATAGAATGTTTACTTCAAAACATCCACTATTTGAAAACTTAGATGAGGAGCATTATCTATACTTTGTACATACTTATCATGTGAATTGTTTAAATGAAGAAGATATTATCGGTAGAACGATTTACGGTTATGAGTTTACATCAGCTGTGGCTCGTGGAAATGTTTTTGGGATTCAGCCACATCCAGAAAAAAGCCATGAAAATGGTTTACATATTTTAGAAAACTTTATTAATTTATAGGATTATATATAATGACTTTATACCCAGCAATAGATTTAAAAGATGGAAAAGCAGTTCGCCTTACAAAAGGACTAATGGATAGTGCAAAGATTTACTCAGATGAGCCTTGGACTTTAGTTAAAAAGTTTGAAGAGATGGGTGCCCAGTGGGTTCACTTGGTTGATCTAAACGGAGCATTTGCAGGAGAACCTAAAAATCTAGAACAGATTATTAAAATTCGTCAAAATTGCAGTGTAAAACTTGAACTTGGTGGTGGAATCCGTGATGAGAAAACTATCCAAAAAATGCTAGAGATAGGTATTGATAGAATTATTTTAGGCTCTATTGCTGTTAAAGAACCACAATTTGTTAAAGATATGGCATCAAAATATCCTATCGCAGTTGGAATAGATGCCATAGATGGTTTTGTAGCAGTTGAAGGTTGGGGAGAGGTTAGCAACATGAAGGCTACTGACTTGGCAAAAGAGTTTGCAAATGCTGGTGTTGAAGCAATTATCTGTACAGATGTTGGTAAAGATGGAACATTAAGTGGTGTAAATGTAGAGTTTACTTTAGATATAGCAAGAGCGAGTGGAGTTAGTACAATCGCTAGTGGAGGTGTTAAAGATGAAGATGATATTACCTCTCTTATAGATACAAAAGAGGTAGATGGTGTAATCATAGGAAAAGCTTACTATGAGGGAACATTAGACCTACCTAAGATGTTTAAATTGACGCTTTAATAGCAAAACAAACAGAATTTTGCTATTATTGTGTATAAATTATGCAAAATATATTAAATTAAAAAGGATTTCTATTGAAATTACTTGTTGTTGATGATAGTTCTACAATGCGTCGTATTATAAAAAACACTTTGGCTCGTCTTGGTTACAAAGATATACTTGAGGGTGCTGATGGTGTTGAGGGTTGGGATCAAATGGATCAGAATCCAGATGTTGAGATGCTTATTACTGATTGGAATATGCCGGAGATGAATGGATTGGAATTGGTTAAAAAAGTTCGTGCTGATGATCGTTTTAAAGATACTCCTATCATTATGGTAACAACTGAAGGTGGTAAAGCTGAAGTTATTACTGCTCTTAAAGCAGGTGTAAACAACTACATAGTAAAACCGTTTACTCCACAGGTACTAAAAGAGAAACTTGGTGCCGTAATGGGCGTTGCAGAGTAATGCAAGAATACTACTACGAGTTAGTAGTTAAAGTTTCATCTCACCACTCACTCTTTTCAGATTTTTTAGCAGATACTTTACCTGTTGGTTTTGAAGAGAATGATGATGGTTTTATCATTAGAAGTGAAGAAGAACTTGATACTATATCTTGGGGATTAGAGCAGTTTAGTGAGGCTCTGCAAAAAGCTTTAGGTGAGACAATAGAGATTGAATCTGCTCAAACAAAACTTAAAAATAGCGACTGGGTAGCACTCTATCAAAAAAGTATAGAGCCTCTTGCTATAGATAAATTTTATATCCATCCAACTTGGGATGAGCCAAGTGAAGAGTTGATAAATATAGCAATTGATCCGGCGTTAGCTTTTGGAACAGGACATCATCCAACAACTGCATCTTCTCTTAGGGCAATATCGAAGTATGTAAAAGAGGGTAGTTTACTTATAGATGTTGGTTGTGGAAGTGGTATACTGGGGATTGGTGCTATAAAGCTGGGTGCTGTTGTAGATGCTTGTGATACTGATATAGTATCTGTAGAAAACTCTATAGAGAATGCAAAACTGAACTCTTTGGAATTTGCAAATATTTGGGAAGGTTCAATCACTAAAACTTCAAAGAAGTATGATGTAGTTGTAGCCAATATAGTTGCAGATGTTTTAACATTTATAGCAAATGATCTCAAAAAAGCTCTTAATGAAAATGCTATCTTGATTTTATCAGGTATATTGGATAAATACGAAACAAAAGTATTGAATTTCTACAAAGATTGTGAAATAGTAGATAGAATCGCTCAAGATGAGTGGATTACATTAATTTTAAAAATGAAGGTATAAAAATAGATATGCAGAATAAAAAAAATGATGATAAGAACAATAATTTTTTTAATCAAAATCCATTAATAACATTTGCAATTTTTTCAGTTGTAATAATTTTACTTTTTAAAGTAGTTGTTGGTGAGGGTAATGGTTTAGATGCAACTTCTGGACAAGGAGGTAACAAAAGAGCTAAACAGGTTAGTTATTCTGAACTTAAAAGTTTAGTGGCATCTAAAAGTATAAGCAGAGTTAGTATAGGTCAAACATATATTAAAGCTGTTGGAAGCGATGGTAATACTTATACTACTAGAATTGTAAGAGGCGACAATAAACTTATAGAAGATTTAGAGAAGCAAGGTATCGAGTATACGGGATTTAGTGAAACTAACTGGTTTACAGAGATGTTTGGATGGCTTTTTCCGTTCTTGATTATTATAGCTATTTGGATGTTTTTTGCTGGGCGTATGCAAAAGAGCATGGGTGGTGGTATTCTTGGTATGGGTACTTCTAAGAAGATGGTTAATTCTGAGAAACCAGATACCAAATTTGATGATGTTGCTGGTGTTGAAGAGGCAAAAGAGGAAGTTCAAGAGATAGTTGACTTTCTAAAATATCCGGCTCGTTATGTTGAAATCGGTGCGAAAATTCCAAAAGGGGTTTTGCTTGTCGGTTCTCCCGGTACAGGTAAAACACTTTTGGCTAAGGCTGTTGCAGGTGAAGCAGATGTTCCATTTTTCTCAGTAAGTGGTTCTAGTTTTATAGAGATGTTTGTTGGTGTTGGTGCTGCAAGAGTTCGGGATCTGTTTGAACAAGCTAAAAAAGATGCTCCGAGTATAATCTTTATTGATGAGATAGATGCTATTGGTAAGAGCCGTGCTGCCGGTGGAATGATGGGTGGAAATGATGAGAGAGAGCAGACGCTTAATCAACTTTTAGCAGAGATGGATGGTTTTGGTAGTGATACTCCTGTAATTATTTTGGCTGCCACAAACAGACCTGAAGTTCTTGATGCTGCACTACTTCGTCCAGGGCGTTTTGATAGACAGGTTTTAGTTGATAAGCCAGACTTTGAAGGTCGTATCAAGATTTTAAAAGTACATATGAAAAATGTGAAAATGGATGCCGATGTTGAGATTGAAGAGATTGCTCGTTTAACGGCAGGATTGGCTGGTGCAGATTTAGCCAATATTATTAATGAAGCAGCACTTTTAGCCGGTAGAAAAAGTCAAAAAACTGTAACACAAAAAGATTTGTTTGAATCAGTTGAGCGTGCTATTGCCGGACTTGCTAAAAAATCTCGTAGAATTAATCCTAAAGAGAAAAAAATTGTAGCTTATCATGAGAGTGGACATGCTCTTTTAGCTGAGACTACGGTGGGTGCTAAAAAGGTATCAAAGGTTTCTATTGTTCCTCGTGGTCTTGCTGCTTTAGGATATACTCTTAATAAACCTGAAGAAGATAAGTTTATGATGCAACAGCATGAATTGTGGGCAGAAGTAGATGTTCTTCTTGGTGGTCGTGCTGCAGAAGAGGTTTTTATAGGTGAAATCTCTACCGGTGCCGGAAATGATTTAGAGAGAGCAACAGACATTATTAAATCTATGGTTCAGACTTATGGTATGAGTGATGTTGCTGGGCTTATGGTTATAGAAAAGAGCAAACAATCTTTCTTAGGTGGTCCACAACAAACTAGTCGTGAGTATAGTGATAAGATGGCTGAAGATATGGATGCATTTATCAAATCATCTTTATCTGAGCATTATAACTTCGTAATTTCTCGTCTTGAAGAGTATCGGGACGCCATAGAAGATATGGTTGCCCTGCTTTATAAAAAAGAGAATATTACAGGCGAAGAGGTTAGAGAAATTATTATTAATTTTGAAGATGCTAACAATATTAAATCAAAAGTAGATTTTGTAGATGATGAGATAGAAGAAGAGTTAAAAGAAGATGCAAAAATGGCTAAAAAATCTTCAAAAGAGAAAGATGATGAAGAATAATCTTCTACCAATAGTAAAAGAGGGATTGAGCTATATAATATATGCGATAGTAGCATATACATTTTTTGCTATTTTTGATTTAGAAGTTTTAGAATTTATTGCATTTTTGGCAACTATATCTTTGATTTTTGTGTTTAGAAATCCAGAGAGAGAGGTATCTCTGTTTGAAGAGAATAGTGTAGTAAGCCCTGTTGATGGAGTTGTTTTGGCAATTTCTGAAATTGAGGGTGAATATGCTTACAGAGTTGAGATAGACAGTAGTTGCCTGAATGTTTCAATACTTAGAGTACCTATGATCTCTTCATTAAAAAGTATTAAGCTTAAAAAAGGGGCAAGATTATCAAAATTCAGCTCTCTTGCAAAAAAGATAAATGAAAATGCAGAACTTATTTTTGAAGATAAAAATTCTCATAAGTTAAAAGTTTCACACATGTTAAAACAGAGTTTTCTTGGTATGGAGATTAATCTTAAAGAGTCTCAAAATTTACTGCAAGGTTCAAGATATGGGGTTATGGTTAGTGGTGTAACTACTCTATATTTACCACAAAACTTTAGATTAAGTATTAATCTTGGGAGTGAAGTTAAAGCTTCCCAATCTCTTATCGGATATTTCAGCTAAAATATGAAGGCTAAACCTGCAAATTTAATCTATATACTACCAAATTTATTTACAGCTGCCTCTATATTTTCCGGTATTTTTAGTATGGTTAGTGCAGTTAATGGTGAGTTTAGCAAAGCTGCTTGGCTTATACTCCTCTCCCTTATACTTGATGGCTTAGATGGCAGAGTGGCAAGACTTACAAATACATGTTCAAGATTTGGAGTTGAGTTTGATTCTTTAGCCGATATAGTTGCGTTTGGTGTTGCTCCGGCACTTTTGATCTATCTTTTTATAGGGAGTGAGTTTGGTCGTTTTGGAGTTGTTGTTTCAGCTCTTTTTGTGATTTTTGGAGCTGTAAGATTAGCAAGATTTAATGTAATGACAACACAAACAGAGCCATCCGTTTTTATAGGGGTTCCTATACCTACTGCTGCTGTTTTTATATCTCTTTTGGTTCTTCTTTTCCAAAAGTATGGAGTTAAAGCTGATTATGGTATTATCATAATGATTTTATCCATACTGGTTTCATTTTTAATGGTTAGCAATATTCGTTATCCAAGCTTTAAAAAAGTAGATTTTAGTCCTAAACATATGTTGAAATTTTTTGTTATTATTCTTTTTGTTGCACTAAGTATATTTATGTATCCCATAGAAGGCTTTACACTGCTTTTTACACTCTATATTCTTTATGGTCTCATTAGAGTTTTTACTCTTCTACCAAAACGGTTGGCTAAGAAGTAGGATGTTGTTTTTCAAATAGCAACTTATCCAAGTCTATCTTAAAATTAAAATATTCTGAGGTAAATCCACTATCTCCAACTCTATTTAACTGTATCGCTGCACCTTGATTATTTTTTACTTGAAGATATAAGAGACCAAGAGCGTAACGAGCTTCTAAAAAATTACTGTCTTTCATTTTAGAGAGTTCCAAAAGAGCTATTGCATTTTCATGGTGTCCAGAAGCTGTAGATGCTACAGCACCCAAGAAGAGAGTGTAAGCGTCCCTTATCTTATTGTCATCAATAAGTTGGTTAAATAGTGTATATGCTTTTTCAAAAGCTCCATCGTACAGAGATGCTAAAGCCAGGGAGCTTATGAGTTCACTTGTTGATTCATTTGTTGTTTCTAGTTTGGATCTTAGTTGCTCTCTGAGATAGAATAACTTACCGGTTATAAGATTTTGCTGGATATATAAATATCTTGTAACAAATGCGCCAAAATATAGATCATTAAAATGAAAGTTTTGAGCATTTAGATATTTTATGACCTCTTTTGCATAATTCTGGGGTTTGAGATCATAGAAATTTGCATCTATATACATTAGGTGTGGCAGTATCTCTTTTGGAAGCAAAATGGTAAGTTTTTGTGATGATTTTTCGGCACTTTGGAGTCTATTTAATTTTAAAGCTATTAATATATCCAAGGCCAAATAGAGAGGTCTCTGTTTATAATCATTATTTAACCAATCAGCAGTTGCTACAATATTGTTTTGAGAGTAATAGAGTAGTGTTTTATACAGGTCTGTCTTTTCATTATGATCTTCTTCGAGTAGGGAATCTTTTAAAATAGATAGTAATTTTGAGTTTTCTCTGTTTATAAGTTGAGATGCCATAATAGTATAGACCCCCGAGAGATAGTTTTTTGCATCAAGATGATATGAGCGTAAAAAATGTTTATGTGCCTTTGTCATATTTCCAAGCTGGGCATAAGTAAGTGCAAGGTTATAGTGCATGATGGAGTGTTTAGGTTGTAGTTTTACTAACTCTTGTAGTTCTAAATTTGCTTCTCTGATTTTAAATTTAAGAGCTTTTTTTATAGCTTTAGTTATTCCGATATTTACGCTAGATGATGAAGCACTTTTTTTAAGATATTTTTTTGCAGAATTAATATCATCGATATAGATATTTGCATTTCCTTTTCTGATATAGCTAATCGTTTGATCAGCATTAAAAATTTTATAGGGTGAGTAATAAAATATTTTTTGGTAGTTTAAGTTTCTATCATTTTCAATTATATTTCTATAGTGATTTTGAGCTTGAAATGGTTCAAACAGAGACTCTTTTAGAGTAACTTTTATAGGGTATGGTTTATAAACCTCTTCACCGAATGAATCCGTAATATCTTTGATGTTTTTACTTCCCTCTGATACACGACCGGCTTTTAAGTTGACAAATCCTAATGCTAATTTAGCTTTGATGGGTTCTATATTTTTTAAAATTGCTTCCTCTAAATGTTTAGTAGCTAGAGTAAGATCTCCAACTCTGGCATAAAGAAGTCCTATGCTAAAAGAGTCTTGGGGTGTGAAGTTTTTCTCCATCGCTTCTATAGCACTGTAATCATTACCAAAAAGAGCATCTATTTTTGTACTTAGATGTTTTTGAGTGTTTGGATATTCATCTGAAGTTGGATTTTTTAAAGCACTTAAGGCCTCATAGTAGTTTTTATTGTAGTAGTTGATTAGGGCATAGTAGTATGAGTATAGAGGTGAATCGATCTCATTAGCCAGATAGGCATGAGCCAAATCTATGTAGTATCTAAAACTCTCTTTATCTTCTAGATGCAAAGAGCAAACTGCTGCATTTATCGCACTAACACATCTCTTTTCATCATTTAAAATTGCTTTTTGGAATGTTTTAAGGGCAGTTTCATACTCTCTATCTTTAAGTTGTGCAACGCCTAAGTTGTATTGGGAGATAGCTTCACTATAGAGTGCTATTTTTTCATATAAAAAGAGGGCTTCTTGTTTTGAACCACTAGAGTAGAGATAGTTTGCTTTTGCTATCATATTTTCTAATTTGCTTTGTTCGATTATTTTAGTTGGTTTCTCTTGGAGCTTTTCTTCTATAAACTCCATATCGAGTTTAGTTACATTATTTGAAGATTTTAGTGCCAAAAGGGTAACGATTAAAATTATCAGGGCAAGAACAACTCCCAAACCACCAAAGATGATAAGCTTTTTCTTTTTTGATTCTTCATTTTCATCAGATCTACCATTATCAGATATATCTTCATCAAGAGTTGCAGCATCACTATCTTCAATGATTATAATATCTTCTTCTAACTCTGCCATCAGTTACCTTAATCTATTTTTACTTTTTAAGCAAAAAAAGTACCATAAAACTTTAACTCCTACTAAAACTGAAATGCGTAGATTAAACCACCAAAAACATTTATATCTGTTTGTTGATTGGTGTAGGGTGACTGAGTCCGGTAAAAAAATGTTATCTTGTGAGCCCCATAGTAGAGATCTGCTCCTGCATAAATCGCAATATTTAAAATATTTTTATCAGCTGAATAACCCTCTTTTTTAGCTTCATCTAAAATATATGAGTATGCCAGTAGTTCTGTATTTATCCCTGCACTAAGAGACCATCCAAACCCATGATGTTTTTCATCTAAACGCAAGAGTGATGCTTCCTCTTTTAAGTAAGGATAGTGTAGATTGAAGTTTTCGATGTAATTATCACCAATTCTGATGATAGTCCCACCAAATATATCAGTTACAAAATTACCAGCTTGAAGACCAAAATGGTTAAACCAATCCATAGTAAAACCATTTGTATCTTGAGATTCCCAACTCTTTTCTCCATATCGTATAAGCGCATTTGCTGTATATTGTGTTCCTATCTGTGTATCCCAACCTTTTGGTTCAGAATTGCCAATAAGTCTATGAAATGTTTTTTGTACAAATTCTGCTCCGGATTCTTTTCCTACTACGCCAACTTCCATTCTATACTCACGGAAGCTTTTTTTATCCCATTCAAACATATAAAAAGCTAGTGCTAAATATCCAGCATATGGCATGTCGTCATATTGTGGTGTTGAGATTGATGTGTCAGCTGGAGTGATTGCTATTTGACTTAAACTTATCCCTGCATTGTGTTGTTTTGAGTTGTCCATAAGTGTTAAAGGAAGAGTATTTACTGCATCTAACATAAAGTTACTGTAACTGTTTGATTGATTATTATCGATGCTTCCACAACTATCATCTATCCAACTAAGACTCATTCCATTTGTGAAGTATTTATCAGTCCCTGCAAAAAAGTCGTTGTAGAGTAAGAATGAGAACTGATCAGCACTTAGTGCTACACTAAATAGAAGGAGTAAGAATCTTTTTTTCATATTATTTAACTTATATAGGGTTTTAAAACTTCAGGAATATCAATAGTTCCATCTTCATTTTGGTTATTTTCCATAATAGCAACAAGTGTTCTACCAACAGCTAAAGAACTTCCGTTTAATGTATTTACAAAAGTGTTTTTCTTGCCGTCTTTATAACGGATTTTTGCTCTTCTTGCTTGGAAGTCTCTTGTGTTTGAGATAGAGCTTATCTCTCTGTAACAGTTTTGTCCAGGTAGCCAAACCTCAATATCTGTCGTGTATGCAGCAGAAAACCCTAAGTCTCCTGTACATAAGTTTACTATTTTATGTGGCAGTTCAAGTGCTGTTAATATATTAGATGCACATGCCACCATCTCATTAAAAATAGCTTCACTCTCCTCTGGTTTTGAGAGTGCTACAAGTTCAACTTTATGAAATTGGTGTTGTCTAATCATCCCTCTTGTATCTCGTCCTGCTGCTCCTGCTTCTTTTCTAAAACATGAAGTATAGGCTGTCATTTTTTTAGGAAGTTCATTAGCACTTAAAATCTCATCTTGATAAAGATTTGTTAGAGGAACTTCTGCTGTCGGGATTAGAAAAAGTTCTTGATCTTGCATTTTATATAGGTCATCTTCAAACTTTGGTAGTTGTCCTGTTCCCTCTAATGCAGTTCTATTTACAAGGGATGGAACGCTCACTTCATCGAAGCCTCTTTTGGAGTTAAAGCTAAGCATAAAGTTTATCAAAGCTCTCTCAAGTTTTGCACCCATTCCAAAAGATACACTAAAACGGCTAGTTGCTAGTTTTACACCTCTTTCAAAATCAATCCATCCATTTTGTTCTGCTAACTCCCAATGCTCTTTGGGGGTAAAAGAGAACTCTTTTGGAGTTAAAACTTTTTTTATCTCTAGGTTGTCATTTTCATCTTCACCATCAGCAACTGAGTCATCTGGAATATTTGGTATAGCCATTGCAATAGTTTCTAACTCTTCTTGGCATCTGCGTTGTATATCTAAAGCTTCATTTATTACAATTTTATTTGCATCAACTCTCTGTTTTAGTTCAGATATATCTTTGCCTTCTCTCTTGTAGATGCCAAACTCTTTGCTCATAGAGTTTTGCAGGGCTTGAAGTGTTTCAAAACTTGCTTTTGCTTTTTTTAACGCTTCATTTTTTTTCTTTAAATTTTCAAGGAGTGTCAGATCAACACCTTTACGAATAAGTTTGGCACTAACGCCGTCAAAATCTTTCTGTAGTAGTTTTAAATCAATCATAATTCTCTCTTTATTTTAATATATCTTTAGCTATTTGAAATTGGTTCGCTGTCATTAGGTGGAGTTTTGGATGAAACTCTTTTAACTCGTCAAATAGATTTTTACTAAGTTCAAAGCCAACTTTATACTCTTCTTCACTTCCTTTTTCAGCTGCGATTCTAAGAGATTCTATCCAAGAGGTAGGTACATTTATCCCTGGAACATGAGCAGATAAAAATTGAGCAGTACGAAGTTTTGTTATGGGAAAAATCCCTAAAATAAGTTCGGCACTTTTCTCTTGGCTACAACACTCTTTGTTTGCAGCTTCTTTTAACTCTAAAAGTTTTTTTGCACCTTCTAAATCATAAACAGGTTGAGTGATAATTCCTTTTGCACCATGCTTAATCTTTTTTTGCATCTTTTTTTGGAGAGTTCTTGGGTTTTTTGCGTAAGAGTTTACAACTGCAAAAGGATAGATTTCTTTAGGTTTATGAGCAAAAGGTTTTCCTGCATAACTGATTCCACTGTTAAAACAAGAGATAATATCAAGTAAAAGTGAAGAGTCTGATTCAAATACACCTTTGGCATGTGGTTGGTCTGAAATAGTTGCCGGATCACCGGTAAGTGCTAAAATGGCTCGTATATCTACCTCATTTGCACCAAGCAAGTCAGATTGTAGTGCTATTTTATTTCTATCTCTCATGCTCATAGTAGCGATGACTGGTTTGTTAAAGCTATCTTGCAACATCTTAGCCGCAAACAGAGAGTTGTACTTTAGTTTTGCCAGAGGGTTGTCTGTAGTTGAAAAGCCATCTACAAGTTTGTCAAGTCCGAGAACTTCTATGGTATCTATAACAGGAGAGAAAGTTGGAGAGTGTCCTGGTGTAGTTTCTAGCGTTATATATCTATCGTTTTGTAGTTTATCTATTAGTTTATCTATTAGTTTATCAAACAAAAAAAATCCTAAATGGGTATAATTACATAATTATAACTTAAAAAGAGAGAATATATGTTAAAACTAGCAGTTTTTGATTTTGATTCAACACTTATGGATGGTGAAACTATTGACTTTTTTGCCGAAGAGTTGGGTATTGGTGATGAGGTTGCTTTTATAACTGAAGAAGCTATGAGTGGGAGACTTGACTTTTTTGAGTCACTTCAACAGAGAGTAGGTCTGCTTAAAGGACTTGATTATTCAGTTGTTGAGAAGATTAGTCAAAACTTACCCTACATGCCAGGTGCAAAAGAGACAATAACTGAACTTAAAAAAAGAGGTATCAAGGTTGTTTGTTTTAGTGGTGGGTTTAGAAGCGCTACTGGACATGCCAAAGATATTTTAGGCTATGATGCAGATTTTTCAAATGTACTTCATCAAAAAGATGGAAAGCTTACGGGTCTTGTTGGTGGTGATATGATGTTTAACTTCTCAAAAGGCGATATGCTGCTTAGACTTCAAAATATTTTAGGTGTGACAGAGGAAGAAACTTTAGTGTGTGGTGATGGAGCAAATGATTTAAGTATGTTTGCACATGCTAAGACAAGAGTTGCTTTTTGCGGGCGAGAGATTTTGCAAAAAGAGGCGAATATTATTATAGAAGAAAAAGATTTAAGAAAAATATTGGAGAAAATATAATGTTAGAAAATTCTGTTTGGAGACAATACAACAGTGAAAATAGTTTTAGAGAAAAGTTAAGTCAATTTTGCACGATTGAAATTATAAATATGATAGAAAATGACAAAGATTTATATGGAGTTTTAAAAGCAAAACTTACGAAAAAAGAGTTGAAACTTTTTGCTATGGATAGTGCAAGTTTGAGTGATGATTTGATAAAAGAGGCTTTTTCCTACGATGATGAAGAACTTGTTAAGGCTAAGTTTAAACTATATAAAAAACTAAAACAGGATAAAGTTCGTCTTAGTTTTAGAGGTTCGGCATTTGTGGCTACTTCAGAATAATCTTAAAAGAGACTCTTCTGGATTTTTTTCTATCTTCAGAGTCATTGAGTGTGACTTTTTTTGAGTAGCTAAAACCACTTCCTCTAAGCACTTTGGTAAGCCAGACTTGAGTGGGTCTGTTCTGCTTTTGGAAGATGTAGCTGATAGTAGAGTATGAGCGATTCATAGATAGCTTTTCATTTTTAAGGAATCTGCTGTTAAAGTTTGCGCTTCCCCATTCACTAGAAGTGTGTCCGTTAATCTCTAAAGTCTCTATATAGTCTCTGTTTGCTTTTAAAAATGGGATGAGTTTGTCTGAAAACTTAGTTAAAAACTTTTTTTGCTTAGTTGTTAATTTGTACTTACCAACTTTAAAATATAGAAGTTCTTCTGTGAATTCTATAGTTAAATCTTCTTTTATGGTTAATCTGTTTGCATCAATTTCGGGTTTAAAAAGTTTAAGCAGTTCATCATAAAAATTTGTTACTTTTGTGGATTTTTGAGCTAAAGAACCATCTCTGTTTAGTTTGACTATCCACATATTTGATTCTTGGGAGTTTTCATCTGTATTGATACCGGCTACTGCAACTTGTGAGTTGTGTAGTATAGTAGCAGCATTGAATGAATCAAAATTTTCATCTCCAAAATGGTCTTGGTAGAGAAGATCAAGTTCACTATCTAAAAGCATAACAAGTGCATTTGTATCGTAACTGTCTCTAACGAAACCAACACCGATAAGACGGCCATTGGAAAACTCTTTTATATCTTTTAATGCACTTGAATATGTAGTATGTATCTCTTTGTCAAGAAGTATATTTTTTTGCAGATCAAATTTTATAATTCTTACTTGGTTTTTATTTGTATCACTTTTTTGAGAGAGAGATAGTAAAAAGTTATTGTCTCTTAGTTTTATAATTTTATGTGGTGTTATAAGTTGCTCTTGTTTGTAATGTTTCAACCAGATTTTATCGCCGTTTTGGGTTATCCTCATTAGTGTTATATCTCTGTTTTTGTTATAAGAAGTGCTACTTACTACTATGATAGAACCATCTTTTGCTTCTACTGCATCTATACCTCTGTCATCATAAAGGGTACCATATTTTTTACTCCAAAGCTTTTTGCCATCTTTAGAAAATCTTGTAAGAAATATATCGTTGAGTCCAAGACCTGTTTCAAAGATAGAATCTCGTTTGTCTCTTGAAGTTATCGATGAACCGATGGCTAACACACCACCATCACTCAAAAGTATAAGATTATTCATTCTGTCGTAATTTTTAGTACCAAATCTCTTGTTAAAAATGGTAGTTGTGTTTGATGTTAGTTTTAGGATTAGCAGTTCACCATCAAGTGTGTATCCACCTATAAAGTAGCCATCTGATGGAGTCTTAACTACTGCTACGGCTTTATTAAATCTTGATAGTTTTGCAGCTTTTGAAAGAACTATATTTGCAGAGTTATCAACTTTTATCAAGTGCATTTGTGAACCTTGAGTATCTGATAAACTCTCAAGATACTCAAAAGCATTTGTGTAGGTTTTGTTAGAAGATCCTGATGATTGTTTATAGTTTTTTGAGAAACCTACAGCACTTATACCTCTATCGTAATCCTCTGTTATATCAAGAAGTGCATCATTAAATGGTTTGTCTATTATAAGTGAAAAGTCAGATTGTTTTGCGTAGAGTGAAGCCAGTAAGAGAGTTAAAACTATAATATAGTGCATGTGAATACTTTTTTATTTACTCTAAAGCAAAAAATATTCCTATAGTGAAAGATGTAGTTTAGATTCCGTGCCGTAGCACGGAATGACGAGTTTGAAAATCTATTTTAAATTTTCAAATGGTGCAACTACAACTGCTTTTCTAGTTACTGTATATGGAACTAATGCTGCTGCTCTAGCTCTTTTAATAACTGTTGCAATCATATCTTGGTGGCGTTTACAGTTACCTGTTAAACGGCGTGGCATGATTTTATATCTTTCAGAAAGTGAGAAACGCAATGCTCCCACTTCTTTATAATCCATGAAGTCAACTTTTGCTTCACAATATTTACAATATCTTTTTTTGTATTTTCTTTTTTCTGACATGGTATTACCTTTCTTTTATCTATT
>JAYELK010000084.1:0-14690 GCA_034717415.1 Campylobacterota bacterium | reverse complement strand
AAAATGAGTTTATAGCTTTTGATTTAAGACTTGAAGTTTAACTAAAAGTTTTCCATTTTCTTGATATATTTCTAACTTGGTATCAATAGGTAGATCCTGTTTCTTTAGGCTTCCTTGAACTGAGTGAAGCACATGAGCAAACTTTTGAAACATCGGTACTATTATGTAGTCTATATGGTCTTCTTTAAGAAGCTTAGCTAAAGCATCTATAGCACAGTAGTAAACGCTTTTGTTGATAGAGCGTTGAACTAGATAGTCGTGCATAAGATTTATGTTATTTTGCAGAATTTTTCTATTTTCTTCGTTTAAAACAGAATTTTCTTTCGCTCTTTGTATATTATGCTCTATCTCTTCTTCAATATCATGATTTTCTTTTTCCATTAAAGAACTTATTTGAGGACAAAACTTTTTTAATTCATTTAACATTTCATCATTAGAGAGTCTAGCTGAATTAGTTTGGTAAGTGTATGTTTTATCTTCAAAATAGTCATGATCAAGGGCTTTTAGAAGCTGAACGGCAATATTTAGGTAAGAATACTTATCATCTTTGTTGTTATCAAACTCTATCCCACTATGTGAAATAATCGGTTTTGGACCAACATATTTTAATTCCATAACAAACTCCTAACTCTTTAAATATCGGTTATTGCATTCTAAACATTAAATCTAAAATGCATAACATCGCCATCATTTACGATGTACTCTTTACCTTCTAGTCTCATTTTTCCGGCTTCTTTAGCTTTTGCTTCGCCACCAAGTTCCACAAAATCATCATAGGCTATAACTTCTGCACGAATAAAACCTTTTTCAAAGTCATTATGGATAACAGCAGCAGCTTTGGGGGCAGTTGTATTTTTGTGAATTGTCCAAGCACGAACCTCTTTAACTCCAGCAGTAAAGTAACTCATAAGACCAAGTTTATCAAAACCTTTATGAATGATTTGGTCAAGTCCAGACTCTTCAACTCCAAGTTCATCTAAAAACTCTTTTGCTT
This sequence comes from Campylobacterota bacterium, assembly GCA_034717415.1. GTDB lineage: Bacteria > Campylobacterota > Campylobacteria > Campylobacterales > Sulfurimonadaceae > Sulfurimonas. Next base: position 13,696 of record JAYELK010000084.1, on the reverse strand, counting down.
CATCATCTTCAAGACCGATAAGTTCTTCTTCAACTTTTGCACAAAGTTTAATGATTTCACAGTTATTGTCATGTGCGTGTTGAGTTAGTGTTTTAACATAGTCGTTATCTTCGAGCAGTCCATCTTCATCAACATTTGCCCCATACATAATCTCTTTGTTGGTTAAAAATCTAACTTCATTATTTAATTGTATATATACTTCACTGTTGGCATCTGGAAAATTTCTTGCCAAGTTTCCATCAGCTAAAAACTCAATAAGTTCTTCTGCCATCTCAAGTGAAGCTTTTGCACTTTTATCAGCTTTTGCCTGTTTTTTTAGTCTATCCATTCTGTTTGATAGTACCTCTACATCAGCCAAGATAAGTTCGGTCTCAATAATTTCAACATCACGAAGAGGGTCTATACTTCCCTCATTGTGAACAATGTTTTCATTATCAAAACATCTTACAATTTGTAAAATAACTTCTGTTTCACGAATATTGGATAAAAATTTATTACCAAGACCTTCACCTTTTGAAGCACCTTTTACAAGACCTGCAATATCTACAAAATCTAAAGTTGAGTATTGAAGTTTTTCCGGATTAACGATTTTTGCTAATTCTGCCAAACGCTTATCTGGAACAGGAACTACTGCCTTGTTCGGTTCTATCGTACAAAACGGATAGTTAGCTGCTTCTGCATTTTGTGCTTTTGTCAGTGCATTGAAAGTTGTTGATTTACCTACATTTGGAAGTCCCACTAGACCTATACTTAATCCCATATCATATTTCCTTAATTATTTTATATTTTTTAAAAAACTACTCATAAAACGAACACCTGCACCGGTTCCACCATAAACATTACAGTCCCAAGGACTCTCCGTATATGCTGAACCTGCTATATCAAAATGTAACCACTTATCTTTGTTTTTTTCTTGTATGAATTTATCTAAGAACATTCCGGCTGTAATTGCTCCACCATAAGGTTTTGAGGCTACATTTGAGATGTCTGCTATCTCACTTTTTAGAAGTTTTTTAAGGTGTCTGTTAAATGGTAGATGACCAATAAGTTCACCTGAATTTCCAGCTGCCCTCATCATAAAATCATGCTTTAATTTTGTTGAGTGACCCATAACTCCAGTGGTGTATTGACCAAGAGCCACCATACAAGCACCGGTTAGTGTTGCAAAGTCAAAAATATAATCAGCATCTACCCTGTCTTGAGCATAGTCAAGAACATCTGCTAAAACTAAACGACCTTCTGCATCGGTGTTTCTTACTTCAATAGTAGTTCCACTTCGAGAGACTAAGACATCATCAGGTTTGTAAGCATTCCCACCTATCATATTTTCAACTGCACCGATAAAAGCATGGATCTCAATATCAAGTTTTAATTCACTTGCTGCCTTTATCATGCCAAGAACCCCACATGCTCCAGCTTTATCCATTTTCATAGTAACCATTGAAGTTGCAGGTTTAAGACTTAGCCCACCACTATCGTAAGTCAGACCTTTTCCGACAAGAGAGATGATTTTTTTAGGGTTTGCAGGTTTATATACTAAATGAATAAGCTTACTCTCATGAATAGATGCACGACCGACTGCAAGCATAGAACCCATTTTCTCTTTTTGTAGTTCTTTTTCACCTAAAATATTACACTCTAGTCCATTCTCTTTTGAGAGTTTTTTAGCAAGGTGGGCAAAAGATGGAGGATTTAAATCTTGGGGGATAGTGTTTACAATATCTCTAGTAAAAGATGTTGCTTGGGCAATGATAATAGCTTCTTGGAAAGCTTCTTTTAACTCATCTATATCTTCACATCTTAAGTAAATATTTTTTAGTTTGATTTTTTTGATTTTTGATTTATATTCATTAAATTCATAACCACCTAAAACAATTCCCTCTACAACGGCTTGTATATTTTTTTTATTTACACTAAAAGTAGCAGATCTGTAATTTGAGTTTTTTAGTGCTTTTATAGCCACACTACAAACACTTCTTGCATTGTCTGCTTCACTGTTTTCTATTCCACATGCCAAGAATGATTTCTCGTGTAAAAAACAGATACTATCTTGGTCTGCACTAAAACCGGCTAAATTGAGTTTTTTATACTTTTTATGTTCTTTAAATCTGTTTGTTTCTATAAATTCTACTCTAATATCACTTTTGATATTTGTTACTAAATCAATATTCATTATTTTTCCTAATTATTTTTTTAATCGAAGTTAAGTATCTCTTTGGCTTGAATCATATCTTTATCACCACGACCAGATAGATTAACTATAACAAGTTTGTCTTTTATATTTGGCATTTTTTTCAAGTAAGCTATAGCATGTGAACTCTCAAAAGCAGGAATAATTCCCTCTTTGCGAGATAACCATACAAAAGCATCAAGAGCTTCATCATCTGTTATATTATCATAACTAACTGTTTTGTTATCATTATGAAAAGAGTGTTCCGGTCCAATACCAGGGTAGTCAAGTCCAGCACTTATGGAGTGTGCTTCTAAAATTTGACCATCTTCATCTTGAAGTGTATAACTCATCTGACCATGTAAAACACCAGGGCGACCTTGTTTCAAAGAGCAACCGTGTTTATTGGTCTCTATTCCAAGTCCACCGGCTTCTATGCCGATACACTCAACTCCCTCATCTTCTAGGAAATGTTGAAACATCCCAATAGCGTTTGAACCACCACCTATACAGGCAATAATATGGTCTGGTAGTCTACTCTCTTTTTCTAAAATTTGTTGTCTAGCTTCCCATCCTATAATTGCTTGAAAATCTCTAACCATCGTAGGATATGGATGAGGACCGGCAACAGTTCCGATAATGTAAAAAGTATCTCTTGCATTTGTAACCCAGTGTCTTATGCCATCATTCATAGCATCTTTCAAAGTTTTTGAACCACTCTCAACAGAGTTTACTTTTGCACCAAGAAGTTTCATGCGAAAAACATTTAACTCTTGTCTTCCTACATCTTTAGCACCCATAAAAATCTCACACTCTAAACCAAGCAAAGCACAGATAGTTGCAGTTGCAACACCGTGTTGACCGGCACCGGTTTCTGCTATTACTTTTTTGTATCCAAGTCTTTTAGCCATTAGACCTTGAGCAATAACATTGTTTACTTTGTGAGCGCCTGTATGATTTAGGTCTTCTCTTTTTAGGTAGATTTTTGCACCAAGTTCATTAGAGATATTTTCTGCATAGTATAAAGGAGAAGGGCGACCAACATAATCTTTTAGGTAGTAGTGAACCTCTTTCCAAAAATCTTTATCAAATCTTATCTTTTCGTATTCTTCTTTAAGATTTAAAAGTGCAGGCATGAGTGTTTCAGGAACATATCTGCCACCAAAGATTCCAAAGTGTCCATTGTCGTCAGGGTCGTATTTTGAAGCATGTGGAATATACATTAATCAATCTCTACTAGGGTATAAACTTTGGTTGTCTCTTCTAAGTTTTTTTGTCCATCTAAAAAGCTAAGACCAAGGATAAAACAAGCTTCAATACAGTTAGCTCCAGCTTGATCTATAAGTTTTGCAGCTGCATTTGCAGTTCCTCCTGTGGCTATGAGGTCATCTATAAGAAGAACTCTAGCATCCTTTGAGTTATGAAAAGCATCTATATGGACTTCAACTTCATCTATACCATACTCAAGAGAGTATTTTTCACTTATAGTAGTGTATGGAAGCTTTCCTTTTTTACGAATAGGTACAAAACCAACCTCAAGCATTTGTGCAAGTGCAGCACCAAATATAAAACCTCTAGCATCAATTCCGGCAATATAGTCTAGGTTATATTCTTTATATCTTTGGTAGAGATGATTCATCAAAACACCGTAAGCTTCTCTGTCATTGAGAAGAGTTGTGATATCTTTAAAAACTATTCCTGGTTTTGGAAAATCTTTTATATCTCTTATGGAGTTTTCTATTATCTTTCTTTCTGCTTTTGTTAATATCACGATAGTATCCTTATAATAGAGCGTCTATTCGATTCTCTAGTGCTTTGATTTTACCATTTAGGCGATCAGTTTCTTGTCTGTGTTGGGAGTTTCTCTGTTTTAGAACTTTCAACTCATTTCTTAATTTTGTTAACTCGTCACTTAAAATATCTACATTACCCAAAGCCCGTTGCAGTTGAATCTGATATTTTCGTATGAGTATCTCAGCCTCTTGAAGAGTTAATTTCATCAGATCATTACTTCTCTGCTCTTTGTTTGTAATACTTTTAAAGTAATACATCTTAACAAACAGATAAACAGAGATAATAGAGAGTATTGTTAAAAGTGACCATTCCCAAAACATGTGAGTATCCTTTAGTTAATTTCTATTTTTTCAACTCTACCACAGTGGCGACCACCATCAAAACTACCTGCAATCCAAGCGTCGAGTATAGATTCAGCTACGCCTTTTCCTACAATTCTTTCACCAAAGCAAAGAATATTTGCATCGTTATGACCTCTTGCTACTGTTGCAGTATAAGCGTCGTGACATAGAGCCGCTCTGATACCTTTATGCTTGTTTGCTGTCATGCTCATACCTATGCCTGAACCACAGATGAGTATGCCTTGTGAAGTAGAATCTTTTAAAATAGCCTCTGCAACTTTATGAGCAAAATCTGGATAATCAACTCTTGTCTTACAAAAGGGTCCAAGGTCAATAACTTCATGACCCTTTTCTTTTAATAACTCAACCGTATAGTCTTTTAAATCAACTCCAGCGTGGTCTGTACCTATGTAAAATTTCATTTTTTTCCTTTTATGATAGTAGTAAGTTTAGTATGGTCTGTACCGGCATTAGTAACAGATAATCTTTAAGTGGTGTCATTAGAACAATCAAAACAATAATAATTCCGTATCTCTCACTTTTGTAAAAGAACTCTGCAACAGAGTTTACTCTGTATTTTAAAGAGAGATGCATTAAAAAATGGGCTCCGTCAAACTGTGGGATAGGGAGTAGATTGAAAACACCTAAAACTACATTGATTATAAGCAGTTGAAAAACAAAAAGATAACTAAAGAGATATAGTAAGCCATCTGCTGTAGTAGGTTTTGCCATTGCTATTATAGCGATAGAAGCAAATACAGCAAGAGTGAAGTTATAAACTATACCGGCTAAATCAACTTGCATAGCTGCGTTATAACCACCTCTTCTAATAACTGTTGCCATATTGATAGGAACAGGCTTAGCCCAACCAAATAGAAATCCACTCTCTGCACCTAAAAGGATAGGCAAAAAATACATAGTAGCAGGTACAATTATAGTACCGACTAAATCAATATGAATCAGGGGATTTATAGAGAGTCTTCCAGCATTTTTTGCAGTATCATCACCATATTTATATGCTACCCAACCGTGCATTATCTCATGTCCTATAATGGCTACTGCCAAGGCTAACACTGCTGTTAAGATTTTTAGTAAATCAATAGAGTCCATGGTCATCTTTATCTATAGTTTTTCTCTCTGCTATTGCTTTGTTTAGATGGATGGGTGCTTCTAAATCAGTCGGTGTTTTACCAACTCTATCCCATCTGATCTCCCAATTCTCATCAACAGAGAAGTAGATAAACCACGGAGTTCCCTCTATATTGTCATAAGGTACTGCTCCCCAAAAACGACTGTCATTTGAGTGGTCTCTATTGTCGCCCATCATAAAGTAGTGATCTTTATCTACTCTAATTGGAGCAAAGTTAAAGATAGGCATTAACTGAGCCTCTCCTCTATTTATGATTTTATCATCATGATGAATACCGGGATGATTTTTCATATAAGGATTTTTAACCCAAACCTTTCCGGCAAATATAATAGTCTCATAATCTGCAAACTCTTTTGTAATCCACTCATCACCTTCAGAGTGGTGAATATATAGATTTTTATCTAAAATAAAAAGTTCATCACCTGGTAGTGCAACACATCTCTTTACAAAGTGAGTTTTTGGATTGTGAGGGTATCTGAAAATTACTATATCACCTCTTGAAGGAGTATCTCCGTCCATAAGGCGAAGAGAGTCACTCCATGGCATGATTGACATCTCTAAAAAAGGGATGTGAGGCATAGGAATACCGTAAGCAAACTTTTTAGCAAACAGATGGTCACCTACGAGAAGAGAGTCTTTCATAGACCCAGATGGAATTCTAAAAGCCTGTGCTATAAAAAATATAACAAACAGAACTATGATAATAGTTCCAGTCCAAGAGTTTGAAAACTTGTATGCTTTGTGTAAAACTTCTTTCATCTACTTTTTCTCACTTGCGTTTATTTTTGCGGCTTTTAAAGTGTTGCTTAAAAGCATGGCGATTGTCATGGGTCCAACCCCACCAGGAACTGGTGTGATATATGAAGATTTTTTGCTAACATTGGCGAAATCAACATCACCCACAAGTTTTCCATTGTCAGCCCTATTGATTCCAATATCTATAATGATGGCATCTTGCTTAACCATATCTTCTTTAATTAGGTTAATAACTCCAACACCAACTAGAACAATATCAGCATTAAGTGTGTGTTTTTTTAAATCATCTGTAAATATATGGCAAATCTCTACGGTTGCGTCAGCATTTAGAAGTAGGGCTGCCATAGGCTTTCCTACAATATTTGAAGCTCCAACAACTACACAGTTTTTACCCTTTACATCTATGTCATACTCACTTAAAAGTTCCATAACACCAAGTGGTGTACATGGTACAAACCCATCAAGACCAGTAGTTAAACGACCAACATTAAAGGGGTGAAAACCATCTACATCTTTAGCAGGGTGAACAAGCTCTAGTATTTTTGTTGTATCTATCTGCGCAGGAAGAGGAAGTTGGATTAAAATACCATCAATATTTGAATCATTATTCATCATTACAATAGTCTTTTCAATCGCTTCTTGTGAGATGTTCTCCGGCATATCATGAGTTATAGAGTAAAAGCCGACTCTATCACAAGCTTTCTTCTTCATATTTACATAAGCGATACTTGCTGGATCTTGACCGACTAACACCACTGCAAGACCAGGTGTACAACCACATTTTTCTTTTAACTTTTTTACTTCATTTGTTACTTTTATCTCTATCTTTTGTGAAAGTGCTTTACCATCAAGAAGTTGCATTTAAACCTCATAAATTATTTTTTTGTTATTATACCGTTTTTAAATAAGATTAGGTTTACAATGAAATATATAGCACTTTTTTTCTTTCCACTTTTCCTTTTTGGTGAAACTTCATTTATTACACCTATGGAATATGCCTCTCAACTATATAAAAATCCAAGAGGTATAGGTTGTCAGCACTGTCATGGTGAGCATGGGGAAGGCAAGTTAGTTGCTATTTATATAGACAAAAAAGAGAAAAAAAGATTCGGTGGTCCTGCTATAAATAAAATAGATTTTCATAAATTTTATATAGAACTTAGCAAAAGAAAACAAGGAATGCCTAGATACTATTTAACTATAAAAGAGGTTAAAGCTTTATATCTTTATTTGCATCAAAATGATGCAAATTCTCCTAAAGAGAGAAGGATTTCAGATGCCAAGTGAATTTTTACTAAAAGTCGAAGAGACATATAAAAACAGAGATTTAGAAGCTTTAGATGCTCTTGCAATTCCAAGCTTTAGAGTTATAAACAGTAAGAGTGATTTTCGTTCAGTTTTAATGCTCTCGTGTAACAATATCAAACATTTAAGTAAAATTGAATCTCTAGATGCTGATTGTATTATGTTAAATCTTGAAGATGGGGTTTCGGTAGAAGATAAGCCTTTTGCTCTTGTTTTGTGTGCCATCTTTCTCTCAAAACTTCAAGAGTGTGACAAAAAACTTGTTGTTCGTGTAAATGCACTCCAAGAGGGTGGATATGAGGAGATAAACTATCTTAATCAGTTTATGCCTGATGCCATAAGAGTACCAAAGATTGAAAATGAAACAGAAGTAAAAAATGCTTTAGCACTTCTCAATGATGATAGCGAACTTCATCTTTCAATAGAAACAGCACTTGGTTGGCACAACCTCTCTCATCTAAAAATAGATAAGAGTGTTACTGCGTTTTATCTTGGTATTTTAGATCTTTTTGCAGATATGGGGCTTTCCCAAACTCTTATAAACAGAGATAATCCAACTATGCTCTATATGCTCTCTCATTTTTTGATTACAGCTAAGTCTGTTGGAGTGAAACCTGTATCTTTTGTTTATCAGGAGTTTAAAAATTTAGATGAGTTTGGTATGTGGATTGCACTGGAAAAAAGTATGGGTTATGATGCTAAAGGATGTATCTCTCCCAAGCAGGTAGAACTTGTAAATGAGATGTTTGTTGATGAAGAGGCTCAAATCCAGAGAGCTAAAATTATTGTTAAACTTTTTGAAATGCACCAAGAAGAGGGCATTACAGGCTTTGTAGATGAAGAGTACGGTTTTATAGATGAACCGATTTATAAAGGTGCTGTAACACTGCTTAATAGTTGATTTTTTAGTTTAACATCTTTATTTTCCAATAGCATTATCCAAATAAGCTATAGACTGATAGTATTGATAGTAGTTAATAACCAAAGAGGTCATAGCATCTATATAACCCTGTCTTGATTGTTGCAGTTCTATATAGTCAGATAGACCATGCTCATATCTTTTTCCTGTTTGGTTAAACTTCTCGTTTGATACCTTTAAGAGAGTTTGAGAAAGTTCCATCGAGTCTTTTGTTTTATAAAGATTGATATATGCTTCTGTAGTCTCTTTTTTTATGAAAAGTTTTGAGTTTTGAAGTTCAAATTGAGATATATCTACCTGAACCCTTTTTTCCATAGTTGATGCTTTTGTAGAGCCACCTTGGTAGAGATTCCAGTCAAGATTTAGTGAAGCCTGCCATCTATCTTCAGGTACAGAACTTTTAAACTTATCTACTTCTTGTTTTGTATAGTCGGCTCCTAAGTATAGGGAAGGATAGTAATCAGAGTTAGCCAATCTAGCTTTTGCTTTGGCTGATTTCAGGTTCCAAATATAGTTTTTTAGTTCATATCTATTTTTATAAGCATAGTTTATAGAATCTTTTAGGTTTAAAGCATAATCACTTAAAGATGAGCAGAGATTTTGTAAATCTAACTCTTTTGAATAGACGCTGTAATCAGACTCTATCTCTTTAAATCCAACTACTCTATCTAAAGAAGCATATCTTAATTTTAAGTCATATTCTGCTTTTTTAAGATTAAGTTTTGCTTTTATAAGTTCAACTTTTGCATCAGATATATCTATTTTAGTTCTTATTCCGGCGTCAAAGTACTTTTCTGAACGGTATAGTTGGGCTTTATTTAGTTTTACATTTTCTTTATGAACTTTAATTAGAGCGATAGCTTTTAAAACATCATAGTAAGCAAACTTTACATCTCGTTTTTTATCTGAAATTTTCTGTTTATTTTCCATATCAAAGGAGTTAGAATCATATTTAAAACTAGCTATATTTGCAGAAGTTTTACCAAAATCATAAACAATCTGTTTTAATGACAGAGTTCCTAAAATCAGAGTATCACTAACCATATCGCTTGTAGGAACATCGCTCATGCCATTTGAACCTGCACTCAGATGCAGGTCAAGTTTTGGAAGATATGAACTAGATGCTATATTTGTACGACTCGTAGAAGCCTTATGCTCAGATGAAGTGATTTGTAACTCAGGAGAGTTCTCAAGTGCTTTTAAAATTAGTTCATCAACTGTATAAACTTGATTCCCACATGCCAAGGTTGAAAGCATTAAAATTAAAGTGGTAAATTTTTTCATTAGATAGACTCCCTTCTAGCTATTTCATCTTCAACACTTACAAATTTCTCTCTCATGGATTCCAATAAAACATATAAAACCGGTACAAAAAGTGTACTTATGAAAGTTGCAGCAACCATACCAAAGAGTAAAACTAGACCGATAGACATCTGTGTAATCGCACCGGCACCAGTTGCAAAAGCAAGAGGAAAGATACCAAATAAAAATGACAAAATTGTCATCATAATCGCACGAAAACGAAGAGTTCCGGCATTTATGGCTGAATCAATTATACCTATTCCACTCTCTCTTTGCTCTTTTGCAAACTCTACGATAAGTATGGCATTTTTGGCGGCTAATGCGACGAGTAGGACAAGTCCAACTTGAGCAAAAGTGTTGAGTGGCATACCCATATAGTTTAGACCAGCAACCGCACCACCGATTACCATAGGGACTGAGAATAAAATCATAAGTGGTAAAATCCAACTTTCATATTGAGCTGAAAGAACAAGGAAAACAACTAAAAGTACAAATACTGCTACATATATTTGAGAATCTCCAGCCAAAGTCTCTTGATAACTCATCCCAGACCACTCATATCCATAACCAGCAGGTAAAACTCTCTTAGATATTTCGTCCATTGCTTTCATCGCATCACCAGAACTATATCCAAGGGCAGCTGAACCGTTTATTTGGATACTTCTATACATATTGTAATGAGTTAGATTTTGAGGACCATTTAACTCTTTGACTTCTATCAAGGCACTAATTGGAACCATCTTGTTATGTTCATTTTTTACAAAAAGTTTATTTATATCCTCTTTTGCACTTCTAAACTCTTTATCACTTTGAACAAATACTCTAAAAACTTTACCAAATTTTGTAAAGTTGTTTACATAAATAGAACCAAGATAAGCTTGCATTGTTGTAAACAGACTTGCCATATCCACACCAAGCGCATTTGCTTTTGCTCTATCTATCTCTATATCATACATAGGGTACGCGGTTGAAAATGTTGTAAATGCTGCTGCTATTCTTGGATCTGCAAATGCTTCTTTTATAATCTCTTTTGCATATCTCTCAAAGGTGTTTAAATCTCCAGAGAGATAATCCTGAAGTCTAAAATCAAATCCACCAACATTACCAACACCAGGGATTCCAGCCATATTAAAAGCTGCGACATTTGCTTCACTTACATTTCTAGTTTTTTGTTTTATCTGCTTTATAATTCCAAAAACACTATTTTCTTTTGTTGTTCTTTGACTCCAGTCAGATAAGGAGACAAACATAGCAACAGCAGAGCCATCAAGTGAGCCTGTGATGATATTGTAACCCTCAACAGCAACAACATTTTCAACACCCTCTATTTTGTATATAATCTTTTCAACCTCTTGTCTCACTTTTGTTGTTTGAGAGATAGAAGTACCGGGTTTTAAGTTTACAGAAACCATACAAACCCCTTTGTCTTCTGATGGAACAAAACCAGTAGGTGTAACCATGAAGAGATAGTAAGTTAAGTAGAAAATTCCACCTATCATTAAAATAACAAAGTATCTTATTTTTACTAGAAATATTAGTATAGTTTTATATTTTGCAGTTATTGCATCAAAGATTTTATCAAATACTATAAATGCTATAAATTTCTCTTCACCTTTTTTTCTTCGTTTAATGATGATAGCACTTAGAGCAGGGGAGAGAGTAAGAGCATTAAGCGATGAGACTATAACAGCAAAAGAGATTGTGAGTGCAAACTGCTGATACAAGGCACCTGTAATACCAGGAAGCATAGAAATAGGAATGAAAACAGCAACTAAAACAAGAGTTGTCGAGATGATTGGACCGATGAGTTCTATCATAGATTGTTTAACAACTTGAGGCATTGTTAAATCAGGTTGTTTCTCCATAATAACCTCAACATTTTCAACAACCAAGATAACATCATCAACAACTATACCGATGGCTAAAATAAGCCCAAAAAGAGTAAGAAAGTTTATGGAAAATCCACCAGTTATCTCCATAGCAGCAAATGCACCGATGAGTGAGACTGGAATCGCAGCAGAAGCGATAACTGTAGGTCTCCAAGAACCTAAAAATACAAATATGATTAAAATAACCAATCCAATAGCCATAAAAAGATTTGTTTTTACATTATCAATCGCAACTTTAACATACTTAGTAGTGTCATAAGGAACTGAATATGTAACGCCATCAGGGAAGCGACTCTGTAACTTTTGCATACTCTTTTCAATCTCTGCTCTAATATCTAAGGCATTAGCATCACCGAGTTGATAAACACCGATAAGCCCAGTTGGTTTTTTAGCACTAATAGCATTCCAGTCATAAGTCTCACTACCTAAAACAACTCTTGAAACCTCTTTTAAGTAGATAAGTGAGCCATCATCTTTATGTTTTATAACTATATTTTCAAACTCGCTTACTTCACTTAGTTGCCCTTGTGTTGTAAGGGTAAACTCTTGTTTTTGTTCATCAAATGATGGGGCAGAACCAATTTTTCCTATGGAAGCTTGTCTGTTTTGGCTTTTAATAGCATTTATAACTTCCATTGGAGTTAGATTTAATGCTTTTAGTTTGTCAGGGTTTAGCCAAATTCTTATGGCGTATTTTCTCTCACCCATATTTTGAGCCTTACCAACACCTTTGATTCTTTTAATCTCATCAAGTATATTAATATTTACAAAGTTACTTAAAAATGAAGCATCATATCTCTCATCCCCATTAATAGCGATGAGGCAAACAATATTTGGAGATTTCTTATCTACAGTAACTCCTTGTTGGTTTACCTCTGCTGGCAGGGATGATGCTGCTGTTGAGACTTTGTTTTGCACATCAACAGCACCTATATCTATATCGTAGCCGGGTTTAAAGTAAACATTTATACTTGAACTTCCACTTGAAGTAGATGATGAATCCATATAGATTACGCCATTGATACCGCTTAGTTTATCTTCTAAAACTCTGGTAACTGTATTTTCAACAACAAAAGCATTTGCTCCAGTATAGTTAGCACTTACATTAACAGTTGGGGGAGCAACATCAGGAAATTCTGATACAGGAAGAACAAAAAGTGAAACAACACCAGAGACGATAATAATTAAAGATATTACAATAGCGAGTATAGGTCTTTTTATAAAAGTTACTGAAAACATAGACTATTTCTCTAAGGGAATAAGGTTGTTTTCTTTTAAGATAGCTTTTATCCCTTGAGTTGATGTAACATCAGTTATTGAGAGCTTTCTTCCAGACTTAACCTTGATAATAGATGATACAATAACTCTATCACCATCTTTTAGTCCATCACTAACACTGACATAGAATTTTTCTGAATAATTTGTTTTAATATCTACTCTTTTTGCCTTAGAATTTTCATCAACAATAAAAATAAACTTTCCAAGTTGGTCTGATAAAATAACCTCAGGTGGAATCATTAAAAATTTATATTTGTTATTTATAAAAAGATTTACATATACAAAAGTCCCAGGCATAACTTTGGCATGTGGGTTTTTAATCGTAGCACGCATTGTTATAGTAGAAGTTAATTGATCTACTCTATTGTCAGCAAAATCAACGAAGCCGTTAAGTCTTATATCTTCGATACTTCCTTTAACTTCTATATACGCATCTGGGTGTTCTTTGTTTCTGTATTTTTGAAATAGTCTAACATCATCTATTGATGGTGAAAAGTAGGCATAAATAGGGTCTATTTTTGTAATGGTTGTAAGTAGAGTTGATTCACCCTGACCGACAAGATTTCCAATATCTACATGCCTAGCACTAACTCTTCCAGAGATAGGTGCTTTTATAATTGTATAACTAAGTTCTAATTTAGCCTTCTTTATATCAGCAATATCTCCTTGTATAGCAGCTTTAAGTCCAGCTTTTTTTGCTTCGTACTGCTCTAGTGTTGCACGAGGTGCTAAACCTTCTTTAACCAAAGGTTTATACCTAGCAACATCAGCGAGGGCTAGTTTTAGTGAAGC
>JAYELK010000083.1:0-14816 GCA_034717415.1 Campylobacterota bacterium | reverse complement strand
TTCTGCTTCTTTATATCTCTACTTTTTTATTTGATTGTTTTGATGAAGATATATTTGAAATATATCTATTTCTAAATTTAGATGCAATATACAGTTATGTTGGTGGGACAGTTGCATATATTTTAGCAATTTTACACTCATTTATTCTGTTTTGGGCTATAATAGGAAAAAAATAGTAGGGGTGGTGTATGTATATAGGAGATTTAAAATTTTCTTTATGGGCAGATTTTATTGAAAGAGACTATTTAGACAGTGAGTTTAAAGATTTGATTGATAAAAAAATCATAAATGGAGCTACTTCAAATCCTGCAATATTTAAAAATGCTATCTTAAATTCTCCAGCATATAAAGAACAGTTAGCCGGTTTGGATGGCTTAAGTCCAAAAGAGAAGTATGAAGCTGTTGCGATTTATGATATACAAAAGGCAGCTGATATTTTAAAACCTCTATATGATAGTGGTGATGATGGATATGTGAGCATTGAGGTAGACCCTTTTCTTTGCGATGATGCCGAAGCAACAATATCTGAGGGGAAGAGACTTTTTAAAACAATAGAGAGAAAAAATGTGATGATTAAAGTTCCGGCTACAGATGCTGGTTACGAAGCGATGGAAGAGCTTGTGGCATGTGGAATTCCTCTAAATGCAACATTGATTTTTTCTAAATCTCAAGCTATATCCTGTGCTAAAGCATTTGAGAGGGGAGTTAAACGAAATGGAGAAAGTGTTGATACTGTTATAAGTATCTTTGTAAGTAGAATTGACCGTGCTTTGGATAATAAACTTAGCCAAAATGGTATTGCTGTAGCCTTAAGTGGAATCTATAATAGTGCAGATATATATGCAAAAATTGAGGAGATGGGCGTTAGTGGATGCAGAACTCTTTTTGCAAGTACAGGAGTAAAAAAGGACAAGGTGAATTGCGAAGCAAGAGAGGGCAGCCTGGGCTGTGATTCACTTCCACCTCACTACTATGTTGAGAAGCTTTTGGCGTATAACAGCGTAAATACTGCACCAATAGATACTATCAAAGCTTTTTATGCAAGTGGTGCTAAAGAGAGTGCTTTGCCAATATCAAGTAGCCTTATAAAGGAGCATTTTTCTAAAATAGCAAGTGTTGGAATTGATTTTGATGAGTTGATTGAGAAACAAATTTCGGATGGATTAGATGCTTTTAAAGATGCATTTAGAGATATTTTGGAGTCATTATGAGTGGAGATAGAAGATCAGAGAGTACAAGAAATGTAAATGAAGTGGATGTAAGTTCATTAACTTTTGAGCAGTTAAAAAGGGTTAGAACATATCTGAAAAAGATGATAGAGATAGGTGGAAGTGACCTTCATATCAAAGCAAACGCAGTAATTCGTGCAAGGATCAATGGAAATATCGTTCAGTTTGCCGGTGGTATATTTTCAAAAACTGATGCTATAACTTTTGCAAAAGAGATTTTAAAAGGTAGATTTGCAGAGCTTGTTGAAAAAAAAGAGATAGATTTTGTTTATCCTTTTAGTGAAACGAGTCGTTTTCGTGTAAATATCTTTTTTCAGATGGAGGGGATTTCTGCTGTTTTTCGTGTAATTCCGGTTAAAATACCCACAATGGAAGAGCTGCACTTTCCAGAGGTTATAAAAACTTTTACTCAAAAAGAGAGAGGGTTAGTCTTGGTTACAGGTGTTACAGGTAGTGGTAAATCTACTACTCTGGCATCGATAATAAATGAGATAAATTTAACAAAGAAAAAGCATATTATTACTATTGAAGATCCTATTGAATTTGTTCATAAAGACAGGGGTTGTATTATTAATCAGCGTTCAGTTGGGCAAGATACGCTCTCCTTTGGTAATGCTCTAAGAGCTACTTTGCGTGAAGATCCGGATATTATTTTAGTTGGAGAGATGAGGGATAGAGAGACTATTAACCTCGCACTTCATGCCGCAGATACTGGTCACTTGGTTTTTTCAACTCTGCATACTATTGATGCCAAAGAGACTATTAACCGTATTATTGCAACTTTTCCAACGGAGGAACAAAATCGTATCAGACTCTCTTTGGCAGGAGTTCTTCAGGGAATAATATCTCAAAGATTGATTCAAACAGTTGATGGTGGTAGACGAGCTGCCATGGAGATTTTAGTTAGAACACCAACTATTGAGAAGTTGATTATGGAAAATCGAGATTACGAGATTAGGGATGTAATCGAAAAAGGTCGAGAACACTATAAATCTCAAAGTTTTGATCAGGCAATTTTTGATCTATATAATGATGGTGTTATTTCTAAAGAAAAAGCAAAAGCCAATGCAACAAGTGCATCTGATTTAGAACTTAGAATAAGTGGTTTAAATGATGGAAATGTTTCTTCTAAATCATCTCCAGTTGAACAAGAGAGGATAAAAGTAGATAGTGAAGAGGATATTTTTGATCTTAAATAGATTTTAAAGCTAATTTAGGTAAAATTTCGCTCATTTTTTAATTACAAGGAATTAATATGTTAGAAGGTATCGTTAGAGAGAGTATTGGTAAGAGGGGCACAAAAGCACTTCGCCGTGATGGTTATCTAATTGCGAATATTTATGGAAAAGGTTTTGAGAATATCAATGCTGCATTCAAGATGAATGAGTATATCCGTACAGTTCGTAATAAAGAGACTTTAGCATTCCCAGTGAATATCGCTGGTAAAGAGTTGAGTGTAGTAGTTCAATCTTATGAATCACAAGCAGTTACAGGTAATCTTTTACATGTTGATTTGATGGTTGCACAACCTAGTGTTGTAACTCATTATCATGTTCCGATTGTTACTCAAGGTGAAGCACTTGGTGTTAAAAACAAAGGTCTTGTGCATCTTGCAAAAACTCGTCTAAGAGTTAAAGCTGCAATCGAAAATGTTCCAAATAGTATCATCGTTGATGTTACTCCTATGGATGTTGGAGATTCAAGACTTGTTCGTGACTTAGAAAAAATCGAAAATGTCACATTTACTGATTCGGATCGTGTATCTGTACTAAGTATCATTAAAGCTAAATAATCATGCTTATAGTTGGACTAGGTAATCCTGGTTCGCTATATGAAAATACTCGCCATAATATTGGTTTTATGGTTATAGAGGGACTTATTTCAAGATTTAGTGCTACTAAACTCTCTTCTTCATCTTTTGAAGGTGAACTTTTTAAATTTCAAAATCATTTTTTATTAAAACCACTTACTTATATGAATCTTTCCGGCAACTCTATCGCCTCAGTTAAAAAATTCTATAAAATAGATGAAGTTGTTATAATACATGATGATTTAGATCTGCCTTTTGGCACTGTGCGTTTTAAACATGGTGGTGGTCACGGTGGACACAATGGACTTAAATCTGCCGATGAAAAGATTTCAAAGGATTATGCCAGAGTTCGTATGGGGATAGGAAAACCGGAGCATAAAGGAGAAGTCTCTTCTTATGTTTTGAGTAATTTTAGCCAAGAGGAGTCAGAGCATCTTGGCATGTGGGTCTCTCATACTTGTGATGCTTTGGAATTTTTACTGCAAAATTCATTAGAAGATACAAGTTCTAAATATACAATTAAAAAATTTCAGCTAAAATAACGCTATGTTAGCCTTTAAATATATATCATTTCACTATATAAAATATTTTTTTATTATTCTCATTGCCTTAGTTCTTTTTTTAGTTGGTTTTGACTATATGGAAAATGCATCTAAGCTCTCAGACTCTGCCAATCTGCTTCTTATATATTTGGTTTATAAATCTTTTTTTGCTATTGATATGCTTCTTCCACTCTCTCTGGTTTTTGCAATGATTTCAACAAAAATATTTCTGATTCGTTCCAATGCTCTTGTCTCTTTTTTCTCCTTGGGTTATTCAAGAGTAGATGTTCTTAAACCTTTTGTTGTTGTCTCAACGGTTATTATAGTTATATTTATATCTTTGCACTCTCTTTCTAGCTTTTCAAGAGCAGATGAATTTTCAAATAATATTCGTAAAAATGCTGAGTATTTAAGTCCTACACGAGATCTTTTCTTTGTATATGAAGATAAGTATCTGTATTTTTCAAAAATGTTACCTCTGCAGGAAAAAGCAGAAGGTATAAGAGTTTTTCAAATCAGAGATAAATCCCTAAAAGAACTTTTGTTGGCAAAAGAAGCTACATATAGAGATGATTATTGGCATATAGAAAATGCAGATATTATTACGAAACCTAACACTATTGATTTTGAATCTCTTGGTATAAAAGTAACTACTAAAGAAAATCTGAAAATTTTAAAAGGTTTTCGTCCTAAAATGCTTGATCAAGTCTATGAGGGAAAAGTAAATTTTACCATTATGGATGCACTAGATGCTATTACTCTACTAAATAAGCAGGGTATAAATACAAGTAGTATCAAAGGTGCTTTGTATAAGATCTTTATCTATCCGTTTTTTGTACCTTGTTTAGTTGTTATAATTTTCTTTTTTGTACCAATTAGTGCTAGATTTTTAAATGTTTCGTTATTTAGTTTTGGAGCAATATTGGCTACACTTTTGGTCTGGGGAGTGCTTTTTATGTTTATAGAACTCTCAAATAACAAAACAATTCCTGCTGAAGTAGGAGTTATTATGCCCGTGTTTATACTCTTTTTAATTGCTTTATTTCAATGGAGAAGGTCTCTTTCTGGCACATAACAAAAATATAAGCACTTTTTAGATAAAATCATTTAAAAATATATTTGGGATTTTTATGATAAATTTTAGAGAGTTGACTGACGAATATAAAACACCTTTGTACATATATGATTTGGACTATATGAGTTCTCGTTATGCAGAGTTAAAAGAGGCGTTTAAAGCTAGAAAATCTATCATGGCTTATGCTGTAAAAGCAAACTCTAATTTGAGTGTTGTAAAACATTTTGCAGATATGGGAAGTGGGGCTGATTGTGTATCTATCGGTGAAGTTCGTCGTGCATTTCTAGCAGGTATTCCAGCCTACAAAATCATCTTTTCCGGTGTCGGTAAGAGTGATTCTGAATTAAGAGAGGCGATTGAGAAAGATATTTTATATATCAATGTTGAGAGTGAAGCTGAACTTGGTCGCGTAGAGTTAATCGCAAAAGAGTTAAAAACTAAGTGTCGAATAAGCATAAGAGTAAATCCAAATATAGATCCAAAAACTCATCCATACATCTCAACAGGACTCCATGATAATAAATTTGGAGTAGATTTAACAACTGCAAAGAGAATGTATATAAAAGCAAATAATTCAGAGAGTCTTGATCCCGTTGGAATTCATTTTCATATAGGTTCTCAACTTACTCAGCTAAAACCTATTTACGAATCTGCTGAGATAGTTGCAGATTTAGTTCGTTCACTTCAAACTATAAAAATAGAGTTAAAGTTTTTTGATGTTGGTGGTGGTCTTGGTGTTAAGTATGATGATGAGGTTACTATACCACCTTATGATTATGCACAGGCAGTTCTAAGTACCCTAAAAGGTCTTGATTTGACAGTTATTTGTGAACCAGGAAGATTTTTAACTGCAAATGCCGGATACTTTGTAACAAAAGTTCTTTATGAGAAACAAAATGGAGAGAAAAAATTTGTAGTAGTTGATGGTGCTATGAATGACCTTCTTCGTCCTGCTCTTTATAGTGCTTACCACAAGATAGAAGCTGTTACAGAATCAACTTCTGAGTCTCGTGCTGTTGATATAGTCGGTCCGGTTTGTGAGAGTGGTGACTTCTTTGCAAAAGATTGCATGTTGCCGGAGTTAGAACATAATGATTTGATTGTAATTCATAGCACTGGAGCCTATGGTTTTGGAATGGGAAGTAACTATAACACAAGAGGTAGAAGTGCAGAAGTGGCACTAAAAGAGGGCAAAGTTAAACTTATCAGAAGACGAGAAGAGTTTGAAGATTTGATAGCACTTGAAAAAGAGTTTTTGGTTTAAAGGTAAAATTTGTATTTCATAGATGTTCAAGGTACTCTTATCAGTGATAGTGATAAATCTCCTATTCGTGGAAGTGTGGAGTTTGTAGATATGTTAAATGAGAGAGAGATTCCTTATATGATTGTAACAAACAACACTAAAAAGGCTTCGGTGGATTTTCATAATTACTTGACGAGTATAGGTTTTAACTTCTCTTTTGATAAATATCTCGATCCCTTAATGTTATTAGATTCCAGAGTGCAAAAGGGTAGTGTGGCAGCTTATGGAGCAGAAGAGTTTTTAAAGACTTTGCAAAAGATGGATTACACTTTAGACTATGAAAAGCCTAAAACAGTTTTAGTTGCTATAAAAGAGGATTTTAGTGCAGATGAGTATGCACAGATGATAGATTTTTTACTTTCTGGCGCATCTTTAGTTGGGATGCATGAGACATCTATCTATGCCAAGAACAAGAAGCGATACCCTGGTGTTGGAGCAATTTTAAAGCTTTTGGAATTTGCAACAAGTGTTGGCTATGGGGTAGTTGGAAAGCCAAGTGAAGCCTTTTACAATGAGGCTTTAAAAATGCTACAAAAGCAAAATCCAAGTGCCAAGTTTGATGAGGTTACCATGATAAGTGATGATGTTAAAGGTGATTTAGGTGGAGCAAAAGAGATGGGAATGAAAACTATCTTTGTAACGAGTGGAAAGTATAAATGTGCAGATGAAATAGTTCCATTTTTAAAAGAAGAACTTAGACCAGACTTTGTATATGGGGATATGCAAGAAATTTTGGAGACAATATGAAAACATTAGATAATTGTAGAACTGCGATAGATAGCTTGGATAATAAGATATTGAAATTGCTTAACGAAAGAATGGAAATTGTTGAGAGAGTTGGTGAGATAAAAAATAGTGTTGATGGGGCTATTTATAGACCTGAAAGAGAAAAAGATATTATTGACAGGCTTACAAAACTTAGTAAAGATAGTAATGGTTTGCTAAATCAGAGTGCTATTGAAGCTATCTTTTTAGAGGTTTTTGCAGTCTCAAGAAACCTTGAGCTGCCCGAACGCATCGCATATCTTGGACCTGAAGGAACCTTTACTCACCAAGCTGCAGAGAGCCGTTTTGGTGCTATGAGTGATTACTTGTCTCTTGGTTCTATCCACTCTGTTTTTAAAACACTTGAAGCAAAAAGAGCTAAATTTGGTGTTGTTCCTATTGAAAATTCTAAGGATGGAGTTGTTGGAGAGACACTTGATCTACTTGCTAAAAGCAGAGTTAAAATCGTAGCTGAACTCTACATGCCAATTCATATGTCTTTTGTTACAAAGGCAAGAAAATTGGAAGATGTTAAAAAAATCTACTCTAAAGATAAAGGTTTTGGTCAGTGTAGGGAGTTTTTATCAGAACATGGACTTGTTAATGTGGAGCAGATTCCGGTTGAATCAACTGCAAAAGCGGCGATATTGGCATCAGAAGATGATAGTGTGGCTGCAATATGTTCTCATATCGCAGCAAAACTCTATAATGTTCCGACAATGTTTGAAAATATAGAAGATGAACATGATAGTTCGACTAGATTTGTTATACTCAGTGACTTTAAAAATGCTTCAAGCCAACACGATAAAACTTCTATCTTGGTTCGTCTAAAAGATGCTGTTGAAGCTGGTTCTTTAGTTCATTTTTTACAAGATTTTGATAATGAAAATATAAATCTATCTAAAATTGAGTCTCGTCCTTCAAAAGATAAGGGTGGTTTTGGTTACTGGTTTTATATAGATTTTTATGGACATATTGATGATGAGGCTATACAAAAAGTTTTAGCAAAGCATGAAGGTGAAGTTACTTGGCTTGGAAGTTATGTAAAGGGTGAAGATTGAAATTTAATGAAAAATTAGAGAGCATTAAAACTTATGAGGCTGGAAAGCCTATCGAGTTAGTTGTAAGAGAGTTTGGTATAGAACCAAAAGATATAGTTAAACTCGCATCTAATGAAAATCCATGTGGATGTTCTCCAAAAGTTCAAGCAGCAGTTGTAGATATAGTTTCAAATATGGCTTTATATCCAGATGACAGTATGATAAAGTTAAAAGATGCACTTAGTTCTCGTTTTGAAGTAGCAGATGAAAATATTATTATTGGTTCTGGTAGTGATCAAGTTATAGAATTTTTGATGCATGCCAAAGCAGACTCAAACTCTAAGATACTTATCAATAGTGTTACATTTGCTATGTATGAGATTTACGCTAAACATGTTGGTGCAGAGATTATAAGAACTTCATCACAACAACATGATTTAGATGAATTTTATAAGTTATATAAAGAGCAAAATCCAGATATTATTTTTCTTTGTACTCCAAATAACCCTACCGGTGATGCGATTGATGCCAAAGAGATGTTTAACTTTTTAGATAAGATAGATGATGATACGCTAGTTGTTGTTGATGGTGCTTATATGGAGTATGCCCAAGCAAAAGATGAGAGTAAAAAGGTAGAACCAAAGAGTATAGTACAAAAGTACGAAAATGTTATCTATCTTGGTACATTTTCAAAAGCTTATGGACTTGGTGGAATGAGAGTTGGTTATGGTGTAGCAGATGCAAAAATCATAAAAGAGTTATATAAATTAAGACCACCATTTAATATTACTACTCTTTCATTAGAGGCTGCAAGTGTAGCTCTAAGTGATAAAAAATTTGTAAATAAAAGTATCGCTCTATGTTTTGATGAGATGAAACGCTATGAAGAGTTTGCAAAAGAGCAAAAAATAGATATAATTAACAGCTATACAAATTTTGTTACTTTATGTCTAAATGACAACCAAAATTCAGTAGAACTTTCAAACTCTCTTTTGAAAAAAGGGATGATTGTTCGAGATTTAAGTGGTTATGGCATGAATGCTATTAGAGTAACCGTTGGAACAAACGAACAAAATAACCGTTTTTTTGAACTAGCTTCAGAATTTATCTGATTATAAAATGGGAATTTGATGGATTTCAAGGTACTTTTTTCACAACTTGTTGTACTTTACGCAAAATTAACGAAGCAGCAGCGAATAATTATAGCTTCTGCTATTTTTGGTATCGTTGCATTTTTAATCTTCTTAGTTGTCTTTACAGCAAATAAAAATATGGATAAAAAATTTGTAGTTCTTTTTGACTCTTTGAGTTCATCTGACGCTGCTAAGGTTGTTGAGCAACTAGAAAAAGATGGTATTGAGTATGAACTACTCGATAATAATGTTATTAAAGTTCCCAAAAATGTAGTTTATAAGCAGAGAATCGCCATAGCTGCTCAAGGTATTCCAAAAGATAATGGAGTTGGTTTTGAACTTTTTGATAATCAAGAGTTTGGAGCTACAAGTTTTGATCAAAATGTTAAATATCTTCGTGCATTAGAGGGTGAACTCTCTCGTACAATTAATTCTCTTTCTCCTATTGAAAGTTCAAGTGTAAGTTTGGCTTTGCCAAAAGAGACTCTTTTTGTATCTAAAGAGATTGCTCCTACTGCTTCTGTTATGGTGCAGTTGATTGATGGACGAGGTCTCTCTTCGAAACAGATAAGAGGTATTAAAAATTTAGTTGCAGCAGCAGTTCCTAAGCTTAGCTCATCGGATGTTATGCTTGTAAATGGAGAGGGTGAAACCTTAGGTGATGAGGATGAGATGGCTCAAATGGGAGAGCTTTCAGCTGTACAACAGAGGTATAAAACTCAGGAAGAAAAAAAGAGACAGAAAAAAATTATTCAAATGCTATCTCCTTATGTCGGTGGGGAACAAAAAGTTAAAGCCCAAGTAACCATAGAGTTTGATTTCTCTATCAAAAATTCTACATCTGAAACATTTGATCCTGAGAATGTTGTAAGAAGTGAGCAGATTAGTGAAGAGAAGAGAGAGGGTGGTTCACCTGCTCAAGTTGGTGGAGTACCGGGAACTGTTAGTAATATTGGTCCGGTTGAGGGGCTAAAAAGTACTAAAACGAGTGAAAAGTATGAAAAAAATACAGGAACAACCAACTATGAGGTTGGAAAGACTGTGGAGACAACAAAATCACAATTTGCTCGTATTAAAAGAATTACAGCTGCTGTGATGGTTGATGGAAAATATAAAAACAAGCTTGGTGAAGATGGTTCTCCTACAGATATTTTAGAGTACGAGCCTCTAGCTAAGAGTGATGTTGAAGCTTTGAACTCCTTAGTAAGCCGTTCTATCGGTATAGATGAACTTAGAGGTGATCAGGTTTCTGTTATAAATCTACAGTTTAAAAGAGAGTCTTTGGCTGTTGGTGAAGATGGTGTTTCTAAAGCAGTTGCATTTAGTGAGACATATCTGGCACCATTCTCAGGTCTGTTTAAATATATATTTGTTCTTATTTTACTTCTTGTTGTTTATAAAAAAGTTATCTCTCCGTTTGCAGAGCGAATGCTTGAAATATCTAAAGAAGAAGATACTCTTGAAAAACCACAGCTTGAGATGGAAGATGAAGAAGGGGAAGATCTGATAGAAAAAGTTCAAGCTATGAGGAAAAAAGTTGAAGATCAGCTTGGAGTTGGTGAAGGTTTTAATGAAGATGAACTCAAGCATGATGTACTTCTTGAAAAAGTTAGAACAATGACAGAAGATTCTCCTGAAGAGATAGCATCGCTTTTACAGGCACTGCTTACAGAAGAGTCAGCCTCTGCACCTAAAAAAGAAGGATAGTTAATGAATTTATCACCAGCACAACAAGCAACTTTTGATGAGATGCCAATGGCTGAGAAGATTGCTGTTTTGCTACTTCAATTAGGTGAAGAGGCTACTTCTGCTATATTTGCAAATCTTAATGTTGAATCTATTACAGAGATTTCTAAGTATATCGCTTCAAATAAAACTTTAGACAGGACTGTTGGAACTGTAGTTTTAGAAGAGTTTCATGCGATTTTTCAGTCTGGTCAATATCTTACTTCTGGTGGTATGGAGTATGCAAGAGAGTTGCTTTACAGAACACTAGGTCCAGAAGAAGCTAAAAAAGTTTTAGAAAAACTTTCAAAAAGTATGCAAGATACTCAAAACTTTGCATATCTTTCTAAGATTAAGCCTCAACAACTATCCGACTTTATTCAGCACGAACACCCACAAACAATTGCTCTTATTTTAGCACATATGGATGCGACGGAAGCTGCTGATACACTACAGTTTTTCCCAGATGATCTTCGTTCAGAAGTGAGTATGAGAATGGCAAAACTTGGAGATATTTCTCCATCAGTTATTAAACGAGTTTCTGCTGTGTTAGAGTCTAAACTTGAATCTCTTGCTTCATATAAAGTTGAAGTTGGTGGTCCTCGTGCTGTTGCTGATGTATTTAATAGACTTGGTGTTAAGAGTTCAAAATCTACTCTTGCTCAGATTGAGCAGATTGATGAAGAGTTAGCAACACTAATAAAAGATATGATGTTTACATTTGAAGATATAGTATCGCTTGATAAAATGGCTATAACAGAGATTTTAAAAGCTGTTGATAAAGCTGAACTTATGTTAGCACTTAAAAGTTCTCCTGAAGATCTTAAAGAGAAATTTTTCTCTGCTATGAGTGAAAGAGCCAGAGAAGCTTTTGAAGAGGAGATGCAGTTCCTTGGTGCTGTTAAGATGAAAGATGTTGAAAATGCTCAGAGAAAAATTGTTGAAGTTGTTAATGGACTTGCTGAAGCAGGAACAATTCAGATGGGTTCTAGTGAAGAGATGGTAGATTAATGGCAACAATTATAGATAGAGAAGATGTAACTGTTCATGCTGTAAGTCAGTATAACTTCAAAGTACTGGGTATAGCTTCGAAAAATTCTCAAGTAGAAGAAAATAAATTTACAAAAAAGAATAACCCAAAGAAAAGAGAGAGTGATATAGATTCTAGTGCAATGAGTCAAAATTCTAAAGATTCTCTCATAGAGTCACTGATGAAAAAGACGGACGAGATGTCATCAAACTTTATCAAACTTCAGATGAAACTAGAATCTAAAGAAGAGGAGCATCAAGACTCTTTAGAAAAAGCTAAAAAACTCTCTTATGATGAGGGTGTTCAAGCTGGTAAGAGAGAGGCTCAAAAAGATACTCAAGCAAGTTATGAGAAAGGTTTAACTCAATTTTCTGCTTCTGTTGCAACTTTAGAGAGTAGTGCAAAAGATTTTGAAGCAGCGTTAGAGGGAATAAAGAGTGAATTAATAACTGCTGCGCTGGATATTTCAAAAGAGGTTATAGATATAGAACTTAAAGAAAATTCCTCTGAGGTGGCAAAAGTTTTAGGCAGTGAGTTAATCAAAGAGTTGCAAAGTGCATCAAAAGTAACACTTAAAGTAAATCCAAAAGATCATGGAGTTTTATCTGAGAGTCTAGGTTCGTTAGAGCATATTGAAATTATTTCTGATAGTGCTGTTAGTGAGGGTGGTGTTATTGCTATAAGTGATGCAGGAAATATAGATGCACAGATTTCAAAACGATTTGAGAGAGTAAAAAGAGCTGCTTTAAGTGAGTAACTTTAGTAAATATATAAAATTATGGATTATAAAAATAGATGAATATAGAGTCATATAGTTTAGAAGAGTTGGAAAACCTTTGCGAAGATATTCGTGGAGAAATTTTAAGGGTTGTAAGTAAAAATGGTGGACATCTGAGTTCAACACTTGGGGCTACAGAACTTATTGTCGCAATGCATAAGGTCTTTGACAGTAAAAAAGATCCTTTTATTTTTGATGTATCACATCAATCATATGCTCATAAATTATTAACGCAAGATTGGGGAAAGTTTGATACTCTTCGTCAATTTCATGGCATGTGTGGATATACAAAACCGAGTGAAAGTGAAGATGATTATTTTGTAGCTGGACATAGTTCAACTTCTATCTCTTTAGGTGTTGGAGCAGCAAAAGCTATAGCACTAAAAGGTGAGCAGGAGGAAAGAATCCCTGTTGTTATGATAGGTGACGGTTCCATGACTGCCGGAATGGTCTATGAAGCATTGAATGAGTTAGGCGATAGAAAATATCCTCTGGTTATTATCTTAAACGATAATGAAATGAGTATTGCTAAACCAATAGGAGCAGTGAGTAGAATGTTAAGTTCTGCTATGGCTTCTCCATTTTATCAAAAATTTAAAAAAAATACTGAAAGTTTTGTAGATAATTTTGGTGAAGGTGCTCGCTATATAGCAAAAAGAATGGAAGAATCATTAAAGTTGATTACACCGGGTATGATGTTTGAAGAGATGGGGATAAACTATATCGGTCCGGTAGATGGGCATAATTTAACTCAGCTTATAGATATACTCCAAAGGGCAAAAAAACTTGGAGGACCTGTTATTATTCATGCACAAACTTTAAAAGGTAAGGGTTATGATATTGCAGAGGGAAAAGAGGAAAAATGGCATGGAGTCGGTCCTTTTGATATAAGTGATGGACACTCCATAAAAAAATCTTCCCAAAAAAGTGCAACTAAAATTTACACAGAGGCACTTATGCATCTGTGTGCAGATAATGAAAAAATTGTAGGTGCTACTGCTGCAATGCCAAGTGGGACAGGACTTAGTGAACTTATCGAGACTTATCCAACAAGATTTTGGGATGTGGCAATAGCAGAACAACATGCCGTAACAAGCATGTCAGCTTTGGCAAAAGAGGGTTTTAAGCCATTTTGTACAATCTACTCAACATTTCTTCAACGAGGTTTTGATCAAGTTATACATGATACATGCCTTATGGATTTACCTGTTGTTTTTGCACTTGACCGTGCCGGAATTGTTGGAGAAGACGGAGAGACACATCAGGGTGTTTTTGATATATCTTTTCTAAGAGCTATTCCAAATATGACTCTTTTTGCTCCAAGAGATGAGAAAAGTTTTCATCAGGCGATGGCATTTGCAGCAGGGTATCAGCATCCATGTTCTTTAAGATACCCAAGAGGTTCTTTTACTAAAACAGATCTGCCTGAATCTCTACCTTTTGAGTTAGCTAAGTCTCAACTTCTTCTCTCAAATGAGAGTGATATACTTTTTATAGGTTATGGAAACGGTGTAGGTCGTGCTTATGAAACAGCAAAAGAGTTAGAGGAAGATGTTAGTATCTTAGATTTGAGATTTGTTAAGCCACTTGATGTTGATATGCTTCGTGAGATGGCAAAAAAACATAAAAAATGGTTTGTTTTTTCTGATAGTTCAAAGATGGGTGGTGTTGGTAGTGCTATCTCTGAATTTTTAGCAAAAGAGAAAATTTTAGATGTTGCACAAGAGAGTTTTGAATATGAAGACAGTTTTATAACTCATGGAAATACAAAACTTGTTGAGGAATCTTTGGGACTTCTGCCTATACAACTTGCTACTAAAGTGAAAGGGTTACTTTAGTAGTATAACTCCACAGAATCTACCAGTAACTCCATCGGCTCGATAAGAGAAATATTTCTGGTTTTTACAACAACTACATTCTTTAGATATTTCAAGGTTTTCTTTTTTAATTCCACATGCCAAGAGTTGAGTCTTTAAGATTTTAGATATGTCTAGATAGTAGTTGCCATCTTTGTACTCAAAAGCATATTGTAGACCAATAGCCAAAGCTTCATGATAAATCTCACTGCCAACTTCATAACAACATGAGCCAATATTTGCTCCAATACTTACATATATATCTTCTGCTTTTGAGTTAAATTCACATGCCATACTTTCTACTACATTTTTGATTATATTTTTAAATGCTCCCTGTCGTCCGGCATGTGCGACTGCTATAACTTTTTGTACATCATCATAAAAAAGAACAGGACTGCAATCAGCGGGACTAAAAATAAATGTTGTGTCCCAAAGATTTGCTATTATAAGGATAAGAAATAGATGGATGCATATATGAATAAAATTGAAAATAAATTAAACATAGATAAATTACTTGGAAACTTAAGTAA
>JAYELK010000082.1:0-14868 GCA_034717415.1 Campylobacterota bacterium | reverse complement strand
AGATGACCACAATTGCCATTTAAACCCATTTTTAATGACAATTTTAAGAAGTGTAATTCTTAATATTTTACACCTTAATGGTGTAAAATCTATCCAAGAACAACTTGTAAACAATAGGTGGGATTTAAAGGATTCTATTGCTCAACTCTTGAAATTTAGTTTTTAAAGGATTGGGGTGCTAAAATCTCATCTACATAACTTGGCTTTCTCATTCCCACAATAATATAATCTATACTCTCTCTTTGCATTAAAAACCTTAAAGCACACTCCTGCATTGAACTATAACACTCTGCAAAAATATCTTTTAAGGCAATTTTTGTACTTCTTGAACACTCATATGCTACCATTTTTTTATATTCTGTTAAAAACATATCTATAAAATTTAACATTGTTTCTCTATTATCTTCATCAATAACTTCAAGAGAGTTTTTTATATGAGGAATCATTTGAGTAAACAAAAAGGAATCATAATCACCTATCCAGCCAAATTTATGTTTAGTCTCATCTAGTTGCTCTACTAAATTATAGAGAGGTCTAAGCATATCATTATCACAAACTTCCATTAATTCATTTAGATGGTGATAATATTCTCTGCTTTGGTCATACTCAGCTAAACGATAATTCAAATTATCTTTTTGTGCGTTAAACACTCTGTTTGCTAAAACTCTAACTCCATTCTCTTTTGCCCATGAACTACATTTAAGTCCCTCTTGTTCTAAAAGATTTATCGGCAACTCTATGGTTGTAAATGAGTGTTTTTCATTTCCAACCTCTCGTGCCGCATCCCCAGCAAGAGTTAAAACATCTTCATATGGTAAAAAATACTCACTTGAATGATTTAGAGAAAAAGCATCCGATGAAATCCCATAAGAAGCAATTTTTTTATCTTTAACAGCTAATTCTAAATCTAAAAAAGCATCAAAAAATTTAGCATTCATCTCGTCAAGTCTATCATCTTTACTTACACCATCTCCAACTGCTTGTATTAAAAACTCTTCTGGATATTCTATAAGATAACAATTTAATGATCGCCTATTTAATCTCTCCAGTGATAGTTTTAATTGTTCATCCAGATTTTGGCTTAACTTATATTTACTAACTATCTCTATCTCATCTACCAAACTATCATCAAACTCATTTAGTGCTATAGAAATAGCTCTCTCAGAGGCTCCATCCATATAGTTAGACGAAGTATCTATCATAGTTATACCAGATTTTATAGCCTCTTTGAGTGCTGTAATATGTTGAGGATTATGTTCACTGATTCTATTTGTTCCAAATGCGAAATTACTCATTAATAGGTCCTAAATTATAAAGTATTTTAGAATGTGGAAGGTTTGAAGGGCTTGGCATGTGGAAATCCACATGCCGACATCTTATTAAACTAATTCAATAAATGCCATAGTCGTAGCATCACCACGACGAATTCTTGTTCTAGTAATTCTAGTATATCCACCAGCACGATCAACATACTGAGGAGCTATTTCTGTTACTAATTTGTTAGTTGCTTCTTTACTTTGAAGCGCCGCAAATACTGCTCTGTGAGCGTTAGAATCATTACTACCTGCAACAGTAATAAGTTTTTCTATGTAAGAACGAAGTTCTTTTGCTTTGATAGCAGTAGTTTCAATTTTACCATGTTCAATTAACGAAATACTAAGGTTCTTGAGTAAAGCAGCACGATGTGCGCTTGTGCGACCTAGTTTACGGTATCCATGACGATGTCTCATCTAATATCCTCTTATTAAGCCTGAAGGGCTTCTATTTTCTTTTTTAATGCTGTAACAACATCATCTGCAAGATCAGCGCCAACTGCAAAACCAAACTCTTGCACTTTTTCAACGATCTCATCATACGATTTCTTACCAAGGTTTTTAACATTTTTTAAGTCATTTGTACTCATTAATGCTATCTCACCAATTAGTTTGATATTTGAACGGTCAAGACAGTTAAAACTTCTTGCACTCAATCCTAAACTATCAATATGAACTGTTAATTTTTTAAGATCAGGGTTCTCTTCAACTCTTTCTATTGTAGCTGGAGCTTTTATGCTAATCTCAGAGTTAAATACTGCAAGTTGTGCATACATAACTTCTAAAGAATTTCTAAATGCATCCAATGGAGAAATTTGCCCATCAGTTCTAATATTTAAAACAACTCTTTCAAAATTAGGATTATCTTCTACAAGAACATTCTCAATTTTATAAGTTGCACTACGAACAGGAGTAAAATAAGCATCTAGTGCTATATATCCATCTTCTAACTCATCATGAGTATCTTCACTAGCTACATAACCTATACCTTGAGCCACCTTAACTGAAAAGTTAAAAGTTGAGTCTTCATTTAGAGTTGCAAGTGGAGCATCGGGAGTTACCACTTCTACTTCATCATTGCTAAGATCTTTACCTGTAATTACACAAGGACCTGCGAAGCTATAGTTAATTTCACTTTCAGTAGCTTCACCATTAAGCTTAAAACGAATCTCTTTAAGATTTAAAATAAAGTCTGAAATATCTTCAAGCATACCACGCACAGAGTCAAACTCATGCTTAGCACCCTCAATTTTAATAGCTATTGGAGCATAACCAACAGAAGAACTTAATAAAAAGCGGCGAAGAGGATGAGCCAAAGATATAGCATAACCCGTTTCAAACGGATATGCCATAATGTTAGCTTCATTCTCGCTAATTTGTTCTACCTCAAACTCTTGTGGAGCAAGTGGAGTAGTTTTAATCTTTTTCATATTTAACGCCTCTTATTAACTATTATTTAGAGTAAAGCTCAACGATTAAACGCTCTTCAACAGGGATAACAACTTCTTCTCTTTCAGGTAAACGAGTATAGATACCAAACACTTTATCAGCATCGATATCAACCCATGGAGCTAAACCAGTTTGATTAGTAAGTTCCATTGCACGAACAATTTGTACATTTTTCTTACTAGCTTCACGAACTTCAATTTTCTGACCAGGTTTAACACGGTAAGAAGGAATATCAAGTTTTTTGCCATCTACTAAAAGATGACCATGAGTAACAAGTTGTCTAGCAAAACGACGAGTAGAAGCAAAACCCATACGATAAACAACATTATCAAGTCTGCTTTCAATTAGAGTAACAAGGTTTGTACCTGTATTACCATCTCTTCTTTTTGCTTCTACGAATAGTGCACGGAATTGTTTCTCAGAAACACCATACATGAATTTCGCTTTTTGCTTCTCATTAAGTTGTAAACCATACTCAGAAACTTTCTTACGACGCTGACCATGCTGACCAGGACCATAAGGTCTTTTTTCTAATGCAGATTTACCCGCTAAACGACGCTCACCTTTAAGGTTAAGACTTACACCGAATCTTCTTTCGATCTTTTCTACTGGACCTCTATATCTTGCCATCAGTAATCTCCTTAAACTCTACGACGCTTAGGCGCGCGACAACCATTGTGTGGTAACGGAGTAACATCTTTCATAAATGTAACACGAATACCTTCAATAGCACCAATAGCCTTAACAGCAGTTTCACGACCTGAACCAGGACCTTGAACTTTAATACCAAGTTCTTTTATACCATGTACTTGTGCTTTTTCAACAGCAGCTTCAACAGCAGCTTGTGCAGCAAATGGAGTTGATTTTTTAGAACCTTTAAATCCTAAAGAACCAGCAGAACTCCAAGCAATCATGTTACCCATCTCATCTGTAATTGTTACAAGTGTATTGTTAAATGATGCAGCGATATGACAGATACCTCTAGCAATATTTTTCTTTACTACTTTTTTTCTAACAGCTTTTCTTTTTGCCATCTATAATTCCTTACGCTGCGCCGACAGTTTTACGCTTACCTTTACGAGTACGCGCATTTGTCTTTGTTTTTTGACCACGACATGGAAGACCACGACGGTGACGGAGACCTCTATATGAACCCAAATCCATAAGTGCCTTAATATCCATAGCTACTTTTTTACGCAGATCACCTTCAACCATATGCTTGGCACGGATTTCAGCAGTAATTGCAGCTACATCAGCTTCGTTTAATTCGAAAACTCTTTTGTTATAGTCTATGCCTGTCGCGTCTAAAATTAGACGAGAAGCGTGTAAACCAATACCATAGATATATGTTAGACCATACTCTATTCTTTTCTTTTTAGGTAAATCAACACCAGAAATACGAGCCATGGTTATCCTTGTCTCTGTTTATGTTTTTTAACTTTGCAGATTACTCTTACAATGCCTTTTCTCTTAACAACTTTACAGTCATCACACATCTTCTTTACTGAAGCTCTTACTTTCATTGAAAGTCTCCTGTATATTTTCTCACAAAATCCGAACAAGTCCGGCTTTTGTTCAGTCACTAAAGCTTCACCTATCGGTGAGAGGGACAAACCTCTTCGAACTTAGTTTTGTCTTTGTCTTCGCTGCTTTTAGGCTCACAATTGTTTGCTTACCAATACTTTTATCTTTTGTATTGTGTACTAAAGATAGAAATACTCTAACTATTTTGTTAAAACAACAAAGCGGACGAGGATTGTACCCAAATAAAAGTAAAAGATTTATTAAGCTAAATGATTTTATTACTTTTCAATACAAGAATCCAAACAACCAAAGAGGTATTTTGTTAATATTTTCCGTTGAATCTGTATCAACAACTATAAAAGAGTTATCTATATCTTTAATTTGTTTAAATGTTTTGTTTTTTCCACCTATCTCAAAGGTAAATTTGTCATCAACTATAAAATCTCCTTGTTTTATGACACTCAGTTCATGCTTGGCTTTAAGCTGGTTTACAAAAAAAGTTTCACGAAGTGTTCCAATCTCTACATCTTGACACAAAGCATAAAAAAGATTTGTGTTATTTAAGTAAAGCTTTTCAGGTTTAGAAAGTGCTGTAATGCCTTTCTTATTATCTGCCACTATATTAAGTAAAGCACCTCTGCTTAGATGATGCAGATACGAATAAAGTGTGTTTCTGCTCACCTCTACATTTGATGCAACTTTAGTAATATTTAGCTCAAAAGGTTTAGAGTGGCAGATAACATTTAGCAACTTTTTAAGCTTATGAGTAAAAGATGATTTTATAAGTCCCAGTGAAACAAAATCAATATCTATAGTAAGGTTTATCACTGCATTTAGTTGCTGTAAATAGCTTGCCTTATCATGAAAATAAAAAGGATAATAACCTTTTTCCAAATACTCACCAAAGTGTTCGAGTGGTAGTAAATCTTGAGTTAAATCATCAACTATCGAAATATTATCAGTAACTATCTCATCGAGTGAATATTTACTAAATGTTTTGTTTAGTTTTATCTCAAGAAACTCTCTGTAAGAGAGACCATGCATTGTATAAAGAACAACTCTTCTGCTTAAGTCAGCTTGAGAGTTATAGATAGATGTAGCACATGAGCCTGTAAAAATAACTTTCATATTTGGATAAAAATCATATATAGCTTTTAAATCTAAAGAGAATGAAGAGTATTTATGAATCTCATCTAAAAGTAAGTACTCTCCTCCTATCTTTGCGAACTCTTCTGCAAATTCATATAGTTTAACATCAACATTTGAAGGGTACTCATAAGAAAAGTAAAGAGACTTATGAGGCTCATACATCTCCTTTAACTCTTTTAGGTACTGTAAAAGCAGAGTGGTCTTACCTACTCCGCGTGATCCAACAACAGCAATCATTCCAGAACTGAAATTTATCTCATCAAAAAGATAGCGTTTGTATGTAATGTTTAAGTTTTTTAAGAGTTGCTTTTCTATTTTATGTATATTATCAAACAATTTAGCTCCAAAGTGTTAATTTTAAATTAACACTATTGTAGCATAATTTTATAATTTTAATAAACCCCTATATAATTCAGGGAGTTATTAGGGTTTTAGATACTTTAATATAAAAACCCAAATAACCACAAGTGAATTTTATTTTTAAAACCAACTTCAATATCATCAGATATAACAAAACTATTTTTTATCTCTTTTATCTGTGTAAAGTTTTTATTTTTGCCTCCTACTTCAACAGTATATTTGTCATCTATTAAAAAATCACCTTGTTTACCTATGTTCAATTTATGTTTTTGAGATAGTTGATTTGCAAAAAAAGTTTCTCTTATGGTTCCTATTTCACTGCTTTGACAATATGCATGAAGCAAATTTGTATTGTTTAGATAAATTTTTGCAGGTTTATTTATCTTATTAATGCCCTTTGTTGAATCATGAAGTAAAAGTAACATCTGTCCATCATTTAAAAAAGATATATAGTCATAAAGTTTGGCCCTGCTTATTTCAGCGTTTGTTGCAATTTTGGAGTAGTTGACTTCAAATGGTTTACTCTCGCATACTACCTCTAAAAGTCGTTTTAGCTTATATGTATATTTTTGCTCTACCAACCCCAATGATGTTAAATCTAAGTCAATAGTTAAGTTTATTGTGTTTACTAGGTTTTGAAAAAATGAGGTCTGTTTATCCAAATAAAATGGATAGTAACCAACCTCAAGATACTTTTTAAACTCTTTTAGCAGATTTATACTTTTTAAACTTTTTGAAATCTCTATATGATTTTTCAAAATATTCTCTAGTGTATATGATGTAAACTGTTTTTTATGAGTAACTTCTAAAAATTCACGAAATGAAAAACCATGTAAGTTATATAGTGTCACTCTTCTGCTTAAATCACTTTTAGCATTTAAAATAGAAGTAGCACTACTACCTGTAAAGATAACTTTTATCTCAAACAGATCATAGATTGTTTTTAGATATGAAGCAAAATCATTATATCTATGAACCTCATCAAGCAGAAGAAACTCACCACCATCATCTACAAATGATTCAACAATCTCAACCAAATCTACTCCACTTAAGAATGGATAATCTAAAGATATGTATAGTGCATTTTTGTTTTGTGAATGTAGTTGGAGTAGGTACTGCAATAAAGTTGTAGTTTTTCCTACTCCTCTTGCTCCAAATATAGCAATCATTTTTTCATTGAAATCTATCTCTTTAAATATATATCTTTTATACGAGATATTAAATGTTTTTAATATCCTATTCTGATATTTTTTTAAATTTTTCAACATTTATACAAGAATAACTTTTATTAATTGTTATATTCAGTATATTACAGTGACATAAAAGTGACACTTTTTGTTATGACTTTTTAACTCAGATTGCTATAAACTTTCACAAATAGAATTAGGAAAAACCATGGTTGAAAATATTTTAAAGAGAGATGGCACGCATAAAGAGTTTGCTTCATATAAGATAGAAGATGCGATAAAAAAAGCCTTTAAAAGTGAAAATACAACTTATGACAGTACGATTTTTTTCAATGTCCTTGAGAGATTAAAAAACAAAAGAGTGGTTGCTGTTGAAGATATACAAGACTTTATAGAAACAGAACTTTACAAGGGAAGATACTTTGATGTGATGCGTTCTTTTATTCTTTATCGCCACATGCACAAGATGCAAAGAGATAACTTCATAGAAGAAGACACAACCTATATAAACTCAACTCAAACGATAGAAGAGTATATAAATGGCAGTGATTGGCGTATAAAAGCAAACTCAAATACCGGTTACTCAAATGCAGGTTTGGTAAATAACACCGCAGGAAAAGTTATAGCAAACTACTGGCTTGATAAAGTATACTCTAAAGAGGAGGGTTATGCTCATAGAAACGGGGATTATCACATCCATGACCTCGACTGTTTAACCGGATACTGTGCCGGTTGGAGTCTGAGAGCTTTGCTTGATGAAGGTTTTAACGGAGTTAGAGGAAGAGTTGAGAGTGATGCTCCGAAACATTTTCGCGAAGCACTTGGGCAGATGGCAAACTTTTTAGGAATTTTGCAGAGTGAGTGGGCTGGCGCTCAAGCATTTTCATCATTTGATACATATCTTGCTCCCTATGTTTTTAGAGATAAACTATCATTTAAAGAGATAAAAAAAGCTGTTAGAAGTTTTGTATATAACTTAAATGTTCCTGCTCGTTGGGGACAATCTCCTTTTACAAATATCACTATCGATTGGACTGTTCCAGATGATCTAAAAGATCAGATTCCAACTAGAAAACAGTCTCATCTGTTAAAAGATTTTTTAGACAGTGAACTGCAAAGCATTGCGAATGAGCGTGGTTGTGAAAGACTTGAAGATATGACTTACAAACACTTTCAAAAAGAGATGAACCTAATCAACAAAGCGTACTATGAAATCATGACTGAAGGTGATAAAACTGGACAACCTTTTACCTTTCCTATCCCCACTGTAAATATTACAGAAGATTTTGACTGGTATGGAGAAAATACCGACCTACTTTTTAAAAATACAGCGAAAATCGGTTCATCTTATTTTCAAAACTTTATAGGAAGCCAGTATAAAAGAGATGAAAACGGTAATCTTGTAGAAAATGAAGAAGCTTATAAACCTGGGCATGTAAGAAGCATGTGCTGTAGGTTACAGCTTGATTTAAGAGAGTTACTTAAGCGAGGTGGTGGACTTTTTGGCAGTGCTGAGATGACAGGAAGCATAGGGGTAGTTACACTAAATATGGCAAGACTTGGTTTTTTATATAAGGGTGACAAAGAAGCACTTATTACTAGAATAGACCAACTTATGAAACATGCCAAATCAACTCTGGAGAAAAAGAGAGTTTTCATTCAAGAGATGTATGACAGAGGGCTTTTTCCATATACACAAAGGTATTTGCCCGGATTTAAAAATCACTTCTCAACTATTGGTGTAAATGGAATGAATGAGATGATTTTAAACTTTACTAGCAATAGTTATGACATTGGTTCTGATGAGGGAATAGAGTTTGCAACTGAAATTTTAAACCACATGAGAGAGAGAATAGTGGAATTTCAAGAGGAGAGTGGAAACCTTTATAATCTTGAAGCAACTCCTGCTGAGGGAACTACATATAGATTTGCCAAAGAAGATAAAAAAAGATATGGAGATAGCATCATCCAAGCCGGTATGGATGAAAATATCTACTACACAAACTCTTCACAGATTCCTGTTGATTTGACAGATGATCCATTTGAGGCACTTACTCTTCAAGATGATCTTCAGTGTAAATATACTGGAGGAACTGTACTGCATCTCTATATGCAAGAAAAAGTTAGTTCAACTGAGGCATGTAGAAAGTTAGTTAAAAATGTCATCTCAAACTTTAGGCTTCCATATATTACAGTAACACCACTATTCTCGATATGTCCCAAACACGGATACATTTCCGGTGAACATGAGTTTTGCCCTAAATGTGATGAAGAGTTGATTATAGAATCAGTAAATTTGAAACTAGAAGTTTCATAAACCAAATCAAACTAAAGGAAAACAAAATGAGTAAAAATGAGATTTTAAGTATGCTTCAAGACAGAAGACAAAAATGTATAGTGTATACAAGAGTTATGGGTTATCATAGACCTGTTGAGAGTTTTAATGTAGGTAAAACAGGCGAACATAAACAGAGAAAGCAGTTTGTTCAACACTAAGATAGTTTATGATTTTACAAAGTTTACACATTTAGACTATCCCCAACAGTTAGCCTGCATTATCTGGTTTGCAGGTTGTAATATGAGATGTGATTATTGTTACAATAGTGATATTGTTTTTGCAAAAAATGGCAACTACTCTCTTAATGATATGCTTGATTTTTTAAAAACAAGAATCGGGTTACTTGATGGAGTAGTTCTCTCTGGTGGAGAGGCTACAACTCGTAATCTAGTAGAGTTTTGCAAAGAGATAAAAAAGCTTGGATTTTTAATTAAACTAGACACCAACGGAACAGACCCAAAGAGAATAAAAGAGTTGCTGGATTTAAACTTGTTAGATTTTATAGCACTTGACTACAAAGCACCTAAAGAAAAATTTACTCAAATCACCCACTCAAACAGATATGATGAATTTTCTGATACTCTTAATATACTTATGGCATGTAAGATTGAATTTGAAGTTAGAACAACTCTGCATTATGACTTGCTAAATGAAGATGATATTAATTCAATTATCAATGACCTTATTCAAAGAAGATATAGTAAAACTTTTTATATTCAAGAGTTTTTAGATACTGGAACTAGTATCGCAAACCTAGAAAAATCATCTAGCTCTTTTGACAAAACAAAGCTTCTAAATGATATAAAAATAGTTTGGAGATAAGGGCACCTCTAATTGAATATGATTAACTGATTTGTATACTAAGTAGTTTATCAACCCTTATCTATATCTATCTTATAACCCTCTCCTTTTATATTTTGGATTAGATTTTTTGAAGTTTTGACTCTTAACCTTTTAATAAAGGTTCGGAGTCTTTCATCACTTACCTCTTCATTTTCCCATAAAGTTTTTTTGATTATCTCATCAGCTACAATATGCTTATTATCTATTAGCAACTCTAAAAAAATATTTTCTTTTTTTGTAAGTGAAATAAATCTAGAATCTTTATATAAACTTTTTTTTATTTTACTAAATATAAATCCATGAGTCAGCGAAACAACTTTACTCTCAAAAATCTCTTGAAGTGATTCTATATACTCTAACAACTCATCAGGATCAAATGGCTTTATAAAGTATTTAACAACACCGACATCTATAGCACCTAAAAATTTATCTGCTTCACTAAATGCACTCAAAATTACTATAGGCATAGTGGCATCTATCTTTTTTATCTCTTTTGCCATCTCTAAACCTGTCATCTTAGGCATCATAATATCTGTAATAACAATATCAGGAGAGATTTTTTTAAACATCTCTAAACCATCTACACCATCATTTGAAATACTAAAACTATGAAAACTATCGCCTATAGCATTTTTTAACAGTGAAGAGAGTTTTTCTTCATCCTCAACCAGTAAAATTTTCAACTCTTTTAAAAACTT
Source organism: Campylobacterota bacterium (assembly GCA_034717415.1). Lineage (GTDB taxonomy): Bacteria > Campylobacterota > Campylobacteria > Campylobacterales > Sulfurimonadaceae > Sulfurimonas. The sequence continues at coordinate 4,007 of JAYELK010000082.1, read as the reverse complement.
ACTACGCATGACTTTTTCCTAATGGTATTTTTATACTAAAAGTTGTTGTACCTTTTTTTGATTTTAAATCAATAGAACCATTTAGCCCCTGTTCACAAATCATTTTTGACATAAAAAGACCAAGTCCTGTTCCTTGACTTGTGTGTTTTGTTGTAAAGTATGGTTCAAAAATTTTATATGGAGTTTTTTCATGAATACCACCAGCATTATCTCCAACTTCAATAACTGCAAAGTCATCCTTTTGTTTTACACTGATAGTTATCTCTCTAATTAAAATACTATTATCTACAAAGGCATCTACAGAATTTTTAATCAGATTAATAATAACCTGAGAGAACTCGTTTGTTATTCCAAGAACTTCTATATCTTCAAACTCTGTTTTTACCTCAACCATCTCTTGGGCGATAAGTTTTTCTAAAATATGAAGTGATTCATTTATGCTATCTGCTATTTTAAAAGGCTGTTTTTCCTTGTCCGGTTTAAAAAAATTAGTAAAATCATCTATGGTATTTGACATATTTTTAATGATTTTTCTACTATCGTCATAGTATTTTTTCACTTCATCATCAGCACCATTTAGTGCAGATTTTTTAAGTGTAAAAATAGTCAAATTCAACTCAGTAAGAGGCTGTCTCCACTGATGAGCAATATTTGCAAGCATCTCTCCAAGAGAAGCAAGTCTTGATTGCCAAAACATAACTTTTTGTTTCTCTTCGTTTTTGGAAATCTCATCTTCTACTCTAAGTTCAAGTGTCTCATTTAACTCTTTTAACTCTTTAGTCTTCTCTTGTACCCTTTTTTCCAAAGTTGCATTTAGTTCTTGCAACTCTTTCTCTTTTTTTTGAAGTTTATGTTTATAAAAAACCTCTTTTGTAACATCATATCTTATGGCTACAAACTCTACTATATTTTCATCTTCATCAAGGATAGGAATTATCGTTGTATTTACATAAAATGTAGAGCCGTCTTTGGCGATATTTTTAGCAGTACTTTTGTATATTTGTTTGGAGTTGATAGTATCCCAAAGAAGTTTAAATGTTGATTCTTCAACATCAGGATGCCTTACAATATTATGATTTTGTCCAATCAACTCATCTTTAGAGTAACCGGAAATTTTACAAAACTCATCATTTACAAAGGTAATAATCCCATCAACATCTGTTTTAGAGATAATATTACTTTTTTCAATAGCTTCTTTATACTGCTTTAACATGGTTTATTTTATCATTTTTAATCCCAAATCACACTTACACCATACTCTTCATTTAGAGTTATATATTTGCTGTAATAAACTTTCTTGCCATACTTTTTACTAAGAAGTTCCACCTCTATCGAATCATCTTCAAGCAACCCTCTCACCTCTTTATATGAAAGCCACTTTCCATATTTTGCCAAAGAGTTTTGCCAAATTTTAAAGTGACATGTAGAACTCTCTGTCAGTTCATACATCTCACCATCTTCACTCTTCCAGTTAGCATTGGAACAAGCATAAAGTTTCACCTTTTTACCACGAACCTCTCTATCTCTAACTTCTATACTCCCATCATCACAATATGGACATTTTCCTAAAATCATTTTAAACTCCTACTATTAAATCTCATATAATTTGAACTCGTCCAAATTATATTCAATCACTTGCATGTTCTATGCCATTTCAAAGCATAGAATAAAAGCTTCACCTTTGGTGAGAGGAGTCATTTTGACTCCATTACTACTTCTTTTGTAAATAATAGTATAAAAAAAGATTAAATCTTAAAAACATTTCAATTTGTCATATTTTCAGTGAAATGGTCAAAAATTTATAAATATATTAGTTGAAAATTAGCTAAAATTTCATCATGAATTCATATATAGAAAAATTTAATAACTCAATTAAAAATACATTTTACTCTAAACTCCCACATGCCGAGCAGGAGTTTATAAAAGCAGAGGCTCTAAAACTCAGATTTTCACATCAAGAGATAAAGCAGATAGTAGATATGGCTCGTGACCTTGGCATGTGGAATGAAAAGAGTATCATAGAGATATTTCCAGACCATGAGCAAAAAAAGGTTGTCTTTACTCGACTTCGTAAAACCTATGAAGATATTCGCTCCACTCCTAACTCTTATGAAAATTTTGAGTTAAAAAACATCCCTACTGAGCAGAAATACACTTTTAAAACAGAGACAAAAGAGGGCTTTGGACTTGGTCTTTGCCCTGTTGCAAGTGAAAAGACTCGTTGCTGTAACTTGCTTACACTTGATGCAGTCGAGAGTTGTGGGTTTGACTGCTCTTACTGCTCTATTCAGAGTTTTTATAACCAAAACACTATCACTTTTGACACTGGCTTTAAAGAAAAATTACTAAACCTGAAACTTGATAAAAACAAAACCTATCACATCGGAACAGGACAGAGTTCAGACTCTCTTATGTTTGGAAATCGAGAGGGTGTTTTAGAGGCTCTGTTTAAATTTGCAAGAACAAATCCAAATGTTATTTTGGAGTTTAAAACCAAATCAGACAATATCAAATATCTTTTAGAAAATGATGTTCCAAAAAATATTCTCTGTACTTGGTCACTTAACACTCCAACTATTATAAAAAATGAAGAGCATCTAACTGCCTCGCTCGATAAACGCATAGATGCAGCCAGAAAAGTAGCCAACAAAGGCGTAAAAGTCGGTTTTCATTTTCATCCGATAGTGGAGTATGAAAACTATCTTGATGATTATAAAGAGGTTTATGAAAAACTTCTACAAACATTTGAGGCTAAAGAGGTAGCCCTTGTTAGCATTGGTACTCTCACTTTTATCAAGCCTGTTATCAAACAACTGCGAGATAGAGAATTTAGAAGTAAAATCACACAAATGCCTTTTGAAGATGCTAGTGGCAAGAGTTCATACCCACATGCTATAAAGGTAGAGATGTTCAGACATGCTTATGATAGCTTTGCTCCTTGGCACAAAGATGTTTTTTTCTACCTCTGCATGGAAGACCCTAGTATTTGGAAAGATACTCTTGGTTATGAATACTCAACAAATAACGACTTTGAAAGAGCCATGCTAAGTGCCTATGCAAAAAAATTAGATATGGAATTTATGATATGACATTTACAAAAGAAGAAAAAAACAAAACTACTTTTTATCACAACCTCATCAACCCTTTTTTATTCTTGGAATTGTGAACGCTATTATAACAATGATGCTTTTTGCTCTTAGCTATAAAGGTATCTTTACACTACAGACAGAGAGTTTAAACTTTCATGTTTACTCTTTGTCATTTTTAGTTTTCACCTATGTTTTTACAGGTTTTTTATTTACAACATTTCCTCGATTTTGCCAATCAGAAGCGATAAATAAAACATATTATGTAAATCTATTTTGCTCCTGTACCCTTGGTTCATTTCTCTTTTTAGCTGGTTCATTTTTAAATCATACTCTTATGCTTATAGGAATAGTCATACTTTTTTTATCTCAAATTTTTATAGTGCTAAAATTACGAGAAATCTATATAAGTGGTCATATGACTGATAAAAAAAGATGCCTTCTGGATTTTAGTTGCTAACTATATTTGGTCTTTTGGGTCATCTGCTTTTTCTGGGAATTGAACTTAATAACTATATAGGTTTAAAAATCAATCTTCTTAGTCTTGCTACAAATATCTCTTTCTATCTCTACTTAATATTTTTAACATTTAGTGTAGCACAGAGAATGGTTCCATTTTTTTCACACTCCTTTGTTGCAAAAAACGAAAACTTTGTGAAAATTATCTTTGTTCTTTTTATCTTAAAAAGTATTTTTAGTAGTCTGGATTTTAAAATAGCCGAAATAATTATAGATATTTTACTTGGAGTCTATATGCTTTTAGAATTCAGAAGATGGGAACTTCCTATTTTTAGTTCTCCTGCTATTCTTTGGGTTCTTCATCTAGCTCTTTTTTGGTTGCCTACTGCATTTTTCTTATCTGCACTAAGCTTAGCAACTGAACTTATTTTGGAAATAAATTTTTATTTTTTAAACATCCAT
>JAYELK010000081.1:0-2941 GCA_034717415.1 Campylobacterota bacterium | reverse complement strand
GAAAGTTTATGGCAGTTGAGACTTGGAGAGATGAAAAAGCTCTTGATGGACACAAGGCGAGTGAGCATTATGCAATTTATAAATCATCTTATGAACCATTTTGTGATAAAAAATATAGTGACGAGTTAGAAGTACTAGGCTAAAAGATGGAGTATAGAGAGTTAGATGTAAATAGTGTTACAACTTATCTTGAGAGTGTAAAAGAGGTTATGGACTATTTTGGTGGTGATGAATTAAGTGCAAAAGAGATAGGAGACGGTAACTTAAACTTCGTTTATCTTGTAAGTTCTATAGGTGATTCAAAAAAAACCTTATAGTTAAACAGGCTGTTGACTATCTAAGATGTGTTGGTGAAGAGTTTGCTCTTTCTCGTGAGAGAATGACATATGAGATAAGGGCATTAAGTGAGTTTAAAAGAATAGTCCCTGACTTTGTGCCAAATCTTTATTATAGTAGTGAAGATATGTCGATAGTTGCGATGGAGTATCTTGGCTCTCATTTTATACTTCGAGAGAGGCTTACAAGTGGGGAAAAATATCCTAAGTTTGCTCAACATATCTCTACTTATTTAGCCCAAACACTCTTTAAAACTTCATCGCTACATCTTAATTCTACCGATAAACGAAAACTTGTAGATAGATTTAACTCAAACACAGAACTTTGTAAACTTACAGAAGATTTCGTCTTTACATTTGCTTTTATGCAAAATGAGACAAATGAGAGTGAAAATGTAAAAGACAATCCACATGCCAAGAGATTATTTGAGGATATGGAATTTAAAGAGAGAGTTCTTAGTTTAAAATATAAGTTTATGACAAATAGTGATGCCCTAATTCATGGAGATTTGCATACTGGCTCTATAATGTTAAATAAAAATGAAACTTTTGTAATAGACCCAGAGTTTGCTTTTGTAGGACCTTTTGGCTTTGATATTGGTGCTTTAGTTGCTAACTTAGTAAATAATTATATTCATCACAGTGTTATTACTAAAGATGAAGATTTTAAAGAGTATCTGCTTCAAATGATAAAAGAAGTTTTAAAACTATTTGAGATGAAATTTTTAAAACTTTGGGAAACTCAAAAAGATTCGGCTCTTTTAATAGATGGATATATAGATAGTCAAACTCTCAAAAGATATAGAGAAGATTTTTTAAAATCAATTTTAAGAGATGCAATAGGTTTTGCAGGATGTAAGATGGCAAGACGAGTTTTTGGGGTTGCAGGGGTTGCAGAGATTAGAGGTATTGAAGATAAGGTTTTGCGTCAAGATGCTGAGAGGTTAGTTCTGAAAATCGCAAGAGAATTTGTGATGAAGTATGAAAATATAGATAGTGTTGATGAAATATTGGAGATTATAAAAAGTGCAAGGTAGATATAAAGCCCTATGGTTAAATGATGATAATTTTTTAGAAGTAATAGACCAAACAAAACTCCCCTTTTCTTATGAGACAAAAGTTTTAAAAACTACAGATAAAGTTGTAACTGCTATAAAAGATATGACAGTTCGTGGTGCCGGAGTTATTGGCAGTGTAGCAGCTTTTGGAATATATACGGCATGTAGAGAAGTTGATAGTTACGAAGAGTTAAAAGAAAAAGCAAAACTAATTAGAGAGTCTCGTCCAACAGCAGTAAATCTTATGTGGGCTGTTGATAAGATGATGGAGTTATTAAAAGAGTCTGATAACTTAGTAGAAGATTCAAAGTCACATGCCATAGAGTTAAATGATGATGAGGCAAAAGAGAGTCTGAAAATTGCTTCTTATGGTTGTGACATTATAGAAGAGATACTTAAAAAGAAGAAAAAAACAGAGATAAATATATTGACTCACTGTAATGCGGGATGGTTGGCAGTCATAGATGAGGGAACTGCTTTAGCACCGATATATGAAGCCAAAAGAAGAGGAATTGCTGTTCATGTTTGGGTAGATGAGACAAGACCAAGAAATCAAGGTGCATCTCTTACGGCATGGGAACTTACTCAAAGTGGAATTAATCATACTATTATAGCTGATAACACAGGTGGACATCTAATGCAAATAGGTGAAGTAGATATAGTTATAACAGGAGCAGATAGAGTAAGCGCAAACGGTGATGTAGCTAACAAGATAGGAACATATTTAAAAGCATTAGCCGCAAAAGATAACGGCGTTCCTTTTTATGTAGCTATTCCTGCTTCAACCTTTGATTTTGAGATAAGAGATGGTGTTAAGGAGATTCCAATTGAGTTAAGAAGTGAAGATGAGGTTAAATATATGCGTGGAGTTGATAGTGATGGAGTTGTGAGAGAAGTTTTAGTCACTCCAAAAGATTCACCTGCCATTAATTATGGTTTTGATGTGACACCGGCGAGACTTATAACTGGGCTGATAACCGATAAAGGAATTTGCGAAGCAGATTTTGAGAAAATAGAAGAAAAATTTAATTCAAACTAGTTCCCACGCTGGAGTGTTGGAACTAGGGATACAAGGAAAAATATGAAAAGTTTATACAATGACACAGAGGTAAAAAAATATAAAACAGATTTAGATTTAAGAGTTTATACATCAAGATTGCTTGGGCAAGATAGTTCTTTAGTTCTTCATGGTGGTGGAAATACCTCTGTAAAATCAACTGCTACCAATCTGTTTGGGGAAATAGAAGATATACTTTATGTTAAAGGAAGTGGCTGGGATTTAGCGACTATTGAAGCCGAAGGATTTGCTCCTGTAAAGATGGATATGCTTTTGAAAATGGCTGAGTTAAAAGAGTTAAATGACAGAGATATGGTTAAGTATCAACGATTAGCAATGATAAACCCATCTGCACCCAATCCCTCTGTTGAAGCGATTTTACATGCTCTTATCCCTTTTAAATTTGTTGATCATACTCATACAGATGCTGTTGTGACAATTACAAATACAGAGGGTGGTGAGGATAAAATCAAAGAGCTTTATGGTGATAA
>JAYELK010000080.1:0-15075 GCA_034717415.1 Campylobacterota bacterium | reverse complement strand
TAAATATTTTTAATTACATTTGCATCTTTTGTATTTAAAACAGAACTAATTTCCTCAATACTTAAAGTTTTAAGTGCCTCAAAAGTTCCAAAATGATTAAGCAATTTTTTTATTTTTGGAGTGGATATACCTTGTAAAGTTAATAATTTACTCTCCTTATCTAGTTTCAATTTGGTTTTTTTGTGAAAATTAATCGCACTTCTGTGAGCTTCATCTCTTAGGTTCTGTGTCCATTGAAGTCTTTTGTCACTTGGTTTTAGGTAAAAACTCTCTTTTATCGTATGAACTATATCATTTGCCTTGCCTTTTGCACGGTGTGATTTAGCATCTATCTTCTCTTTTGATATGGCTATAACATCTATGAAAACACCAGAAGATTCTAATATTTCAGATGCTAGTTTTAGAAGTGTAGTTCCTCCATCAATTATCCATAAATCAGGAGGGGAATTTTTAGAAAAACTCTCAACTCTTCTGCTTAAAGTTTCTCTCATCTGAGCATATTCATCTTTTGCTTTTAGATGGTAAGTTCTGTAGCTTTTTTTATCAAATTTTGAGTTGTCATAAACCACCATCGCTCCAACTGTTGCTTCCCCTGCCATATGGGAGTTGTCAAAGATTTCAACTCTATTTGGCAGGCGCTCTAGCGAGAGTAGTTCTTTTAGTTCATTTAAAAGTTTAGTAGAGTCTGTAGATATATCTTTTTTTAGAAGTTCATTTGCATTTAAAAGAGCTAAATCTATAAGATGTTTTTTATCTCCTCTTTGTGGTTTTACGATTTGAGCCTTTTTGCCAAAGACCAAACTTAAATGCTCTTCTATGATTTTCATCTCATCAAACTTAGATGCTACTAAGATAGGAGCAATTATCGGTGGTTTTTCTTCACCGTAAAAATCCAATAAAACTCTTTGATATATCTCATCTTCATCATAGCCTTCATTCAGTTGTATAAAGTCATGAGAGGAGGAGATGATTTTTCCGTTTCTCATAAAGATTCTAACAACAACTCCACGGCTTTGGCTTTGCGCTACGGCAAAAATATCGTAGTTTTCACCACTTGCAAAATCAATCTCACTCTTAATCTCTGAACGACTGATTTTTTCTATACGGTCTCTAATCTCACCAGCCTCTTCAAATCTCATGTTTTGGGCGTAAAAAAGCATTTTTTCTTCAAGCTTGTTTAGTAGTAGTTTTTTGTTTTGTATAAGTTGCAGTGCTAAATCCAGCTCTTTTTTATATATGGCATGTGGAATATTCAGTTCACAAGGACCTAAACACTTCTCTATTTGATGATAAAGACAGAGTTTTTTAGATTTTAAACTTCCTTTTTTTTGAACAAGTTTACATAGCTCATAGATAGAGTTTAAAATCTCTCTAGCACCGACAGAGTAGGGACCAAAGTAGGTGATTTCTGAACTTTTGATGATTTTTCTAGTTATCTCAGGTCTTGGATATTTTAGAGAGTTGTCTATGTAGATATATGGATATGTTTTATCATCACGAAGTAGGATATTGTACTTTGGATTTAGTTGTTTTATAAGTGAATTTTCTAAAATTAGTGCATCATGTTCAGAATTTACTACAATATAGTTTAGTGAAACTGTTTGATCTATCATTTTGGTTATTCTAAGTGATAAATTTGTATTGGCTTTTAGTTTTGGCGTGAAATTGAAGTAGCTTTTCACACGATTAGAGAGATTTTTTGCTTTTCCAATATAAAGAAGATGCCCATCTTTATCAAAATACTGATAAATTCCAGAGGCACTTGGAAGCTGTTTTATAGTTTGTTCAAGAGTCATGGTTGGTCTTTATGGGTATCTCTAAAGTTTTATTACATTCTTGGGGCATGTGAAAATTTAAAGCACTTTTAATATTTTGTATATTATTATCAGACTCTTGTTTGAGTCTATTGTTTTTAATATATGTAGATTTTATCATGTTTTGTAGAGCAAGTGTGAAGATTGATTCTGTTTTTTTAATAGAGTTATATCTAGATAATTTAAAAAACTGAGGTCTATTTTGAATAGAATTAATAATTTGAGAAGCATTTTTCATATGTTTATTATAGCAATGTTTCTATTAGGATTGGGTGGATGTGGATATAAAGCTGATCCATTTTATACACAGGATGCACCTGAGGGTGATGAAAATGTTGAGTTTATTATAAAAGAAAAGTAATGCAGTATGATGTAATAATAATAGGTGCAGGTGTTGCAGGACTTTATGCCGCATTGCATCTGCCAAAAGATAAAAAAGTTTTAGTTATAAACAAGAGAGAGACCTTTAAGTGTAATAGCTTTTATGCTCAAGGTGGTGTAGCACTGGCACGAGATAGTGCCGATATACCTATGCATATAAAAGATACTCTTGATGCAGGAGCAGGTCTTTGTGATGCAGAAGCTGTTGATGTTTTAAGTGAAAATTCAAGAGATGTAATAGATGAGGTTATCAGACTAGGATTTGAGTTTGATAGCGATAAAGATGGTAATCTGCTCTATACAAAAGAGGCAGCTCATTCTCATGAGAGGATACTGCATGCGGGTGGAGATGCTACAGGTAGATACCTGCACCACTTTTTACTAAAACAAAATCCACATGCCATGCTATCTAATGCTAGAGTTGTTGATTTGTTGATAAGAGAGAGTGAATGTTATGGAGTAACTGTTCTTGATCACAGAGAGAGTCGAAATATATATGCGAAAAATGTGATTATAGCCAGTGGTGGAGTTGGTTCACTTTTTGAGTATCATACCAATGCACCATGTATCAGTGCAGATATGCAAGGGCTTTGTATATTAAAGGGTATAGAGTTGGAGAGAATGGAGATGATGCAGTTTCATCCGACTGTATTCGTAGACTCTAAAAATGCTCAAAAAATGTTACTTACTGAAGCATTAAGAGGTGAGGGTGCAACTATTGAAGATGAAAATTCAAAAAGATTTTTGTTTGATTATGATAGCAGAGGGGAACTTGCATCTCGTGATATAGTCAGTAAGTCTATATATGATTATTCTAAAAAAACAGGAATGCAGACATATCTTTCGTTTAAAAATTTTGAGCATGAGTACTTTTGTAAAAGATTTCCAAATATTTATAAAAATTTACAAGATTTAGGTTTTGATGTTCCATCTCAAAGAGTACCTATTTCTCCGGCATTTCATTATGCTATTGGTGGAATTAAGAGTGATTTAAACGGTAGAGTTGTTGGTGTGAAAAATCTATATGCCATAGGTGAAGTTGCATCAACAAAAGTTCATGGTGCAAATAGACTTGCTTCAAATTCACTTTTAGAGGGTTTGGTCTTTGCAAAAAAAGCTGCCCAAGATATTTTAAATAACTCAGAGCCTAAGAAATTTATAGAGTTTGAAGTTAGTGATGAGGTGATGAGTCTCAAAGAAGATAAAGAGAAAAAAAATCAACTTCGTCGTATTATGTGGGAAAATGTCTCAATAGTTAGGACAAAACGAGGATTAAATGGTGCTTTAGAGCAAATTAATATACTTTTAAATGAAAAAATAGGTAAACTGTTGAAATTTCGTTTACTTACGGCAAAAGAGATAGTTCTCTCAGCATTAGCTAGAGATAAATCTGTCGGAGTTCACACAATAATTAAGGAGGAAAGATGTTGAAAATTTTATCATTACTTGGTTTAGGTAGTGTTTTTGTGTTTGCAAGTGGTGGGGGTGACCACGGAGTGGGTTCACATGCAGTTGATTTGGCAGTGGAGCCATTTGGTTGGTTGCTTTTAGTAATATTTATAGTGGGGTATTATTTTATTGCAGCAGAAGAGAAGTACCATATAAACAAAGCCAAACCGGCACTTTTTACGGGTACTTTTCTTTTTATGTTACTTGGTGGATATTATGCCGTAAATGGTTTAGATTTTAGTGCTTTTGATACTGAGATTGCACATCTTATTTTAGAGATTGCAGAGATTTTCTTCTTCTTGTTTGTTGCTATGACTTTTATCGAAGCACTTATAGAGAGAAATGTTTTTGATGCTCTTAAAGAGAAACTTCTCAATGCAGGATATAACTATAAAAAGCTTTTTTGGGTTACAGGTTTCTTGGCATTTTTTATCTCTCCAGTGGCAGATAACTTAACGACTGCGTTAATTCTTTCAACTGTTCTTGTTACGATTGAGAGAGAAAATAAAGCGTTTTTAGTTCCGGCAGCGATAAATATAGTTGTTGCAGCAAATGCCGGTGGTGCTTGGTCTCCATTTGGTGATATTACAACTCTGATGGCATGGTCAGCCGGTAAGGGAGCATTTGTAGATTTCTTATTTCTGTTTCCTGCTGCTATTATCGGTTGGGGTATTACAGGTTTCTTACTCTCTCGTTTTGTTCCAGATGGAACCCCTTCTAAACCAGAGGGTGCAGAGCCGGTTCATATCCACCATGGTGGTAAGGTTATAATCTTCCTTGGTGTATTTACCATATTCTGTGCAGTTGTAGGTAAACAGTTAATGCACTTGCCTCCAATGTGGGGAATGTTATTTGGTCTTTCACTATTACAACTTTATGCGTATAGACTTAAAAAATATCACGATCATGATATTGAGATTTATAAATCTGTATCAAAAATTGAGAATGACACTTTACTTTTCTTCTTCGGGATATTAGCAGCTGTTGGTGCTCTGCACTTTGCAGGTTTCTTAGCCCATGCAGTTAAACTTTATGAGATGTTTGACCCGACTTATGTAAATGTCGGTGTTGGTTTCTTATCAGCAATAATTGATAATGTTCCTGTTATGTCTGCTGTACTTAAAGCAAGTCCAGATTTACCTCTTGCTCAATGGATGCTAGTTACTTTAACTGCTGGTGTTGGTGGTTCTCTGATTAGTTTTGGTTCTGCTGCTGGTGTTGGTGTGATGGGTAAACTAAAAGGTGTTTATACTTTTAGCGCTCATATGAAATACTCTTGGACTGTTCTTATGGGATATATAGTTTCTATTGTGGTTTGGTATGCACAGTATGAAGTTTTAGGTTTTTATATTCATCGTTAAAAATCTCCACCATTAAACTCGTTCCCAAGTTCTACTTGGGGATGCATAAATTCCAAATCAAACATTAATCTTATTTACTGTATCCTTTCACAATTAATTATCCCATTTTTTTAAAGGTATTTCAAATGACAAATGTTAGTATTATAGTTTTAGATTTCGGTTCTCAATACGCTCAACTTATAGCTCGTCGTCTTCGTGAAGATAAAATTTATTGCGAGATTTTACCATATCATACATCAGCAGATGAGATAAAAGCAAAAAATCCTAAAGGTATCATACTTAGTGGTGGTCCCTCTTCTGTTTATAATAAAGATGCTTATGAGATTGACCAAGGTGTGTATAATATGGGCCTTCCTATTCTTGGTATCTGTTATGGTATGCAGAGAATTGCTGTTGATTTTGGTGGTAGTGTAATTCGTTCTGATCATCATGAGTATGGAAAAGCTGAACTAAAACTAGAAACAGATTCTCCACTTTTAGCAGAGTGTGACGATAACCGTATAGTATGGATGAGTCATAGTGATAAAGTTGATGAACTCCCAGAAGGTTTTTCACCTATCGCAACATCTGATAACTCTCCTTATGCAGCTATTGCAAATGAGGAAAAAAGAGTTTATGCAATGCAGTATCATCCAGAGGTTCAGCATTCAGAAGAGGGTTATCTGATGCTTAGAAACTTTGCAAAAAATATTTGTGGAGTGACTGAGAAATGGAAAATGGAGCATTTTCTAAAACAACAGATAGAAAGTATAAGAGAAAAGGTAGGAACTGGTAAAGTTCTTTGTGGACTAAGTGGTGGAGTTGATAGTTCTGTTGTTGCTGCGATGCTTTATGAAGCGATAGGCGACCAACTTATTCCTGTTTTTGTGGATAATGGTCTTTTAAGAAAAGGTGAGAGAGAACAAGTTGAAGAAGTATTTAAAATCAACTTAAAGACTCCACTTATCACAGTAGATGCAGTTGATAACTTCTTGGGAAAACTTGCAGGTGTATCTGACCCGGAGCAAAAAAGAAAAATTATAGGTCACACTTTTATAGAAGAGTTTGAAAAAGAGGCTAAGAAACATGATGGGATTAAATTTTTGGCACAAGGTACTCTCTATCCTGATGTTATTGAGTCTATAAGTGTAAATGGTCCATCTGAAGTTATAAAATCACACCATAATGTTGGTGGATTACCTGATTGGATGGACTTTGAACTTATTGAACCTCTTCGTGAACTTTTCAAAGATGAAGTTCGTAAAATTGGACTAGAGTTAGGTTTACCAGAAGGTATGATAAACCGTCATCCATTCCCTGGACCTGGTCTTGCAATCAGAATTATGGGTGATGTAAATGTTCCTGATTTAACTATCCTTAGAGAAGCTGATGTAATTCTTTTAGATGAGTTAAAAGCAAGTGGATACTACGCAAAAACTTGGCAGGCATTTGCAGTTTTATTAAATGTAAAATCAGTTGGTGTTATGGGCGATAACCGTACTTATGATAATACTGTTTGTGTTAGAGTTGTTGAAGCAGTTGATGGAATGACAGCAACATTCGCTCATCTTCCACATGATTTACTAGAGAGAATTTCTCGTAGAATTATAAATGAAGTTGATGGAATAAACAGAGTTGTTTATGATATTTCAAGCAAACCACCAGCAACGATAGAGTGGGAATAATTTAAGTATGCATTCTCACGCTGGAGCGTGGGAACGAGAATGTGTGGTAAAATCCACATGCCGAGTAATCTTGCTCCCATGCTCCAGCGTGGTGGTATAAATAGTTGGAGTCCACATGCCAAAGCAAATTTACCTGTTTTCAATATCCTCACATCCAGATGCCAAGAGTGTAAATTCTCTTGATATTAAACTTTTAAAACCTGAAATAAATTTCTCAAACTATGACTATTTTATTATTACTTCTAAACAGACAAGTGAAGCTTTAAAAGAGTATGAAAATCCTCTGTTAAAACCTGCTTTGTGCGTTTCTGTTGCCAGTGCAAAGAGTTATGGGGATATTGGTGGAGAGGTTTTAGATATTGGTGGAGGTTATGGCGATAATTTAGTTGCTAAAATCAAAGAGTATCCAAAAAGCACAAAGTGGTTATATCTTAGAGCGAAGGTTGTTGCATCTGATTTTGTATTCACATGCCAAGAGGATGGATACAATATAGAAGAAGTTATAGTTTATGAGAGTGGATGTTCACAAGCTATATGGCATGTGGAAATTGAAGATGAAGATGAGGCAATTTTGATTTTTACCTCCCCATCGAGTGTAAACTGTTTTTTAAAAAATCACACCATAAATCCAAGTGCTACGGTCATAGTTATAGGCAGAACTACTGCAAAAGCTCTACCTTTTGATATAGAGTATACTATCTCGCCAAAAACTACGATCGATAGTTGTATGGAAATAGCACAAAATTTATAAGTCAAAAGAAAAATCAAGTATCATTTTTGTATAATTACTTTAATAATCTAAGTAGTACGAATAATCGCAACAACGAGGGTTCTACATTTTCAAATTGCGAACTAGTAGGGTTTTTGTGTGTCGGTGTTTTCGTTTGAGGTATTTTAACTCTGCCAAGAAGATGTCGCCGTTATAAGATTCTCTCTTCGCCCAAATTCGGCTTTTAGAACCAAGCCAAATGCGAAACGGCTACTTGGGTTATAAATAAAAACTATTTACTGCATATGTTATGGCATGTGGATTAAATAGTTTAAAAAGCATGGAGATCTTAATGAAAATTCTAATTTTAGGCAGTGGTGGTAGAGAGTATTCTATTGCAAGAGCGATTTCAAATGAGCAAGAGACTCATGAACTTTTTTTTCAACCGGGAAATGGTGCTACTAACAACTTGGGAACTAATTTAAATATTAAAGATTACAATGAACTAGCAGAGTTTGCAATTGATAATGAGATTGAACTTACTATCGTTGGACCTGAAGCCCCTTTAGTTGATGGTGTGGTTGATATTTTTAAGGCAAAAGGTTTAACCATCTTTGGACCAAGCAAAGAGGCTGCTCAACTTGAGGGTTCAAAAGTTTATATGAAAAACTTTTTAGCAAAATACAATATTCCAACTGCGAGATACATTGAAACAGATTCAATAGAAGATGCTTTTAAATTTACTATGACTTTAACTGCTCCTATCGTTGTAAAAGCTGATGGGCTTTGTGGTGGTAAGGGTGTAATTATCGCACAAAGTCATGATGAAGCAAAAATAGCAATATCTGAGATGTTAAGTGGAAAATCTTTTGGTGATGCTGGTCTAAAAGTAATCGTTGAAGAGTTTTTAGATGGTTATGAACTTTCAATGTTTGCAGTTTGTGATGGAGATGATTATATTTTACTCCCTGCTGCACAAGACCATAAAAGACTTTTAAATAATGATGAGGGACCAAATACTGGTGGAATGGGTGCTTATGCTCCAACTCCTTTAGTTGATGAAGAGTTATATCAAAAAGTTAGAGATAGAGTTATTAGACCAACTTTAGATGGTATGAAAGCTGAAAATGCTCCTTTTGAAGGTGTTCTATTTATAGGGATTATGGTTGTAAATGGTGAACCGATTACATTAGAATTTAATGTTCGTTTTGGAGACCCTGAGTGTGAAATACTTATGCCACTTATGACATCATCTGTTTCAGATATGTTCTTAAAAGCATCAACAAATAGACTAAATGAAATCAAAGTAGAATTTTCTTCACAATTTGCAGTTGGTGTAGTTATGGCTAGTGGAAACTATCCTTATAGAAGTTCAACTCCTGCTGAAATTATTTTAGATGATGTAAAACATGAAGAGATAGAGCAAAATACTCATATCTCTTATGCAGGTGTTAGCATGGAAGATGATGTTTTGTATGCTGATGGTGGTAGAGTTTTGGTTTGTGTTGGTTTGGGAGATAGTATAAAAGAGGCTAGAGATAGAGCATACCTTAGATGTGGGCAAGTTCATTTCGTTGGCAAAAAAATCAGAACAGATATAGCTTATCAAGCTCTTTAGGAACTAGCTTTGAGAGAAGAGATAGAAAATATTCTTCACCGTGAGGGGATGGTTTTAGCAGATATAAAAAAGAGGGCTGTAGCTTTTTTTATAGATGAACTTCTTCTTTCATTTTTACTGATTATTGCATTATGGGACTCTTTTATAGCTGCTCAAACAGTTGAGGAGATGATTATAGTTACAAATTCTTTTATTTTAGAGTATATGTTTATGAAGATTGTTTATCAAGCTTTTTTTACAATGCAGTATGGAGCATCTTTTGGTAAAATTGTTATGAAGATAAGAATCATAGAGATTCAAACACTTCAAAATCCAACTGTTTTAAGTGCTTTAAACAGAGCAATTTTTAGAGTGATTAGTGAGGCATTTTTCTATCTTGGTTTTTTATGGGGCATGTTGGATCCATCTCGTCAGACCCTGCATGATAAAACAGCAAAAACTTTGGTTATAAATGCTTAGACTTTTTCTTCTTTTTACTCTTCTTTTTGCATTTTCAGATGCCCAACCAAAAGTAGAAATATATGCAACTTCTATGGACTCCAAAAACAATATAGTAAGAGCTTATGATGGAGTTACCGTAGTCTATAAAGATTATTTTTTGAGTTCTGATGAGGCAATTTACGATAAAAATAGTGGAATTTTAGAACTTTTAGGAAGTGTTCGTGCTACTTATGGGAAAAATTATAAACTTTTAGGAAAGTATGCAAAGCTAAATATATCTAAAAAAGAGAGAAGTTTTAAACCATTTTTTATGCTTGAGAAAAAATCAAAAGTTTGGATAAGTGCTGATGAAGGGTGTGCTGTAGATAAAGATTATGCCATAGAATCAGGGGTTCTTAGTGGTTGTAATCCAAATGATCCACTTTGGAAGATGCAGTTTAGTTCTTCTGATTATAACTCAGATGATATGTGGTTAAGTCTTTATAATACTAGAATTTATATATATGATATTCCAGTTATTTATACTCCATATTTTGGTTTTTCATTGGATACAAAGAGAAGAACAGGACTTTTAGTACCGGCTCTGGGGATGTCTGATGAAGAGGGCTTTTACTATGAACAACCTATCTATATTGCAGAGTATGATTCATGGGATTTAGAGTTAAAACCCCAAATCAGAACAAACCGTGGTTATGGTGGTTACTCTAAGTTTAGATTTGTTGATAGTGCGACTTCAGGTGGTGAGTTTACTACCGGATATTTTAAAGAGAAAGATAGTTATTTTATAGATGAAGATTTAGTTAATGACTCCCATTATGGATTTAATTTTCAATATGACAATAGTGATTTTATAAATCAGTGGTTTGGGTTGTCCTTAGAGGGTCAATCAGGACTCTATATCGATGTTAATAATATGAATGATGTTGATTATATTAACTTATCTACAAATGATACTACCCAAAATGCCACAGCGACACAGGTTCTCTCTAGGATAAATCTCTTTTATAATACTGAGAGAAATTATTTTGCTGCATATTATAAATACTATAAAGATTTGACTATAGAGAGTAATGAAAATACACTTCAACAACTACCTACATTTCAGTATCACTACTATTTGGATACATTTTTGAAAGATCATCTTCTATATAGCATAGATTTACAAAGCAATAACATAGACAGAGAGGTTAATAAAAAGGTTCTTCAAACAAACATAAATATTCCACTAAAACTTCAAACTTCACTTTTTGATGAGTATCTGAATCTTTCTTATACTGCTTATTTGTATGGACAACACTCCAGTTTTAGTGGAGATGAAGAGACCTCTACTGGGAAGTATCAAGATGGCATCTATGCAAGAGAGTATAATATTTTTTCTCTCTCATCTGAATTGACTCGTGCATATGAAGAGTTTACACATGTTGTGGATTTAGGTGTTACATATGTTATGGCTGGGGCAGATACAAGAAGTGGATATTATGAGTATAACCAAGATTTTTGTTCAGAGTTAGAAAATCAAAATGATCCCAGATGTGATTTTTATAATATAACTGATGTAGATGAAGTTATGCAGATTGGATTTTCTCAGTACCTTTTTGACTCGTTTGGAAAACAGAAACTTTATCATAAACTGGCACAAAGTATCTCCTATGAAGATATACAGAGCAGACTTGGAGAGTTGGAAAATGAACTGGAATATCAGATAACGGATAGCATAAATTTTTATAACAATATGTTTTACAATTATGATGAACACTCTTTTTCTAAAACTGTTAATACAATTTCATATAGCAATAGTTCTCTAAATCTTTCACTTTCTCATCTATATAAAGATAGTTTTTTACCCCCATCAGATATATATACACCATATACAAGCTATATAACATCAAGTGCAAGTTATACTTATGATGAACATTACTCTTATTTTACCAGTTTAGATTATGATTTGGAAACTAACTATAAAAAGGGTTCTGAAATTGGCTTTTTATATAAAAAGAGATGTTGGGAGTTTGGGTTGAGGCTTCTTGAAAATATTAGACCGGTATTGACACAGAGTGGAGAATCTTCTGTAAATGACAGGTATCTCTACTTTACGATACTTTTAAAACCATTGATGTCATCTGGCAGTTCATCTAATTTTGCCGCTAGACTTCCTGACTCTTTGCAAGGAATATAATGAAAAAGTATAAACATATAATGAAAAATCGTCAAGATGCAGCGATAAAACTAAAAGATGTTATCCCAATGCAGAGATTTAAAGATGAGTCATGGAAGATGGTAGCAGTATCAAGAGGTGGTTTAGAATTAGCTTCATATATAAAGGGTAAATTGCCAAATAGCATCGGTTTTCTCTTTTCTGAGGCTATTATGGCACCAAATAATGATGAGTGTGAGATCGCCAGAGTTAGTGAAGGTGAAGAGATTGTTATAAATGAGAAACTTGTCTCTGCTTTTGAGATAAAATACGACTATATTTATGGTGAAGCTCATAGAAAACATGAAGAGAAGATACTAAGTCATATCTACAAGTATAGAAAGGGTCGTCACTTTTCATCAATGGAAAATGAGGTTGTTTTACTTGTTGATGAGGGAAGTGAAACAGGCTCAAAATTTATGACGGCTCTTAAAACAATCTTGGCACAAAAACCAAAAGCAGTTTACATAGCTGTACCGGTTATTCCAAGTGATGTTTTAGAATCGTTAGAGCCGTTAGCAGATGATATTTTCTTTCTTTATAATATAGATGATTATGTTGAAACATTTCTATATTATAAAGAGTTTGAAGATATTAGTGAAGAAAAAATAGAAAAATTACTAGGGGAAATAAAATGAAATATGATGTAAGTTTAGAATTGGAAAATAGAGTAGAAGATTACTCATTCACAAGTGTAGCAAAACAGGCGAATGGTGCTGCTTGGTTAAAATCAGGTGATAGTGTTATCTTAGCAACAGTTGTAATAGATGAAACAGAGATAGTAAAAGATGATTTTTTACCTCTGACTGTGCAGTATATAGAAAAAACATATGCAGCCGGTAAAATACCGGGTGGATTTTTTAAACGAGAAACAAAGCCGAGTGATTTTGAGACTTTGACTTCTCGTATAGTTGATCGTTCTCTTCGTCCACTCTTTCCAAAAGGTTTTGGACACCCAACTCAGATAACTATTATGGTATTTAGTGCAGGTAGTGATGCAGATTTGCAAGTTTTAGCACTCAATGCTGCTTCTGCTGCTCTTTACACTTCTGATATAGATATAAACACTTCTGTTTCTGCTGTAAGAGCTGCTAAAATTGATGGGGAGATAGTGTTAAATCCAACTCTTACACAACTTAAAAACTCTAAGTTAGATCTATATCTTTCAGGTACAAAAGATGACCTTTTAATGATAGAGATGCGTTCATTTGGTAGTGAAGATATAGAAGTTAATGATATATGTATAGACCCTATGATAGATCCAACAATGTCGAGTGCAGTTTTATCTACTCATGTTTCTAATGCAGTGGGTGAAGATGAACTGATAGGGATTTTTGAAAAAACACAGGAGCTTCTTTTTGCTTCTAACAGTAAGTATGAAGATGCTTTTGTTTCATCTAAAAAAGAGACACAAAATATAGAGTGTAAAGCTCATGCCATAAATGAAGAGATGGTTTCATATGTAAGAGACAACCACATGCCAGATATAGTAGCTGCAATGAATCAAATGGCAAAATCAGAACGATCAACTGCTCTTAGACAACTTAGAAAAAAGATACTTTTAATTGAAGAACATTGGATAGAGATAGAGTTAAAAGATGCTATAGAAAAAGTAAAAAAAGAGCAGGTTAGAAGTCAGATTTTAAATGAAAGAGTTCGTGCTGATGGAAGAAGTTTAACTGAGGTTAGACCTATATCTATAAGTACAAATGTACTTCCGAATGCTCATTCCTCATGTCTATTTACTCGTGGACAAACTCAAGCTTTAGTAGTTCTTACTATGGGTGGACCAAAAGATGCACAGATGTTTGAATCTTTAACAGACAGTGATACTCAAAATGAAAATTTTATGGTTCATTATAATTTCCCAGGTTTTTCTGTGGGTGAAGCTTCTCCAATTATGGGAACAAAAAGAAGAGAGTTAGGGCATGGAAATCTTGCAAAAAGAGCGTTAGAGCCCATCATGGATTTAGATGGACAGACTGTTCGTTTAGTCTCTGAAATCTTAGAATCAAATGGTTCATCTTCTATGGCTACTGTTTGTGGTGGTTATATGGCTCTTAGGGCTGCTGATATCCAGACGAGTGATATAGTAGCCGGAATTGCTATGGGTATGGTAAGTGATGGAGATAATTACGCTATCCTTTCTGATATTATGGGTTTAGAAGACCATGATGGAGATATGGACTTTAAAGTAACTGGTTCAAAAGATGGAATTACTGCTATGCAGATGGATATTAAACTAGGTGGAATCTCTTTAGATATACTAAAAGAGGCACTTTATCAAGCTAAAGAGGGTAGAAGTCATATTATCGATATAATGGAAGAAGCTGAGAAAGAGATAGAGTTTAATGATGGTGTTTTGCCAAGTACAGACTTTTTTCATATAGATCCAAGTTTTATAGGTGAGATTATTGGTCAAGCTGGAAAAACTATCCGTGAAATTATTGAGAAATTTGAAGTAGCAATTGATATAGATAAAAAAGAGGGTAAAGTTAAAATTACCGGTAAAAATAAAACTGGTGTATCAGGGGCGAGAGGTCATATAGAAGGTATTGTAAACACTCCAAAAGTTGCTAAAATCAAGTATGAAGTTGGCGATAAACATGAGGGAACTGTTAAGAAAATAGTTGATTTTGGAGCATTTATAGAGCTTCCAGATGGAACAGACGGTCTTTTACATATCTCAAAAATTTCTGATAAAAGAGTAGAAAAAGTTTCTGATGTTTTAAGCGAAGGTGAAAAAATCACAGTTGAAATCTTAGAATTTAAAGGCAATAAAATCTCTCTAGGTCGTGCATAATTTTCACATGCCATACTAAAGTTAGTCACTACTAACTAGTTCCATCTCTCCTGAGATGGAATTTATGCTTTAAACTCCCTTTTAGTACATTTTACATATAATTTCATATCAATTTCTAGTAGGGAAATCTGGGCATTTATGTTTAGGTTGCTTCATTTAACGATGAGGTTACGCTATCCGAAAGATATTGTAATAATTTATTGGAGATATACATGAAAAAAATTCTTTTTCTTTTAGTGGCATTTTCTGCTGCTGCATTCGCAAATGAGGGTGATGTTGCTAACCAAACTCTTAAAGCATACTCAATGATCGCTGCTGGTCTTGGTCTTGGTCTTGCTGCTCTTGGTGGAGCTATCGGTATGGGTCATACTGCTGCTGCAACTATCGCTGGTACTGCTAGAAACCCAGGTCTTGGTGCTAAACTAATGACTACAATGTTCATCGCTCTTGCAATGATCGAAGCACAAGTTATCTATGCACTAGTTATCGCATTGATCGCTCTTTATGCTAACCCATACTTAGGTTAATCTTTAAGATTTAACTTTAGTATCCCTCAAAGCCCAGCTCTTTTTTGAGTTGGGCTTTTTTATTCTTTTTTAATATGCGATCGTGGTGGAACGGTAGACACGCTACCTTGAGGG
>JAYELK010000079.1:0-2991 GCA_034717415.1 Campylobacterota bacterium | reverse complement strand
GGTTATGTAAAGTAAATTGAAATGTAAAGTTGAAAGCCTAAACTACCGAAAATAGGCACTTATCACTTAATTAACTTTACATTTTATTTCACTAATTAATTCTATAATCAAGCGCCTAGTCGAACTAGAGCCTATACAAAGGATTTATTGTGGAACCTTCACATCAAATAATTACCGTCAGTCAATTAGTTGATCTAACCTATCAAAAGTTGAAAGAGTTAAATTATTCAAAGGGATCTCTAAAGAAATATGCATATTCTTTCAAATTGTTCGCAAGACATGCATCAAACAATGAAATAAAGTACTACACTGAAAAACTAGCACTCTCATTTTTGGAAGAGTATTGTGAAATTTTTTCTCAGTTAAATAAAAAAAGCATCACCTATCAGGAGAGAAAAAGAGCTGTTGCAAAATTGGACGAAATGTACAAATATAATCTCATAAGTTCAAAAAAATTATTCAGCAGAAAAGTTTATCTTTTTCAAGGTTGTTTGAAAAAGAGTATTGATTCATATATCGCATATAAAATAGAAAGTTTATCATCTGCTAGAATTAAAAGTATTAAGCTCTATCTTGAACGCTTTAGTGAGTTTATTTCAAAAACCTCTGACATTAAAACAGAAAATGATTTAGTTATAAACCATGTAATTTTATTTATTGAATCCTGCTCTATTTATTCACATTTGACTTTATATGCAACAGTTACATGTATAAAGCAATACATTCAATTTTTGGAGAACAACCTCTTATTAAGAGATAATATCTCACATTATATTCCTAAAATACCAAAAAAACGAAATCGAACATTTCCAAAAGCTTTTACAAAAGATGAAAGCCTTGCGCTATTAAATAGCATAGGTAGTAACACTTCAAAAGAGAGAAGAGACTATGCGATGATACTGCTTGCTGCAAGATTAGGTCTTCGAGCTTCTGATATTGCAAATCTACAACTGAGTAATATTGACTGGGAACATAATCAGATTAATCTTGTACAACAAAAAAACAACACACCACTAACCCTTCCTCTACTCAAAGGTGTGGGAGAAGCAATAATCAACTATATTAAAAATGGAAGACCAAAGGTTGATAATCAATATATTTTTCTAAGAGAGAATGCACCATATTCAAAAATAAACGCGTCTGCCTTGCATATGATTGTAGATGGATATTTAAAACGCGCAAAAATAAAAATTCCAGCTGGTAAAAAACATGGCCCACATGCCCTGCGTCATTCAATTGCGACTCTATTATTAGAAAACGACATCCCAATATCCACCATCAAAGAGATTTTATCGCATAAAAGCTCAGAGACAACAAAAATATATCTAAAAATTGCCCAAAAGCAGTTACTTGAATGTGCTTTGGAAGTTCCAAAGTTAGAAAAGAATTATACTCCATGTGTAGGAGGAGTTCATGTATAGTAAAAATATAGATTATGAAAAAATGATAAAGAGTTTTTTAGAGTTTAAACGCTCTTTAGGCTATAAATACAGAGTAGAAGAGACTACATTAAAAGCATTTTACAAATATACTAATGAACACACTGACGCAAAACTTGGTTTGACAAAAGAGTTTATGCAAACATGGGCAACTTTGAGTATAAGAGAGAGTAGGAAGAGTCTATCTAATAGAGTTTCTCTTCTGAGAGAATTTGCTCTTTACCTCAGTAGAATCGGTTATAAAGTTTACATTTTAAAACCTGTTAAAAATGCTAAGAATAGAGCTTTCATCCCTTATATATTTTCACATGAGGAGATGCAAAAAATATTTCATCATATTGACAATTTGCCTGTATGTCCAAACAACTCATATAACTCAAATGAGATATACCCTATCTTATTTAGAGTTCTTTATGGCTGTGGATTACGAATATCAGAAGCTTTACATTTAAAAATAAAAGAGGTTGATACCATAACAGGTAAAATTGAGATTAACATAGCAAAAAACGATAAACAAAGAGTTGTCATGATGAGTGAAAGCTTAAGAGAAATCTGCCATGTATATAAGAGCCAATATCTTCTTCTAAAAGATGAAAAGAGCACCTTCTTTCAACATAAAAATGGTTCTATAAGAAGTATTAGTCAAGTCAATAAATTTTTCAGAAATATTTTATGGAGATGTGAAATAGTATATTTAGGGAGAGGCAAAGGTCCTTATCTACATAATCTTAGACATACATTTTCTTCTCATTCATTTTATAAAATGCACTCAAATGACATTGACATGAATGTTGCTCTGCCTATTTTATCAACATACCTCGGTCATGAAGGTATTCAAGCAACAGAAAGATATTTAAAACTCGCCACTTCTATATTTCCAGAGATGATAGCAAATATCAGCGCTATATCTTCAAGTATTTATAGGGAGGTGTCGTTTGAAAACGAGTAGTTTCATCTATTTTTTATCAAAGTATCTCAATAATCATCTTCCTCAAGAGGCAGGTGCAAGCAGTAACACAATCAAAGTCTATAGCGATACCTTTAAATTGTTGTTTTTATTTTCTAAAGAGCAATACAATCTAAAACCGCAAAAGATTGATGCAAAAACTATAGATAAAAAGTTCATTACAGAGTTTTTAAACTGGCTTACAAATAAGAGAAAATCCTCGGATGCAACTCGAAATTTGAGACTTAGCAATATAAAGGCTTTTTTTTCTTATATGCAAATGGAAGTACCTAGTATCTCATTACAAGCACAAAAAATATTCCAAATTTCTAAAAAGAAAACTCAACAAAAAGTGATTGAATATATCACGCTTGAGGGAATAAAACTGATTCTATCTTTGCCTGATACATCAACTGACATAGGAAAAAAACACTTAGTGTTATTATCTTTTATGTTTGCAACTGGGGCTCGAGTTCAAGAAGTTATAGATGTAACCATTCATGATTTCAAATACAATGGAGGAGAGTTTGTGAGATTAACTGGCAAAGGCAATAAGGCACGGCTTGTTCCTCTTGAGAAAGAAGTTATCCAACTACTCGAAGGCTT
>JAYELK010000078.1:26710-57085 GCA_034717415.1 Campylobacterota bacterium | reverse complement strand
CCTATGGTACTATTTAAACTAAACAGAATTTTGAAAAGCCGTATGCGGGAAATTCGCATGTACGGATTTGTGAGGGTTCTACCTACAACTAATACTTTGGTTGAGGGGTAGTTCTACTCGATGAATATAAAAAGTAAAAAAGCAGTATCTGTTATGAGTGGTGGTATGGACTCAACTCTCAGTGCATATATGATGAAAAAAGATGGTTATGAAATAGTTGCAGTGCATTTTAACTATGATCAGAGGACAGAGAGTAAGGAGTTAGAATCTTTTCATAAAATATGCAGTGATTTAGGTGTTTTGAAAAAATATGTTCTTGACTTGGACTTTTTTAAACAGCTTGGTGCTTCAGCTTTGACAGACAAAAGCATAGAAGTACCAACAAGTGGATTAGAAGAGGGTGTACCCATAACTTATGTACCTTTTAGAAATGGAATCTTTTTAAGTATGGCAGCAGCTATAGCTGAAAAAGATGGTGCAGAGGTTATAAGTATCGGAGTAGTTGAAGAGGATAGTAGTGGTTATCCTGATTGTAGAGAGTCATATATAAAAAGTATGGAACACTCTATAAATCTCGGTACAAAGGAGGAAACAAAGATTAAAATCCACATGCCACTGGTATCTTTGCAAAAATCTCAAATAGTTCAAAAATCATTAGAGTTAAGTGTTCCACTACAACTTACTTGGAGTTGCTATAAAAATGAAGCAAAAGCGTGTGGGGTTTGTGACAGTTGCAGACTTAGACTAAATGGATTTAAGTTAGCTAAAGCGCAAGACCCTATTTGTTATGAATGAGATTGAGTTTAAAGAGTTTAAAATTAGACATATTTGTAAAAAGAGTCTAAAAAATAGTTATATCAGTGTTGATAAAAACTCAAATATATTGCTAAAAACACCGAGAGTTTCAAAAAAATTTATAGATAATATACTTGTAGAAAAAGAGTTTTGGATAAGAAAGCAACTTCTAAAAAACCAACAAAATCCACCACAAATAGTAAACTTGGAAGATGAAGTTCTACTTTTTGGTGAGATTTACTCTATAGATGTAGATGAGGCTAGAGAGTTAAGAGAGTTTTTAGAACGCTCCCGAACCAATACAAAACAGAATTTTTTAAAATGTTATGATAAATTTTACAGACTAAAAGCTTTAGAATATTTAACTCCAAGAGTTGAGTATTTCTCAAAAATAATGAATCTAAACTACAAAGAGTTGAAATTTAGAAAGATGAGAAGCAGATGGGGCAGTTGTAGTTCACAAAGAGTTATAACACTAAACAGTGAGTTGATAAAGGTAAAAAAAGAGTGCATAGACTATGTGGTTGTGCATGAGTTGGCACACTTAGTTCACATGAATCACTCAAAAGATTTTCACTCTCTAGTTCAGCACTATATTCCACATGCCAAGAGTTTAAGAAAAGAGTTAAAAAATATAAATATGGCTACTTTTTAAAATACTCTATATGGTACCTGCTAGATGGTGACCACATCATCCAACCACTTGTTTGTATATCTTCTGTAGCTCTAATCTGCTCATTTATTTCAAATTTTCTATAGTATCTTTTTGTATGGGCATAATCTTTAAAATATTGAAGCCATGGTCGTACTCTTCTTGGCTCAATAATCTCTTTTATATGTTTAATGCTTCTGTATATTACAGCATGTGGATGTTCTGATGGGTACTTAAAAAAGAATGAACCACTAGCAAATCCTGAAGGGTAGAGCATCGGAGAAAGATAATCGGCATGTTGAGCCAAAGACTCTATTGTTTGACCTATACCTGTGTCATCTTTAGCCCAGCAGATATTTCCGTAAGTATCTACAGAGATAAAAACTCCATATTTTCTAAGCCTTGCTTGTGCTAGATCTAAAAAGTCACTTATAGCTTTTATACGATTTTCTTGAATGTTTTCTTTAGAGAGTTTAAGTCCTTTAGAGAGTTTAAGTCCTTTTCTAGCAGGAAATCGAATATAGTCAAAGTTTATCTCATCAAATCCAACTTTTGCAGCCTCCTCGGCTACTTTTATTGTATATTTGTGTGCTCTTTTGTCAAACGGATCCACCCAAGCCATATTATCATGGTTTCTCCATATAGTTCCATCAGCCTTTTTGATGGCATACTCAGGGTTATTTGAGGCTTGCAGTTCATCTTTAAATGTCACTATTCTAGCTATTGTATAGATATTTCTTGCTTTCATTGTCTCTATAAATTTTTCTATATTTCTGTTTGTTCTATCTTTGTGCGCGCCATAACCGTTTGCCTCTTTAAAAGAGGTCAAAAATGAAGTGGAGCCATACTCATTTTTTACATCCATCACAATGGAGTTTACTTCTGTTTCATCAATGATTTTTAAAATTCTTTTCAATGTTTTAGAGTTGTTACTTGCACCCCAAAAAGTCAGATAGAGTGCTTTAACTCTAATGGGTTTCAGTTCTATAAGAGTATTACTTGTGTTTGAATCAAATCTATAAGGTCTGTATCCACAAGCTTTAAAGTGTAGAATTTTTTCATTACTTTGTATAGTAAATGAACCATTTTCATCAGATTTGATACTATGTTTAGAATCGCTAATAGTTACATTTGCGATAGGAGAAAATGTTTTAACATCAATAATCTCTCCACTAAATGAAGCAAAGAGCAAAGTTTGTAGTAGGGCAGTTAAAGTAAATAGTTTTATCAAGGAAACTCTCATATATAAAATTAAAAACGAGATTATACTTTATCTCTCGTTTAGAAAGTATCTTGTACTGACACTACTCCACTCTTTTGATAGATTTAGATGTTTTTCTATAGAAGTATAGACCTTTTTAAAGTCACTATTTTTGGTACTCAACTCTTTTATAACATCATTTAAAGCTACTTTACCAGCTTTTATGACATCATCAGGAAATTGAAGTAGTTTAACATCTAATTCTTTTAATTTTGTAAGTGCTTTAATATTTTCGGCATGAAATTCATAGGTCATATTTGAATTCATCTCACTAGATGAAACTTCGATGATAGACTGATGCTCAAAAGCTAACTTTTCAAAAGAGTGTTTGTTAAAAGTAAGTTCTAAGATAGAACCTGGTTCATGCCATCCAGAGTAGTAATACGGCGCAACCTTATAAAACCCCATTTTTATATCAAGTGCAGGTCCAACCCACTCGGTAGCATCTATCACTCCACGCTCTAATGAAGTATAAATCTCTCCGGCAGGAAGCAATATGGGATTTACTCCCATCTTTGCCAAAACTTCCCCACCAAGCCCAGGTATACGCATCTTCAAACCTCGCATATCCTCAAGAGAATTTATAGGTTTCGCAAACCACCCACCCATCTGAATATTAGTATTTCCACCCATAAACGGATGCAGATTGTATTTAGCATACTGCTCACGCCAAAGTTCCATACCTCCACCAAAAAGCATCCAAGAGTTGATCTCCTCGGCAGTAAAACCAAAAGGAATACCACTATATAAAGAAAAAGCAGAGTTCTTGCCTTTCCAGTAGTAAGGTCCAGAGTGAAAAGCATCTATCTGACCACTACTTGCAGCATCAAAAACAGCAAGGGCAGGGACAAGAGTATTTTTAGGATAGAGTTTTATCTCCAAAGAACCACCACTAACATCCTTAACTCTCTGCGCAAACTTCTCAACACCAGTTCCCATAATAGGAAAATGAGCAGGCCAACTTGTAGCTAGTTTTATGATAGTTTTTTTATTTCTGTTTATATTTACCCGTTTTTTTTCATCGTTCTTGGCATCTGGTTGTTTAGAGTAGTCAATAGCCTGACGATTGCCATCATTGCACCCAGCAAAAGCAAAAGCAGCAGAGGTTGCAGTAGCTGTTGTTAAAAAGTCTCTACGGTTCATTTTACAGCTCTATTTAGCAAACTACTCATGCAACGGCTTATGAGTAACCATAACACCATCAGTGTCAGCATATAAGTAGTCCCCATTTTTAAACTCAACTCCACCAAAAGATAAGGTAATGCCTCTTTTTCCATGTGTAATAGGAATGTATTTTTTAGGGCATGTTCCAAGAGCATATAGTGCTACTGGAATATCTTTTATCTGAAAAGTATCTCTTACATATCCATTTATTATGATTCCACAATAGTTATTTTCAAGTGCGAAGTTCATTAGGTTTTCGCCAACAACTGCGTAGTATTCTCTGCCTACATCAACAACAACAACTTTACCGGTTCCATCTTCATCTCTAAGCAATTTTATCAACTCTGAATTATTTCTATCTAGTTTTACGGTTACTACTTCACCTCTGCATTTTAATGCACCACCATAATTTTTATAATCATGACTTAGCACTTCGGTAATCTCATGGTGCTCATCACAAAAATCTGCTGTAAAAAAATTCATATTCACTTCCTAAAACTTAATTTCTAACCATATTATAACTTTATTTTTGGTATCCTCTCACTTAAATAATTAATAGGTTTTAAAATATATGAAAGTAGTAACTGGTGTGGTTGGAAATGATATTCATGTTGTGGCAAACAGACTTATAGAACTCTCTTTAAATGCAAGAGGATTTGAAGTATTTAACTTGGGTGTAAATACTTACCTTGAAGAGTTTTTTGATGCTGTTGTAGAGACGGATGCAGATGTTCTTCTTATCTCTTCACTAAATGGTGAGGCCGAGGGTTGGGCTAGAGAGGTTAAGCTTTTAAAGTCGAAGTATAAAACTCTTAATGATCTTGTAATGATGATAGGTGGAAATTTAGTAGTTGGAACTGCTAGTGCCGAGGATATTGTTCCTAAGTATAAAAACTATGGCTTTGATTTAGTTTTTCATCAAGTTGATCTAAACACTGGACTTGACACTTTAGAAAAGTACCTAAAAGAGAGAACTCTATCATGAGTTTATTACAAGAAGAGAGAGAGATAATCCTCGGTAATGAGTTTGTTGATAGTTTTGATTTTGCAGAGGTTGAGGAGTTTGTTAGAAATGCAGATAGAGAACTTTTTATCTCCCATCATTTTGCCAAAAAGAAAAAGATGCTTGTTCAGCCTCGTGGTGGATTTCCAACTTATAAAAAACAGTTTGCTCTAAATGAGTTTTTTGTAAATGCGAATGTTGATGTTCTACCTTTAACCATCGACTCAAACACAAGACTAAACGATTATGCAACTGCTAAAAAAATGCTTCGTCTAAGCGAAGAGAGTGATCAAGATATGCTAAATGGCTATCCACTTGTAAATCACGGTTATAGAACTACAAGAAAGATGATAACTCATTTCAACAAGCCTGTAAGTTTGCGTCATGGGACTCCAGATGCAAGACTTCTTATAGAGACTGCTATCGCTTCGGGTATTTTTGAAATAGAGGGAGGACCTATTACCTACCTTCTGCCATACTCAAAAAACTTTCCCCTTGATAAAGCATTTCTATATTGGAAGTATGTTGAAAAAGTTTGTGCAAACTACTCAAAACTAAATCTACCTATAAATAGAGAGTCTTTTGGTCCACTTACTGCAACTTTAGTCCCACCTGCTATTACGATAGTAATCCAACTGCTTGAGATGCTACTTTCACTAGAAGAGGGTGTTAGATCATTTTCTGTCTCATTCTCACAAAGTGGCTCTATGAATCAAGATATAGTAATGGGCGCAGTCATTAAAAAACTGGCAAAACATTATGCAGAGGAGATTAACTGTGGCGATGCAACTATAAACCTTGTCTATCATCAGTGGATGGGAGCATTTCCAACTAACAAAGATTTTGCAGAACAGCTTATAAATATAGCAACAGTTATAGCATCTATGGTTGGAGCCGATAAAATCATTACAAAAACAAGGCAAGAAGCTTCCGGTATCCCTACAAAAGAAGCAAATGCAAAAACAGTAGCAAATACACAATATACTCTAGGCATTTTAAATGGTTTACCGAATGTAGTTGATAAGGAAGAGGAAGAAAACCTTACCTTAACAGTAAAAGCTATTATGGAAGCTGTTTTTAACGATTCAGCTGACACTCTTTGGAGAAAAGTTTTTAACTCTATCAAAAATGGAATTATTGATGTACCGTTTTCACCTCATATTATCAATCATAATGAGATGATAACCATAAGAGATGCAAACAAAAACATTAGAATTATAAAAAGAGGAAATGTTCCTGTTCCTGATAGATGTTTTGAATTTGAAAAATCAAAATGTGACCTCACCAAAGATACTACCTCGATAGTAAATGATATTATCCACGATATAGGGATTATGCAATGAATAAATTACTTATAGATATTGGAAGTACCTACTTTAAAGTTTGTACAGATTCAAGTATTGGGCAATATTTTAGAGATTTCAACAAAGATATTTTTGATGATTTAACATATAAGTGTGGAGATACCATTCATAGTTATGAGAAAAAAGATGTATATATCTGCTCTTCTGCAAATGGTGGATTAAGCACTCTTATCATTGGTGTTACCGACTCTTTTTCTCTAAAGTATGCAAAAAATATCGCTTTTAATTCTGGTATAAATATTATTGAAACCGTCATATATCAAGATATAGAAGATTACTCTATTCCGAGTGATTTGATTGATGTTGTTATTGTTGTTGGTGGAATTGACTCTGCATCCAATATTTTCTCAGAGGCACTGTTTAGTTACTTAGATAAGCTTAATTACTCAAATATTGTTTATGCAGGAGGCGATGCAGATGCTTCAAAACTAAAGGAAAATATTCAGAACCTTGTAGTTCTCCCAAATATCATAGATAATAAACTTCATATTATCGAAGAGAATTTAAAAGAGTATCTTACAAACCTCTATCAGGCCGATATTGTGGGAAAAGAGGATATTAAAAGCCTTTATGAAATAACTTCAAATCAAATATATTCAACTCCTTATGTTGTAAACAGAACTCTTCCACTCATAGATGCAAGATTTTCTGTTGTAAATCCTTTTATCCTTATAGATATTGGTGGAGCAACTACAGATATTCACTACTCAAAAGATTTAGTGGATGAAAATATAGTAACTAAAAATGAATATGATAGATTGGTTTTTAAAAAACTTGGTGTTTTTAAATCTAAAGAGTCTCTGATTTTTACTGCCCAAAATAACGAGTTTGTTTATGAACTTTTAACTCATCTTAAAGTTACAGAAAATATCTTTGAACAACAGAGCCAAAAGGCTCTTAAAGTGCTTATGCAACTGGCTATATTTTTAGTATTGGTAAAGATGTCACACTATAAAAAAGCCTACATAAATCTAAAACTGCTCTCAATCAACTCTATCGTCCTAACCGGTGGTATTACAAAGGTTTTGGCTGATAAAGAGATAGAAGATATTATTTCGTTTTTCTATAAGAAAATACTAAGCTCAAATCATAACCCATCAGTTGTAATGGATAAAAACTATGATATTTGGACACTTGGAACAAAAAATTTAAAGGATTAGCATATGTCAATTAATTGTATTAGAACACTCATAGAAGATTCTGTTTTAACGCATGCAGATAAAACAGCATTAGTTTTTAATCAAAAGAGCATTACCTATGGCGAGTTGTTAGCTCGTGTTAATCAAGTAGCATACTATCTAAAAGAGCTAGACTTACCAAAGGATTCCAGAGTAGGAATATACTCTAACAAAGGGATTGAGCAGGTTATTGCAATCTTAGCTATTTTATCTACTGATTATATTCTTGTGCCACTTACAAAACTTCTTAAACCTGAACAAGTTGAGTATATTATAGATGATTGCGATATTAAATGTATCATTACCGATAAAGTAAAACTAGAGAACATAGAAGAGATAAATTTTAATGGTCATATTATTTCATATGAAACGCAAACAAGGGCGATTCCTTCTTTTGAAGAAATATACAAATACTATAATAAACCTTACTCTTGTGATATAAGTGGACACTCAAATGCACTAATAACTTACTCATTTGGAGTAAGTGGAACACCAAAAGGCATAGTGATTTCTCATAGAAATCTTATAAATTCTGCTCGTGTTGTTTCTCAGTATCTAAAACTAAATGAAGATGATATCATCTCTGGTTTGTTAATTTTCAATCTTGATTATGGATTAAACCAAATCTTCTCTTCACTCTATAAAAAAGCAACTCTAGCACTTCATAGATTTATACTTGCCGAAGATTTTTTAAATCACTTGATTGATGACAGAGTTACAGTTATACCTCTAATGCCTATCAATATTACACATATTTTTGATGAAGATATGCACAGATTGCCAAGTGCTGAACTTTTTACAAATGTTAAAACGATTACTTCATCAGGTGGAAATGTAACTAAAAAGATGATTCAAGATTGTAAAAAGCTTTTCACTAATGCTTCTTTTTACTCAATGCACGGACTTACGGAAGCTTTTCGTTCAACTTATTTAGACCCAACTCAGATAGAAATCAGACCAGACTCAATAGGGAAAGCTATTGCAGATGTTGAACTCTATATAATTAATAAAGAGGGCAAAGAGTGTAAACCAAGGGAAATAGGGGAGTTAATCCATAGAGGTGGCTATATTTACAAAGGTTTCTGGAATGCACCAGAACAAAATGAAAAAAGATTTAAATCGATTCAAATTTTAAAAGATGTAATCAACTTAGAGGGTCAACTTATAGATGAAATAGTTGTAGCCTCAGGTGATTATGTTTATAAAGATGAAGAGGGCTACTTTTACTTTGTATCAAGAGATGATGATATGATAAAAACAAGAGGATTTAGAGTCTCTCCACTTGAAATAGAGTCGTGCGTATCAAAAAATATCCCTCAAATAGATGCTTGTGCAGTCTTTTCCATAGAAAATGAACAGATTGAAGAGGAGATAGTTATGGTTTATACTTCTAGAAGTGAGATACCTAAAAATGAAATACTTTTCGAGTTAAAAAAACATCTTGCTTCTTACATGATTCCAAGCAAAGTTATCTATAAAAAATCTCTTCCATTAGTTCAAAGTGATAAAAACAAAATCAACAAAGAAGAGTTAAAAAGAGAGCTAGAACTCTAAAGTTAGTTAAAGTTCAATGCTATTAAAAAAGTGTCAGTTGAGTCTGATAAGGCAGGGGTTTGTCGAGAACCGACTTATCAACACCAACTATAAGAGCGAAGTGAAAGTTGTTACTCTTTAAAATATTTATTATCTCTTTTTCATTTTTATAGATGTATATATTTTTAGAATCTTTATATTCATTGGCGTGGAGAGATGGTAAAATAAATATAGTATTTGCCCAGTTGGCATTTTTTTGTAAAAAACTTATCTCTTTTTTGATTAAATCACTATTTTTTTCAAATATCAGCACTTTATCGCTTGTTCCAAACTCTTTTATCTCAAAGTTTTTATTTGTAAATACTGCTTCAAAATGATCTATCGGTCTGAATTTTCTAAGTTTAAAGTCTATTTTTAAACTTTTGTATAGATGTAGCAACTCTTCGAGGTATGGTATAAAAAATGGAGAGATAAGCTGTCTTTCATAAAATTTATTATCATAAATAAAAGAGGTCTCAAAAAGTGTTTGCTCCATGATTTCTATTGGTTGTATCGCAGTTTGAGGAAATTTTCTAATATTTGTAAATATATTTTTATCAATTAGAGTAGGGCAGAAAAAGATTGTTGATCTATTTTCCACATGCCAAAGGATATTAAAAATATTTTTTATACTACTATTTAAAACTAAACAATTTGATGGAGTTATAACCTGAAGTGCCAATTTTAAAATAATTTCATTGCACTCAAAAGCTACAACTTCTTTCTCTATCATCTTAAATCGAAGAAGTCTTTTTAGTGCATCATTGATACTGTTGACTTTTATCCAAGCAATCTCACTATCTCTTATTTCTGTCAATTCCTCAAAAACAACACCATAAGCACCATTTTGTACAGCTTCTTCTATTGTACTCTCATCATAAGCAATAAAAAGGTCACCCCTTTTTACTCTATGAGCATCAAAAACAATAGTTTCAAAACTATTTACACATGGCTCATTAATGAGT
The DNA here is from genome assembly GCA_034717415.1 of Campylobacterota bacterium. Lineage (GTDB taxonomy): Bacteria > Campylobacterota > Campylobacteria > Campylobacterales > Sulfurimonadaceae > Sulfurimonas. Next base: position 47,131 of record JAYELK010000078.1, on the reverse strand, counting down.
TTAGCATGTGTAAGTGCGAGAACATTTTCTAGTCTCATCCAATAGGTGTGCCTGCCTTTTTAGGTTTCTCTGGTCTAACTAAACATAGACCATCTTCATCTTTAGCAGCAAGAAGCATTCCCTCTGAAATCATTCCCATAAGTTTTACAGGTTTTAGGTTTGCAACTACACAAACTTGAGTGTTTAAAAGTGATTCAGCGCTATAAAACTCTTTTATTCCTGCAATAACTTGACGAGGTTTATCTTCGCCTAAATCAACTTGAAGTTTTAGAAGTTTTTTACTTTTTGGAACTTCCTCAGCCTCTACAACTACACCGATTTTTAAAGATGTTTCAAAAAACTGACCAATCTCTATAAGGTTATCATCTTCTTTTTTTTCTACTCCAACTTCTTCTTTTGGAGCATTTGGCTGAGCAACCGGTGCTTCTGGCATTAAAGGCTCTTCAACACGAGGAAAAAGTGGTGGAACTTTTTTAATATTAAATAATTTTAGTAGTTTTTTATCTGCTACAAGCTCTTTATAGCTATCATTATTTATCTCAAAGTTAAGTGCATCTGCGATAATATTTGTAGTTTTTGGCATAATAGGACTTAGCATGATAGATGCTTTAGCTAAAATATTTGCAACAAGTGCAACGGTAGCTAAAGCCTCATCAACTTTTCCCTCTTTCATCTTTGCCCAAGGCTCATAACCGGTTATAGCGCCATTTCCTATGGCAAAAAGTTTCCAAAGCTCTTCTAAGTATCTATGAGTTTGCAGATTTTGCATAAAACCATCAAGATTACCAAGTGCTTCATTCATTGCATCTAACTCTTTTGCATGATATTTCTCAACATTAACACTATCTATCTCAAAATTACTATACTTTCCACTCATGCCGATAATACGGTTAAGAAGATTACCCAAGTCATTACTAAGTTCTGAGTTAATTCTATCTATAAATGCTCTTTGAGAAAAATCACCATCTTGACCAAATGGAACTTCTCTAAGCATAAAATATCTTAAATTTTCAACACCGTAAGCATCTGCAACCTCTTTAGGGGCTACAACATTACCTTTTGATTTACTCATCTTTTCACCATCTCTAGTCCACCAACCATGAGCGCCAATATGCTTAGGAAGTGGCATATCAAGACTCATAAGAAATGCCGGCCAGTAAATAGCATGAAAACGAAGAATATCTTTACCGACAAAATGAACTGAAGCAGGCCAGTAGTTCATTTTAGCTTCACACCCCAGGGTACCCTCTCTGGCTTCGCCATTCACTTTGCCTTTACCATAGCCAAGAGCTGTAATATAGTTCATAAGAGCATCAAGCCAAACATACATAACATGTTTATCATCATTTAGACTCTTAGGCATTCCAACACCCCAATTAAATGATGTACGGGTAACAGAAAGATCACGAAGACCACCTTTTACAAAGTTGATAACTTCATTTGCACGAGAACGAGGTAGAATAAAATCAGGATTTTCTTTATAAAGTTTTAGAAGTCTATCTTCATATTTTGAAAGTTTGAAGAAATAACTCTCTTCTTTAACAATGCTCGTAGTTCTTCCACAATCGGGACAAAACTCACCATCAACAAGTTGAGTTTCAGGAAAAAAAGTCTCACAACTAACACAGTAGTGACCTTCATAAAAATCTTTATAAATATCGCCTTTAGCATACATCACTTCAAAAGCTTTTTGAACACCAATCTTATGGTCTTTATCAGTAGTTTTGATAAACTTATCATAACTTATCTCAAATTCATCCCATAAATTTTTAAATGAAGCGCTAATCTCATCTGCAAACTCTTGAGTAGGTTTGCCAGCCTTTTGAGCTGATTCTTCAATCTTTTGACCATGCTCATCAGTGCCTGTTAAAAAGTAAGTATCGTTACCTTTTAATCTTTCATATCTAGCCATAGTATCTGCAATAAAAGTTGTATAAGCATGCCCTATATGAGCTTCACCATTTACATAATAGATAGGCGTTGTTATATATTTATTCAAAATTTCAGTCCTTAATTTTATTTCATAAAATGTGCAATTAATTAAAATTCAAATCCACCAGTATCGCCTTTAGACATACTGTTGTATACTGATTTTATATATTGGGTTCTAAGTTCACAAGTTAAATAGTGTTCGCAATCACTACAACTCTTTAAACCTTTCTCTTCTTGACACTTTTGTAATTTTAAAATCATCTCATCGAGATGAATTTCAAACTTATCCTTCTCTACTGTAGACATCTTTTACTCTTGCTATCTCATATTTTGAACCGAAAAAGCAAACAGCTGTATCATGTATGTGAGCATGTGGAAGTTGCATTAAATCTTTTGTACCATCTATAGCATCTCCACCTGATTTTTGATAGATAAAAGCAAAAGGAAATACTTCAAACAGTTTACGAAGTTTTCCATTTGGCTTGTCACTTGTCGCTGGATAACTAAAAAGTCCACCACCTTTTAAAAGAATCTGATGCAAATCAGGAACCATTCCACCGGAATATCTCAAGCGATAACCATCCCCAAAGAAACTATCTACAAGTTTTTTATGATAAGGTGCCCAGTTTTGCTGTGTTCCACCAGGAGCATTTAGTTTACCTTTTTCATTCAGACGAATCTCTTTTACAAACTCAAACTCACCAGCTTGAAGTAGATATAGTTTAGTTTTATTTTGAGCAAAAACCATCTCAACTCTTGGTCCATAAACTACATAACATGAAGCAACCATATTTTTAGCACCAAAAGCATTTTCGTATATACCAAATATAGAACCGACACTTAAGTTCACATCTACTAAAGATGAGCCGTCAAGAGGGTCATAGGCGATAAAATATTTACCATCTTTATGAAGCAACATCTCTTTTTCTTTCTCTTCACTAGCAATAGTGTGAATAGAAGATATGCTTGAAAATTCCTCTTCGATTATCATATCGCATTGAATGTCAAGTTGAAGTTGAGTCTCTCCTGAACTATTTTCTTGCTCTGAATAGCCTATATCTTTAACATCAATAGCATCTTTAATTCTTATAGCACTTCTTTGAATTGCATCAAATATATCTCTCATCTAAACTTCCTTTGCATTTTTTAATATCCATGAGATAACTTCATCTGGATTATTTAAGTCTAAAATATCTACATCATTTGGCATGTCATACTCTTGCACATTGACACTATCATCTATTGCCAAAGCATTCATATATGGAAAATAGTCACTATCAAGAGCATTTCTAAAAACACTTATACGAGGTAATGGAAGGTTTTTTAAACCCTCAACCAATAAAATATCAAACTTATCAAAAAGTCTTATCATCTCATCTAAATCTTTATTTTTTCTTGAAAAGTAGGTAGTTCTTTGAGGAGAAGTTACAATTACCTCTGCTCCGGTATCACTAAATTTATAACTATCTTTACCTACAACATCAAATCTGGCTTTATCACCTGGATCATGCTTAATAATTGCAACTTCTTTGTTGTACTCGTTAATAAGTTTTCGTGCAACTTTTAGTATAAGCGTAGTCTTGCCACTATTGGACGGCCCCGTAAATGCAATTGCTAATCTTTTCAATATCTGTCTCTGTTTTAAATTTAAGAGATTATACAAAAAGCTTGTTTAATAAGATATAATTCTATCATTATTACAGGAATAAAAATGAAATCTTTTTTTATAATTTTAACTTTTATATTGCTTATTGCAGGTTGTGCAGATAAAAATGCTTTTAGTAAGTTTGATATGACGACTGAGCAAGAGTTAAGTGCTTCAAGCCTTCAAACTTCTAAGGTAAAATTTGGAGAAGAGATAGACGGTACTTTTTCAGCTATATATCTAAATGAAGTCTATCCAAAAGCCTACTATAAAGATGAGTATTTTTTTATATCTCTTTATCTAAAAGAGGAAAAAGAAGAGTTAAATTTGAAATTAAACTCTAAATCTCCAATAAAAATAGAACAACTTTCACATGCCAATAAATTCTCTCATCTAATTGCTACTAAAAATGAGTGGAAGCAATATTATCTTATAACATTTAAGGAAGATAAAGAAAACAAACTTTCACTTATCCTCGAAAACGGTCAGTCTTCTTCGGCTGCGTTAGCGTATCAAAAAGATGAATAATAGAAATCTCTTCACCCATTATTTTTTTATACATCACATAGTTGGCTAAAACCTTTTTGCCATACTCTCTACTTTGGCTATTTGAGATTAACTCCATACTCAAAAATGGCTCATATCTACCACTGTTAAATGTGCCTTTTTCTAAATGTCTTCTTAAAAACCCCATTCCACCATTATAAGCATACGCCATAAAAAGAGGATGATATAAAGATTTCTGCATCCATTTTAAATGTTTTAATGCATAGTCTATATTCTTTTTAGGAATAAACATTTCATCATAATTGGTAATTTTCTCTTTATGGTTCTTAGCAATTGCATCAACTAAAAAAGGCATAAGTTGCATAAGCCCAAGAGCATAAGAGCGGGATAGGGCAGATGGAATTAGATTGCTCTCTTGACGCATAATTGCATAAACTAAAGCTTTATCATCATTTTTTAGTTGTTTTAGGTATTTGTCATAAGGCATAATATACCCATGCATTTTAAAACTATATGCTTTTTGAATTATAAAAGATTGCACGGGAATCATCTCCGGTTGCATATATAGAGATGCCAAATCAAATAGCTTATCGTTTGGAGTAGCTTTAATCTCTTTTAAAATATCACTCCAATTAAATGGGTCTTTAATATCTTTTTTAGGCTCTTTATCTATAACTTCTACACAGCTAAAATAGTTATCAAAACTTTTATCTAAAACCTCATGGGCAAATAGAGTATATATATTTATATCCATGCTTAAGAGTAGTTTATTTAAATATTTTTTATCCTTTGTAATTTGATATATCCAAAAATAATTTTTATCTATATCTATTTTATGTTTAGATTTTTTAAGAGAAAGATTAAAATACTTTATCGCTTCTTTTTTATTTGAATGTTTTAGATGGTTTAGTGCTAAAAAAAAGTTACTTTGGGCATTAAGTTTAGTGCCATTAAGATTGAGCAATGAGAGTTGAAGCTTGTTTAGCTTTTTATCATTTACAACTATTTTTATAAACTCTGATATTTTCCAAGATGATGATAATTTATTGATAAATTTTTCATTTAAATGTATATTTAAATTTTTTCTGCGATGAGATGCTGCTGTATTGACAAATAGCGTCAAGATAGTATTTGCATTATATTTTATATATGCTTCTTGGGAGTATGGTTCACTCTGTATTTTCAATAAATTTTTGTCTTTTTTAGAACTTACTTTTTTAGAAAGTTTTTCTCTCTGTTTGTTTGTTAAAGTCAGAGTTTTATATGGACTCATAGCAAGTTTTAAACACTCTTTATCGCTGATGCTAAGAAGATTTTTTTCTTTTTTACATAGAACAATCTGTTTAACTTTTAAATCATCCGTTTTTTTAGCATAAATGTAGAGTAGTTTATCACTATTGCTATTTAACTGTTTATATGCTCTGTCTGCCTGAGAAGGTGTTATATCTTGTTTTAAATATTGCCAAATCATAAAATCTTTAGCACGGCATGGTGGTTTTGAATCAATATCTTTTAGACTTATCTCAGCATTTGCACATGCCAAGATAAGAAGTAGTAAAAGAAATTTTTTAATCATAATTTTTTATAAAAGTTTTGCAACTGTGCTAAAGATATAATTTACAAGGATAACTACCACTTGCAAACCTATAATAATCACAAGTGGAGCTAAGTCTAAACCGTTAAAATTAGTCCTCATAAATCTTCTAACAAAAGAGTAGGCTGGATTTGTAACTCTATATAAAAACTGAACAACAGGGTTATATGGGTCTGGATTTACAAAACTAAGTAGTGCAGCAATTATAATAACCCATATATAGATATTTACTAAGCCACTAAAGAGTCCACCTAACTGCAGTACTGCTACTCCTAAATCACTCATTTTACAATCTCCCCTATATAGTTTTTAAGATATTTATATATTTTAGCAATATCCGGACCATTTTTGGCACCGGTAAGTAAAATACGAAGTGGTTTAAAGAAATTTTCACCTTTTAAACCTGACTCTTTCATCACATAGTTTTTAAAATCATCATACTCATCAAAGTAGGGTGCTGATTTTATAGTTTGAGCTATCAAAGCAAACTGTTTGGCAAATTCTTTGGGAACTACTTTATCTGCAAAAATAGGCGCTATTTTACTTTTTAACTCTTTTGTTGTTCCAACTTCTTCTAAATAGATACGAGCCAACTCACCAATCTCTTCATCAGCAAAACCAACATATCTGGAGAGCTCTTTGGCATCAAGCATTTTTAAATGTTCACGATTTATATGCTTTAACATATCTATATCAAAGCAAGTAGGGGAGTTAGAAATATTGGCAAGCTTAAACCACTCTATGGCTTCTTGCATGTTAAAAATCTCTCGTGGTGGCTTACTCCCTAATGATATTAAATAATTTGAAATAGCAGAAGGGAGATAACCATCTTCTAAAAGCCATTTAACGCTAGAAGCTTCATCTCTTTTAGTCATCTTATTATCATTTAAAATAATAGGCAGATGGGCATACTCTATCTTTTTATTGTAGTTGAGAGAAGTTCTTATGTGGTCTTGTTTAGTAGTATTACTCATATGATCTTCACCACAAATAACCAAAGATATATCACTAAGCATATCATCAACTGCACAAGCAAAGTCGTAAGTAGGAGTTTTATCTTGTCTCATAATGATAAAACTATCAACATCTTTAGGTTCAAAATTGATTTCACCTTTGATATGATCTTTAATAGCAATAGTTTCATCTGGTTTTTTTATTCTAATTGTGAAGGGGTTAGTGTTATCAATCACAAGCTCATTCGGCAAATCTCTACAAGCATCATCATATCTATATGGTTTTTTTGCCTTTTTTACTTCCTCTTTTTTTTTCTCAAGCCACTCAGGAGAACAAAAACAGCTAAAGGCTTTTTTATCGTGGATAAGTTGCAGAGCCATAGCAGAGTGAAAACGAACATTTTGACTCTGATATATAACTTGAGAATATTTAATGCCAAAAAGAGCTAAGATATCCAAAATCTCTTGATCTTTCCCCTCTATATTTTTCTCTCTATCTGTATCTTCTATCCTAACGATCAAATCTTCTTTTTTTTGTTTTGAAACAATATAGTTTAATATTGCAACCCTAAGGCTACTTATGTGCATATCACTAGTTGGACTAGATGCAAATCTTAACATGAAAATTCCTAAAAATAATTTACGAGATTTTAACAGAATTTTACTAATAATTTGTTGATTTTGAAGTTATTTTTGATTTTGTTTTTTTGTAAGTAAGTGGTGACCCCGAGGAGAATTGAACTCCTGTAACATGGATGAAAACCATGGATCCTAACCGCTAGACGACGGGGCCACTTTCAGTGCTTAATAACTGAGCCGAAATTATATAGATTTTATTCTTAATTAATCATAAAATCCATATAAGTTTATTTATTTATTCGTAAAAACTGCGAAGGGCTCTAATGATTACAGCATTTTTAGAGATACTTTCTGCTTTGGCATTATCATTAACTACTTCATAAAGATCCAACGGAAGAGAGATAGAAAATGTTTTTGTTTCTATTTTTTTCTTTTTTGTTACCATCGAAACAACACTATTAAGAAGTTCAATAATTTTTTTAGTATCAATTGGTTTTTGAACAAAACTATTTACACCAACTTCTATAGATTCAGAGATTTTTTCTATATCATTACTCGCAGAAATCACTATAATAATTTGACTTGGATTTTCTTCTCTAAGTTTACGAGAAAGTTCAATACCGTCCATGCCCTCCATTATAATATCAACAAAGACAACATCAGGTTTTACTTTAGCATATGCCTTTAGTGCTTCATCAGCATTGAAACAAGAGCGTACATCTGAAAAAAAGTTTTTAAATGTAGAACTTAAAAGCTCATTTGTCACCTTTTCATCTTCAACTATCATGGCTGTAAGTTTTTTTGTCTGTTGTGTTAACTGAACGAGGTCAATGTTTCCCATAATTAAATATCCTATCTATAATAATTTGTAACATTATACACAAAAACAATTAATATACATAACAATATCGAACACTAACAAAAAAATATTTTAACTATCTTCTTTTTTAAACTTATTTAACCACTCAATATCTGATTTTTTGCTATCTTCTTTTTGTGTTAATAAGGAGTCTACAATACTTAGTAAAGTAGTTTCATCCATAAACTTTAATAAATCTGGATTGATAAATGTTTTATCTATACCACCATATGTATTTAAAAGATTTTCTATGTCTCGTATTAACTGTTCTTTTCTATTCATTTATTCATTTCTCCATATAATCAAACTCTTATAGATTAGTATTGATTAACATAATGTAAATTCTCTTGAAAATAATATTGCCCTACTTTTATTTAATATATAATAATATGAGATTAATAATTAGGTACAACTGTAAGCCGAGTTTTGTGTTGATAGTATTAATCTACTATACTATTTACATAGTATCTCTAGCGAAACAGTAGCTTTGTAAGACGCTGACCATCTGTTTCTTGCTGCCATGTTGGGTTTACAAGCTCTCTATGTTGCCATAGAAACTGGTGGGCTCTTACTCCACCTTTTCACCATCACCTACTATTTGTCGATAGCTTGAGCAAAAACCCAAACTATCTTTCGCTATTTTTATAAACGATTAAGTCGGCAGTATATTTTCTGTTGCACTTTCCCTCGTATTACTACGGCCATTCGTTAAATGGAACACTGTCTTACAGCAGCTCGGACTTTCCTCTTAGTCAGACTAAGTCACTATCTGTTGTACCTATAGAATTATACTCGTTTATCCTTTATTTAATACTTTGCATGTAGATTAACAAGTGTTCATGCCATGATTTATTTAGATGAACACTTGTTCTTAAAACATAAGCTTAAATTAACAAGTGTTCATATATAATTTTATTGATATTAACATTTGTTCACTTTAACAAAAAAGGTTGATTTATGTCCGAAAACAAGACATCTAGCAAGAAAACTGACACTAAGCAGAAGATATTAAAAGTATCTCGCACCCTCTTCTCTGAGTATGGCTACAAAGGTGCCAGTGTAAGAAAAATCGCTTCACAGGTAGGAATTAGAGAGAGTGCTATCTATAATCACTACAAAAATAAAGAAGAGATATTTTTAGAAGTTACAAAAGAGCTATTTGCCTCACCCTTCTCTTTTAATGCTGAGGAAATTAGGGATAATGCTCTTAAAGGAAAACTCTTTTTAAATAAGTTTACTACGCAATACAAACTCATTACTTTTGATAAGAACAATGAAAGTATGTTTAGACTGCTTATGATAGAGTTATTTCAAAATAGTGAGCTTAGAGAACAGTTTATGAGCGATTTTCATGATGATAATATAAAAGTCTTATCTGAAGCTTTCTTTATGATGATGCAAAATAATCTTATACGCTCTAGTGATCCTATGATTGTTGCTTATGAGTTTCTATCCACCCTATTCTACATAAGACTTCAAGCGACACTTTTAAGATTTGATTCTAAATCAACTAACGCACTTTCTACTCAATTTGAAAAGCATGTTGACTTTTTCTGGGAAAGTATTAAGGTTTAATATTAAACAGTATTAAATTTTATAGAAATAAACATATTAATTAATATCAAACATATTTAAAAAAAAGGCAACCCGTTATAGGTTGCCTTTAAAATAAAACCAATTAAGCCATAGCTTCTTTAGCATATTTTTCACCAAGTTCGTAAGCAACTTTATTTACTTCATGAACTTTGGCTGGTACTTTAGAAAGCATTGTAGCAATTAGAGCATCTTTATCAATAGCATTCATCATAGTATTTGCAATTGCAAGTGCTACAACAGACTGAGTAATAACATTACCAACCTCTTCCTTAGCAATTGTAATAATAGGAATTTCATATATATTCCATGTTTTTCTATCTTCATCAGTTGGTGTAATAAGGTTTGGATCAACAACTATTGTCCCACCTGGTTTTACACCATCTTTGAAAGAGTTATAGCTTACTTGTGCAACTGATAACATAAAACCAATTTCACCATCATTTGCATATGGATAATAAATCTCTTCATCATCAAGTTGAATATCAACAACAGTCGGACCACCACGAACTTGTGATGTATATGTTGCAGTTTTTAGTCCATGACCACCAGTTTTAATCTTTGCAACTGCAAAAATTTCACCAGCAAGAAGAACACCTTGTCCACCAACGCCTGTAAATCTCATTAATGTTTTACTCATAGTGTCTCCTTATATTTTTTTCGTAAAGTCATCTTGAGTGATTTTCTTTCTTTCACCCTGATGTACTTTTTGAATCTCTGCGTACATTTCGCAATATTCAGCAGCCTCAGTATCTTGTTTTAAGATACCTGTTGGAAGAATATTTAACTGCTCCTCTTCACTAAGTGCATCATATTTTTTCTTAGGCATACTGATACTATCAATCCATTCTAAATTTTCCATAGCAGAAACCATTTTGTTTTTTCTACCGAGGTTAATATGACAGTTAGAAAGCACTTCCATCATTGAAAAACCTTTATGTTGGAAAGCTTTAATCATTGTTTTTTCCAATTTCTTAGGTTCAATCATAGTCTCACGAGCAACAAAAGAAGCTCCAGAAGCAATTGCTAAATTTGCAGTATTAAAAGTTGGGTCAATATTACCGGCTTTTTGAGTAACTGTCCACATACCTTGAGGAGTAGTTGGTGAAGTTTGTGAGTTAGTCAAACCATAGATAAAGTTATTGATAATAATCATAGTCATATCAATATTTCTTCTACAGCCATGAATAGTGTGGTTACCACCAATAGCAAGCGCATCACCATCACCAGCAACACATATAACATGCTTAGTTGGATTGGCTAATTTAACACCAGTTGCATAAGCCACTGTTCTACCATGAGTTGTGTGTATTGTATTGAAATCAACATACGAAGAAAATCTTCCAGAACATCCGATTCCTGAAACAACACATACATCATTTTGATCCCAACCCATTTTCTCTACAGCTCTAACAAATGTTTTAAGGATAACACCATCTCCACAACCCCAACACCATAGTGTCGGCATTTTTTGAAGTCTTAAATATTTTTCGTAATTAAATGCCATCTTATAACTCCTTTACTTTATTTACAATCTCATAAGGAGATATAGGTCTTCCATTAACTTTAAACAGACCATCTATGTCAAGTCTAGAAGTTGCTCTTTGAACTTCATCTCTATACTGACCAATATTAAGTTCAACAACTAAAACTTTTTGAATTTTATCTGTATACTCTTTCATCTTTTCAGCTGGAGATGGCCACAGAGTAATTGGTCTAAACAAACCAGCCTTAATACCATCAGCTCTTAGGTGACGAATCGCTTCTTTTGCAGCAAGAGAAACAGAACCATAAGCAATAATCATAATCTCAGCATCATCCATCATAAACTCTTCATAAGATTCTAACTCATCTTTGTGAAGTTCAACTTTATCTTCTAATCTTTGGATTAGCTTTCTACAAGTTTCAATCTCTTCAGTTGGAAAGCCATTTTTATCATGGTGAAGACCTGTAAAGTGGTATCTATAACCCTCAAACATTGGATTTAGAACCGCAGGCTCATCATGCTCACACTCATATGGAAAGTAATCTTCAGGAGCTCCATCAAATCTTTTTCTTGGAACAATCCCAGCTTTTACCTCTTCAATAGTCGGTAGTTCAGCTTTACCATGCATGTGACCTAAAGTTTCATCTAAAAGTACAAATACAGGCTGCATAAATCTATCAGCTAAATTAAACGCTCTTACAGTTTCAGTATAACACTCTGCTAATGAACCTGCGCATAGAGTGATTGATTTATAATCACCATGTGATGGATTTTTTGCTTGAGCAACATCCCCTTGAGATACACGAGTCGGAAGACCAGTTGACGGACCACCACGCATAACATTTACACAAACTAAAGGTACTTCTGCCATTTGAGCAAGACCTAAGTTTTCAGCTTTAAGTGAAATACCAGGACCTGAAGTAGCAGTCAATGCTCTAACACCACTCATAGAAGCACCAATTACAGCACAAACACCTGCAATTTCATCTTCCATTTGAATAGAAACACCACCAACCTTTGGTAAAAGGTCAGAAATAACATGCATAACTTCACTCGATGGAGTCAGTGGATAACCACCATAAAATTTACACCCAGCATCTACAGCTGCAATTGCTGATAATTCATTACCAGTAGATATAATTTCTCTTGTAGCCATTATCTAGCTCCTTGTTCTATTGAATAGTAGTTATTTGCAGCGATTGCTGTTTGACGCTCTTTAGATTCGTCGGTAAGTTTTGCAAAGCTAACACCAGCTTCTTTTAACTCTTTTCTATCTGCTACAAAAATAGCAAAGTCTGGGCATGATATCTCACATTCACCACAGCCAATACAAGCTTCTGGATGCTCAATAGAGATCATTGCACCAAGTGTTGATGAGATTTCATAACGCATAGCAAGTACACCTGCAGGACACACTGAAACACAAATATCACATGCCTTACAGTTACTAGTATTAACCCATACAGGTTGATTACCAGGATTTTCAGTTCTAAAAGTTCCCATTTATTCTCCTATTATTAATATGCAAATTAAATTCGCATATCGCTCTTTATCAATAAAGAGTATCTAAGTTTTTATAATTTTACTCTAAATTGTGCTACTAGCGCTTCGTAAATATATCGTTTTGTTACATTACGAGGCTCACACAAGAGAAAATTACTTAGCTAAAACTTCCGAAATAGCCTTACCAATATCAGCAGGTGAAACTACAACTTTGACACCAGCTGCTTCAAGAGCATCCATTTTTTCTTTTGCTGTTCCAGCACTACCAGATACAATTGCACCTGCATGACCCATTGTTTTACCTTTAGGTGCAGTTTGACCTGCAATAAAAGCAACAACCGGCTTAGTGATTTGTTCTTTAATTAGTTTAGCAGCCTGAATCTCAAGATCCCCACCAATTTCACCAATCATAACGATTGCTTCAGTCTCTGGATCTGCTTCAAACATTGGTAAAATTTGGTTATATGAAAGACCAATAATTGGATCCCCACCTATACCAACTGCAGTACTAATACCAAAACCTTCTTTAACAACTTGATTGGCACCTTCATAAGTTAAAGTACCAGATTTAGAAATTAAACCAACTTTACCTTTTTTGAAAATCATACCAGGAAGAATACCGATTTTACACTCCTCAGCAGTAATAATACCTGGGCAATTCGGTCCGATAGTCATCATGCCATGTTTTGTTGCATGAGCTTTAGCAGCCTGCATATCTTTAACTGGAGCACCCTCAGTAATAACTACTGCAAGTTCAATTCCAGCTTCAGCAGCTTCCATTACAGCATCACCTACAAATGCAGGTGGAACAAAAATCATAGAAACAGTAGCTCCAGTTGTAGCAACAGCATCAGAAACTGTATTAAATACTGGCTGACCTAAATGCTCTTGACCACCTTTGTTTGGTGTTACACCACCAACAATTTTAGTTCCGTATGCAAGACATTGCTCAGCATGGAAAGTACCCTCTTTACCTGTAAAACCTTGAACGATTACTTTTGTATCTTTATTTACTAAAATTGACATTAATTATTCTCCTTTCGCTGCAGCTACTGCTTTTGCAGCACCGTCACCTAAATCATTACCGACAATTAGGTTAGAAATATTTGCATTTTTAAGAATCTCAGCAGCTTCTGGAGCATTTGTACCATCAAGACGCACAATAACTGGAACATTAACATCAGTAATCTTAGTAGCTTCGATAATACCATTGGCAATACGGTCACAACGAACGATCCCACCAAAAATATTTACAAAAATTGCTTTTACTTTTGGATTTTTAAGAATAATTTCAAAACCTTTTGCAACAGTCTCTGCATTTGCACTACCACCAACATCTAAAAAGTTAGCCGGAGTTCCGCCCATATGATTAATTGTATCCATAGTACCCATCGCAAGACCTGCGCCATTTACCATACAACCGATCTCACCATCAAGAGCAACATAAGAAAGACCATATTTAGCAGCTTCAACTTCATCAGCATCCTCTTCTGTTAAGTCTCTCATCTCAGCAATTTGAGGCTGACGACCAAGAGCAGAGTTATCAAAGCCCATTTTTCCATCTAATGCTATAAAGTCACCAGCACCAGTTCTTACTAAAGGATTGATTTCAATCATCTCTGCATCATTTTCCATATATAGTTTGAAAAGTTTTTGTGCAAAAGAGATAATCTTTTTTTGCTCTGTTTTATCCGTAATACCTAAACCAAAAGCAAGTTGTCTACCATGAAAACCTTGAAAACCAACAGCTGGATCTACGGCAACAGTAATGATTTTTTCAGGAGTGTTTTCAGCAACATCCTCAATATTCATACCACCCTCAGTTGAAGCCATAATTAAAGGCATCTCTAGTTTTCTATCAAGAACAACAGAAAGATAAAACTCATCTTTAATATCAGCACCATCTTCTATATAAAGCTTTTGAACAAGTTTACCTTCAGCAGTAGTTTGATGAGTCACCAAAGTCATGCCAAGAATTTCATCAGCAAGTTCTCTAACTTCATCTAAAGTTTTAGCTAGTTTAACACCACCACCTAAACCACGACCACCTGCGTGAATTTGAGCTTTAACAACCCAAATAGGACCACCTAACTCTTTCGCAGCTTCAACTGCAGCATCTACGCTTTCAACCATTATACCTTTTGGTGTAGGTACACCATATTTAGCAAAAATTTGTTTCGCTTGATATTCGTGTATATTCATCTGTTCTCCTCTTAAAATTTATTCGGTTCATTATATCTATTTAGTTATTCAACTTCACAATAGTAACAAGGTTTTCTATATGTATTGCTACAAATTGTAGCACAAAACATACTATTTAACCTCGTACTGATCTCTACCTATTTGATACAAATCGTTACCAAAAGTATCATTTATCACTGTAACAGGAAAATCTTTAACTATAATCTTTCTTACAGCCTCCGGTCCTAGTTCAGGATAAGCGATAACTTCAGCACTTGTAATCTGTTTTCCAAGCAGCGCACCGGCACCACCTGTAGCACCAAAGTAAATCCCACCATACTCCATACAAGCATCTTTTACCTCTTGATTTCTCTTTCCTTTACCAATCATCCCTTTTGAGCCATTTTTAAGCATAGTTGGTGAAAAACTATCCATTCTATAGCTAGTAGTTGGTCCGGCACTTCCTATTGGGTCGCCTGGTTTTGGTGGAGTTGGTCCAACAAAATAGATAATACTTCCCTCTAAATCAAATGGCAACTCTTTACCTGATTTGATCAGATCAACAAGTCTTTTATGAGCTGCATCTCTGGCTGTAAATATAGTACCATTTAGGTAAACTATATCACCGGCTTTTAACTTTCTGGTAACTTCTTCTGTTAATGGTGTTGTTAAATTATAAGTTTTTGACATATTTTTACCTTTCTCTTATATTGTTATATGCGTGTGTCTTGAACTATGACACTGAACATTAACTGAAACTGGCAAAGATGCAATATGACAAGGATTTGCTTCTATATGAACAGCGAGAGCTGTTTTTGTTCCACCCATACCCATAGCACCTATTCCTAAGTTGTTTATCTCTACCATCATTCTCTCTTCTAGTTCAGCCATTTCAGAATCTTTATTCACTGAACCAATATCTCTAAAGAGTGCATGCTTAGAACTGATTACAGCTTTTTCAAAAGTACCACCTATACCTACACCTACAGTAATCGGAGGACAAGGGTTTGGACCTGCATCGCTAATAACTTCTTTTACATACTCTACTATTCCATCTTTTCCGGCAGCTGGTGGAAAAACTTTAGCACGGCTGACATTTTCACTTCCCCCACCTTTAGCAGCATACTCAATATCTATTTTATCTCCTGCAACTAAATCAAAATGAACAATAGCAGGTAGGTTGTAACCAACTGTATCTTTTAAGTTTGCACGACTAAAAGGCTCACAGGTACTTGCTCTAAGATAAGCATCTACATAACCCTGCTCTGTGCCTTTGTTGATAGCATCTCTTAAAAGACCACCTTTAACCTTTACATCTTCTCCAACATTTACAAAAAATACAGCTAAGCCAGTATCTTGACAAAGTGGTCTCTTCTCATTTTTTGCGATATCAGCATTTTCAAGTATCTGTCTAATAACCTCTTTACTTACCGATGACTTCTCATTTTCCATAGCCTCAACTAAAGCATCATAAGCATCCTGTGGTAAGTCAGTACCACAGTGAACTATAATATCTCTTACAGCTTTAACTATTACATCAAATTCAATTTCTCTCATTCAAATTACCTTTATAATGTGTATTTTTTCAGTTTATCTATTTTTCAATAAAAAAAAGCTTGTTATTAAGCAAAAGAAAAAATTGAATTTGAAATGTAACTTTTAATTAAAACTCAAAACTTAATTTAAAAATAAGTTTTTTTATTGAAGTTTACTTTAAAATATGATAAACTTATAAAAATCATAAAGGACTCTTATGCTACATGATAAATGTGCTAGTATCAAAATGGAAGAAGGTTATATGAGAATGACCATTGAATATACAGGTTTAGAGAGTAGATCTTTAATCTGTGATGAAATTGGTAGAGTTGAAAAAGAGATGGATGTTTATCCTGAAATTATTCACAGAAGAATTACAAATGAAAGTGGTACATTTAGTATTGAGTTTAGTGGGGAAGAGTATGTTTGTCAAAGAACTTCCGGCGAATTTGCTGAAGCTGTACTTAAAAAACTGGGTATTAAAGAGTGTGACTACTCTTAGGAGGATATTGTCCTCCATTATTTAGTTGCTAAATATTCATCAATTGATTTAGCAGCATCTCTTCCTGTACCCATAGCCAAGATAACAGTAGCCTGACCTAGTGTTATATCTCCACCTGCCCAAACGCCATCTTTTGTTGTTTTGCCAGTTTTTGGATCAGCTTTAATATTTCCCCATTCATTCAGTTCTAAACCATCAGTTGTATTTGTTAATAATGGATTCGCTTGAGTTCCTATTGAAATAATTGCCAAATCACAATCTAAAAAGAACTGTGAATTTTTTATAGCAATTGGTCTTCTTCTACCACTTTCATCTGGTTCACCAAGTTCCATTCTCTCACAACTTATACCTGCCAATTTTCCATTAGCAGCCCCTATAAACTCAAGTGGCGAAGTTAAAAACTCAAACTCAACACCCTCTTGTTCGGCATGATGAAGTTCGATATGTCTTGATGGCGATTCATCTCTGGTTCTTCTGTAAACTATCTTAACGCTCTTAGCTCCAAGTCTAAGTGCAGTTCTTGCTGAATCCATTGCAACATTTCCAGCACCTAAAACTGCCACATTTTTCCCTGGTATTATAGGTGTGTCATATCTTGGAAACTCAAAAGCTCGCATAAGATTTGCACGAGTAAGATACTCATTTGCAGAAAAAACACCACTCAAATCTTCACCTGGAATATTTAAAAAGTTTGGCAACCCTGCCCCAACCCCAATAAACACGGCATCAAAACCTTTCTCTTGAAGTAACTCATCCACATCTACTGTTCGTCCTACAACCCAGTTGTATTCTATCTTTACACCTAAATCTTGTAACTGTTGTATCTCATACGCTACTATATCTTTTGCAAGTCTAAATTCTGGGATACCATATAAAAGTACACCTCCGGCTCTATGAAAAGCTTCAAAAATAGTAACGGCATGTCCTTTTTTTGCTAAATCTCCTGCTACTGTAATTCCTGCTGGTCCACTTCCAACTACTGCAACTTTTTTACCACTACTTGAAGGAATATCAAATTTAGCTTTTACATTGTGAGCTCTTGCCCAATCGGCTATGAACATCTCTAGATTTCCGATACCAACAGGTTCTTTACCTTTTTTCATACCAACAACACAAACTTGTTCACACTGCATCTCTTGTGGACAAACTCTTCCACATACAGCTGGAAGAGCAGTGCTTTCCCACACTCTGTCTATCGCATCATTTAACTCATCATTAACTATCATTTCTAAAAATCCAGGAATATCAATGCCAACAGGACAACCTGATACACATGCAGGATCTTTACACTGAATACAACGAGCTGCTTCAAACTGTGCCTCTTTTAGACTATATCCAAGAGTAACTTCATCAAAATATTTTGCTCTTTGCTTAGGATGTCTCTCTGTCATCTCCTGTCTCGGAATGGCTCTTCTCTCTTTTTTTGTAAAATTTCTAACATTTATCATGATAAAGTCCTATCTCAAATCTTCGTCATCCATACAATCGCATGCATGTTCTTCTTCATGTTTATAAGCACCTAACCTTCTCATAAGAGAATCATAATTAACTTTATGTCCATCAAATTCTGGTCCATCAACACAAGCAAATTTAGTTTCATTACCAATAGTCACTCTACATCCACCACACATGCCAGTTCCATCTATCATAATTGGATTTAGACTCACAACAGTTTCAACATCAAACTCTTTGGTTAATAGTGAAACAAATTTCATCATAGGAACTGGACCAATTGCCACAACTTCATCAACTTTTTGAGTCTCTAAAATTTTTCTAAGTTCATCAGTTACAAAACCGTGTCTTCCTTTTGAGCCGTCATCAGTACAAATTCGTAGTTCATTTGAAACTTTTTTCATCTCTTTTTCTAAAATAAGATAGTCTTTGTTTCTTGCACCAAGAATTGTAATCACATTATTACCTGCTTCAAACATCCCTTTTGTGATGGGGTGAAGTACAGCTGTTCCAGTACCTCCACCAACACAAACAACAGTTCCTTTTTTTTCAATGTTGGTTGGTTGACCTAGTGGACCGACACAATCTTGATAAACATCACCAACTTCTAACATGCTGAAACTTCTGGTACTTTTACCTACTATCATATAGATAATAGTTATAGTCCCTTTCACTTTATCAACATTAGCCATGGTTAAGGGGATTCTTTCACCAGTTTCATCAATTTTTATGATAACAAATTGACCAGGTTTTGCTTTTTTTGCTATTTGAGGGGCTTCAATCTCATTTAGTACGATTGAGTCGTGAGCCATCATCTTTTTTTTTACTATCTTATACATTATACTCTCCACGAAAGCTGTTTAATATATTGTATATAAATAGATTTAAGTTTATCTGAAATTATAATTATTATTAGAAAGAATTAACTTCCTAGAAATACTAGAAAGTTAATTGCAAGGAAGTAAGTTTATTAATTAATTAAAAAAGCCATTTTCGCTAAGGATATCTATACCTTCTTGAATTGAATCAACAGAAACTTTAAATTTAGCTTTTGTATCTTCATCTAATTCAAGTTCAATAATCTTTTCAACACCATTTGCTCCAAGAACAACAGGAACACCAACAGTAATATCTTTATATCCATACTCACCATCAAGCATTACTGATGATGGCATTACAATTCTAGTATCATCAAGTATAGCTTCAACCATAATTGAAATAGCACGACCAGGAGCATAATAAGCAGAGGTTCCAAGATGTTTAACTATCTCAGCTCCCCCCTCCTTTGTTCTCTCAATAATACCAACCATATCCTCTTTGGATATAATTTGTTCTAACGGAACTCCACCTACTGCTGAAATTTCAGGCATAGGTATCATATTTGAACCATGATCACCTATAAGCATTGCTCTTGTTTGACCAGAACCATATCCAACTTTTTGATTGATTTGGTAAGCCATTCTTGCACCATCCAATGCTCCAGCCATACCGATGATTCTATTTCTATCCCAACCAGTCATTTTATGAACTACGAAAGTCATAATATCTAGTGGATTTGATACACAAAGAATAATTGCATCTGGAGAATATTTCACAATATTTCCAACAACATCTTTCATGATTTTTGCATTTATCATCAGTAAATCTGCTCTTGTCATCTCACTTCTACGAGGAACACCGGCTGTAATAACAATAATATCACAACCTTCTAAATCACTCGCATCTTTAGCTGCAGTTACAATAGTACCTTTTGGGGCATAACTTGTTGATTGTCCAATATCAATCGCTTTACCTTTTGCAACATCAAAATTTATGTCATATAAAACAACTTCATGACAAGAACCTGTCATGGTTAAACTATATGCTGCTGTAGCACCAACAAAACCAGCTCCAACGATTCCTACTTTTCTACCTACCATACAAATTCCTTTAATTTTATTCTAAGATGAAAGGAAACCTCTCATCTATTTATCACACCAAAGGAAGTAATTCCTTTGGTTACGCTTCTGTGCTAAAGCACGACTTAGAAAAAAACTAAATTTTTTTCTGATCGCTTGGATTCCTTCGGCAGGAAGCCCATTGCACTAGTGCAATTTTTA